>JAKADQ010000129.1 GCA_021820405.1 Thermoplasmata archaeon | reverse complement strand
TTCACAGATGGTAGAAATACCGTGCGATGACAATACGAAGTTCCAAATAGTTAATGAAGTGAAAAGGAAAGCCAAAGAAATGGGTTTCGAAACGGACCAAACTGACGGAGTAAAGATATTTTCAAACGATAAAGATGGATGGGTTCTCATAAGAGCTTCTAATACATCACCAGTAATAAGAATTAATTCTGACGCAAGATCGGAAATAGATGCGAATTCACTTCTCAAATTTGGAGAGAAACTTGTTAGGGAGGTAATATAGCTTGATAAGACAGGCCGTAATTTTAGCTGCAGGCAATGGGACTAGGATGAAAAAAGGACAGTCGGATATAAAAATTCTCTCAACCCCAAAGCCACTTCTTGAAATTAATGGAATTCCAATCATTCAAAGAATTATTGAGAAACTTGTAAGAGATGGTATAAAGGTTGCTTTGGTTATAAATCCATCAGATTCTGATAAATTTTCAGACATTCTTTGTGATTTTGACGTTGATTATTATTATCAAAGTACTGCACTTGGTACCGCGAATGCCCTCCGATGTGCAAGGGAATTTGTGACAGATGATCTTTTTGCTGTGTTCATGGGTGACGATATATTTAATTACGAAGACCTTAATCTATTAACAATCAATAGACCAACCGTATTTGGGTTTGAAGTTAACGATGTAAGTAATTATGGTGTAATTGTGCCTGATTCTGACTCATTTGCAAAAGAAATAATAGAGAAAAAGCTAAAGGGGAGGGGTCTTGTTAACACAGGTATATACGTATTCCACAGGGAGTTTTTTAATATTTACCCAAAAATTGAATCAAACGATACTTCTGGTGAGTATTTTCTTACTGATGCAATAGCTATTTTATATAAGTCAGGGAGACCTTTAGAGATTAAGAAAATAAATCTATGGAAGGGCATTAACACAATAGAAGACCTGAGGTTTGCCAACGGAGTCATTCATGAGTAACTTGTTGGTCAGACCCGTAAAAATTGCTGATTTAAATCCCATTTTAAGTTTACTTGAACAGCTAAATACAAAAATGAGTAAAGATGAAAATGAAGATCAATCTCATATGTTAAGAGTCCTCCATCAAATTCTGGAAAATCATGATTATTACGTTATTGTTTCAGAAATAGCTGGGAGAATTGTGGGAACTGCAACTTTATTAATTCAAAGAAATCTTTCACATGGCGGAAAACCCTATGCACATATCGAGAACGTTGTCACTGACGAAAATTTTCGACAGCTAGGAATAGGGCAGAAAATGATTAATGTTTTACTGGAGCATGCAAGAAAAACGGGGTGTTACAAAACAATTCTAAATTGCTCTAAGAAGAATGCATACTTTTACCGAAAGTGTGGGTTTGAATTTACAGATGAAATTGAAATGAGAATTGATTTCTAAATGTTTTACATATTTTGAAAAGAATGCGGTATAACTATTGTTACACGGCATTATTCAGGTTGTGGTCAACTCATCAGGTTCTAACAGCCACTTCCATAATGGAACATACTTGATCTTTTTTTCTTCTTTTACATCATTATCCTCGTAGTCCCAGGTTATCACAATCAGATCATTACACCTCAGGTCCTTTGCAGCCAGTATCAGGCTGCCCGTTTCCCTCTCGTCAATTTCGTTCTTGCTGGAAACCCATGAAACCTGTATAAGTTGAACTATCTCGCTCCCCTTTTTGAGAACAAAGTCAACCTCCCTTCCCCGGTGATCCTTCCAGTAAAACAATTCCAGATTCAACGCCAAATATTGATTTCGTCTCATCAACTCAATGAAGACAATATTTTCCATCTGCCTTCCTCGATCTGGACTCACTCTGAATGCGACACTTTCCGCTATACCGGTGTCAATAAGGTATATCTTTCTTGGTGCTACGAATTGCTCCTTAAGTTTGAATGAAAAACGTCGCAGTGTGAAAACCATATAGGATTCTTCAAGATATCTGATGTATTTTGCAACCGTATGACCATTTTTTATGCTCAGATATCGTGTCAATTTTTCAAATGATATTTCCCTGCAAATATTAGTTGCAAGGTACAGAGAGAGACTTCTTATGGCTTCCTTGTTGCGAATCTTATGCTGTAAAATAACGTCATTCTCCACTATATCCCTATAAATGTCCTGTAATATCCTGGATCCAAATTTCTGGACTTCCGGAAAACCGCCTTTTATCAGGAAATCTTCAAGCAGCCTCTTCACTGTGGATATCTTATCTCCGTATTGATACCAGTCAACACCCAGTTCCACACCTTTTGTTTTCAAGATTTCTCGAAAACTGAATGGAAAAAGGACAATATCTGAATGCCTGCCTGTTATGAATGTAGATAGATCACCTCTCAAAAGGCCAGAATTACTTCCAGTTATCACGATTCTTTTTGAAGTCCTCAGTCTTGATACGAATCTCTCCCATCCCGGTACTATTTGTATTTCATCGAAAATTAAGTAATCAACTTCTGAATACAGTTCAGAAAATGCCTGAACTATCTTCGACAGTTCATCTGAGCGCAAATACG
>JAKADQ010000128.1 GCA_021820405.1 Thermoplasmata archaeon | reverse complement strand
TTCAGGTTTGCCAACCGTCTGGATCAGCTTCAGTGCTCTTTCGTTTGCACCACCATGAAGGGGCCCCTTAAGTGTTGATATTGCAGAAGTGATTGCAGAATACATGTCTGCCATTGTCGATATGGTTACAAGTGCGGAAAATGTTGATGCATTCATTCCGTGATCTGCATGTATGATCAGGGCAGTATCCATCATCTTGCTCTCCATAGGATCTGGCCGTCTTCCAAGAGCCATATAGAAAAAGTTCGCAGCGTATGAAAGTCCCTTATCCGGTTTAATTATTTCCTCCCCTGAATATACTCTGTGGATTGCACCCACAAGAGTTGGCATCTTTCCTATTAGTTTTATTGCCATTTCCTCCTGATCGGCATAATCGCTGCTGGATTCTTTCTTATCAAATGTGGCAAGGTATGAGACCGCCGTTCTCAGTGATGTCATAGGATGAGTTTTATCTGCCTGTTTTCTAATCAGATCATATACCTCATCGGGGAGGTCACTTTCATTTCTAAGTTTTGTAACAAACTCCTTAAATTGCTTCTCGTTTGGCAGGTGCCCATAAATCAGAAGATAAGAAACCTCCTCATAATTACTCTGTTCAGCAAGTGTGTTTATATCATAACCTCTGTAGGATAGCCTTCCTTCCTGACCATCCACAAATCCAACCTTTGTCTCGGCTGCCAGGATCCCCTCGAGGCCTCTTGATACGACCGGTTCATTAGAATTAGCTGATTTTTCCATAATGTTTCATCTCGTTTCTACATTACAAATTATTAATTAAATGTTAAAAGCTTTAAAAGGAGGGAGAAAAGTTTTCAACCTTCGGTAATTCGATATTCGTTTTAGCAATATTTATATACCAATATCGAATAACCGATACGATGAACATGATGAATGGAATGTTTGGAGGAAAAAGAAGAGACTTGAGAGCTTGGATAATTTTTTCACTGAGCTCCGGCCCGAGAAATGGCGTGGAAATAATGGACAGTATGGAGAAGCAGACCCTGGGAATGTGGAGACCCTCTCCAGGTTCAATTTATCCCATGCTCGAGAAGATGATTGAGGAGGGAACCATTAAAAAGAGAGAGGATGGCAAATATGAACTCACCGATGATGGAGAGAACTATTTCACCATCAGAAACGGTATCTTTGGAAGAGGGACAAGAACCTTTGAAGATGCCGTGGAAGAAGTGTCTTCCCTGGTTACATTCATGGAGGAATTAAAGCAGAATGGCTCGAAAAAATATGAGGAAAATAAAGACAAACTGAAAAATTTGGCCGAGAGGATCAGAAAATTATCAGGTGAATGAACTAACTAAAATTGAAAACTCTGGAGGTAAATGATCTTTCAATATATTTTTTAAATCCTTTTTATCAATTTTTTCATTTGAAATCAATTTTATAACACCATTTTCCTGTATGATTTTCAAATTTTTTAAACCGAGATCCGAAGAAATTTGCTTCTCTATGTGGGATAACGGAAATGTTTTTCCGGCCAGAATCAGTTGATCCTGATCCAGCGATATTACTTCTTCTGGCTCATTTTCTGTAATCTTAATGTCTGTAATTTCTTCTTCGTTTCCATCGGGGGAGACAACAGAAGAACCTTTTATGTAGATTCTCCCATCCCTTGATTCAATACCCATAAACTCTGTATCTTCTGTAAATTTTACGAATTTTCCAGCACCTGATGATTGTTTTATATATACCGGAACTATGGAATGCTGATCGAAGAGAAACATAAAAACAGATGATTTTCTCTCCCTCAGAGATGTAAGAATTCCCTCTGATATTTCACCTCTTGAAAATATAAGGGAAAGGGCATCCCTTTCTTTCTTTTCCACATCTTTCAGGAAATCTGCTGAATATGCATGCACATTGAGTATGATGTGCCTGTCCAGAGATAGTTTTTTGGTGGCTTTTTTCAGATCTTCACCTTCGTTCAGATTCTCCATAGCTATTGTGTGCCCAAAGTTTAAAGGATACAGATAGGAGAGTACAACAGAGCTTGAATCTGATGGTTCATAAGTCTGTAAAAATGTAGAATTTTCTCTTGAAGGAATCCTATTGATTTCCCTCGTAAAACTTTCGACAACTGCTCCGGACGTAAATTTTACAAGTGAAAATGCCCCTGAAGGCTTCCAAATTATGTTTGCTATGGCATAATCTGTGTATGGATCGGTCTTTTCCTGTTCCATTTCATTTCCATAGCATATTTCCTCGAACACGGCTCTCTGCCTTGTTCCTTTAGGTTTATAGATGAGAAAATCCTCCGGCGGAGACTGAAAATGTGAAAGAAAATCCTTTGGGTCCGTCAGGAGATTGAATATGCTTGACGTGTCTTCTCTGTTAATTTTACTGTAGAGACCCTCATAAGTGATTATTCCAGATACCTTTCCACTTGAGACAATAGTATCTATAGCACTGATCGGCATCTTAGAATCGATTGGAAGTGCTACAAGACCATTATTCCAGAGTGCGTGATATGATAGAAAACCCTGTATTGACTGGGGGAGGCAAACACCAATTATATCACCCTTTTTCACT
>JAKADQ010000127.1 GCA_021820405.1 Thermoplasmata archaeon | reverse complement strand
GACTCAGGAATATGATCTTGTTATAATCGGCAGGGGAGCTGGCGCATTCTCTGCTGCCATACGAGCAAGTGAAATGACATCCAATCAGGCCACAATTGCAATGATAGGGTATGGGCCTATTGGTGGAACATGCGTCAACGTGGGTTGCGTGCCATCAAAATACATTATAGAGGCTTCAAAAGTTGCCCGAACTCAGCAAAAACCCAAATATCCTGGGATTAAGCCTGTAAGGCCTGAGATAAACTTTGCAAAACTCATAGAGTCTCTGAGGGAAGCCGTTAAGGAAGAAAGGAGGAGTAAATATGAAGATATCCTCAAATTTTATCCTAACATTAGGGTTTATGATGGAAAAGCCAGTTTTATTTCTGCGGATACTGTGAATATATCATCAAAAGATGGCGATGAACAGGTAAAGGGTTATAATTTCATCATAGCGACAGGATCCAGACCGGAGATTCCTTCCATTGAAGGACTTGAACATACCGGATATCTCACAAGCGAAAATGTATGGGATATCAATGAACTTCCAGATCGCTTGGGCATAATTGGAGGCGGATTTGTCGCACTTGAAATAGGGCAGGCATTACAGAGGCTTGGCACACAAGTCAGCATTATAAAGAAACATGATACGATAGCAAGAGAAATTGAAAAGGAAATAGGCGATGAACTCATCAAGGCATTGAAGAATGAGGGGATTACATTTTACATAGGAAGAGATGTTAGGAAGGTATATGGGAAAAATGGCAGAAAGATCATACTTACAGAATACGAAGGGGAAGAGGAGGAGATCGAGGTTGATCAGATCCTGATTGCCTCCGGTAGGTCTCCAAATATAGATGGATTATCCTTAGAAAATGCAGGGATAGAGCATTCAAAAAGAGGAATCAAGGTAAATGGTGATTTTTCAACGAGCAATCCGGCAATCTATGCGGCTGGAGATGTCGTGGACCAGAAATATAAGCTTGAAACGCTCGCTGCAAGGGAAGGAGCCACGATCTCATACAACATATTCAACCATTCATCAAAGGAAATAAACTTAAACGAAATACCATGGGCAATCTTTACAGAACCACAGCTTGCATCTGTGGGTTACACCGAGGAAGAATATAACAGAAAGGGGTCAAAGGCAATTTCCAGGGTGCTCCCTCTAGCTTCCATTCCAAAGGCAAGACTGCTCAGAGAAGAACTTGGGATGTTCAAGATCGTGGCTGATCAGGACACGGAAAAGATCGTTGGAATTCAAATACTGGCACCATATGCAGCAGAATTTATTATGGAAGGTGTTATGGCAATCAAAGGCGGTTATACATACAGGGAAATAATTGATAACAGCCACATATTCCCGACTGTGGCCGAAGGCATCAAACTGGCATCACAGTCATTTACCAGAGATATGGCTAGGATGTCTTGCTGTGTGGAGTGATAATAATGAAAGTGAAAGAAATTGATTCAAAATATGGCTTTGAAGAAACAGTAAGTATACTTCAGAAAGCTGTGGAAGAGAATGGCCTGAAAGTTATTTCGATCATAGACGCCCAGGCCAATCTTAAGAGAGCTGGAATTGAAATCAAGGGGAATAAGATACTGGAGGTATTCCATCCAAAACTTGCCAAAGAGGTTTTCGAGAAGGATCTCCGGGCAGGGATAATTCCGCCTGTGAGAATATACATATACGAAGAAAATAACAGTGTTCATGTGGCGGTGCAGAATGCAGCCGATCTTTTTTCCCAGTACAATGGTTTGACGGAACTTGCACAGAAAGTAGATGAAATGCTCAGTAATATCAGCGCAACTGTTTCAAAATGAAATAATCTGTACATTTAAAATGAACATTTATTGTTGTAGTGAATTCGCATCCTTCATCTGACTGGCGGATATTCAAACAAATTCTTTTATTCACTGCTAAAAGAATGGTACAGATTTGATTGCATTAATACCTCAGAAAAAGAGATCGTTGAAAATGAATTGTATTTCAATCAATTCACTACGAAACCCACACTAGGCGTAAAAATTCTTGAATTAAGGTTCAGATTCTGATTGAGATTGAAGTCAATTATGACCTTTGTCGTTGAATGGGATGAGATGTCGAAAGGATGATTTATGAATGCAAATTTTGAAGCAAGAGTGAAAGTAATATTCACACCAAGGACATTAACTGTTACATTATTTATGAACAGCCTGATCATGGTATACTTGCCTGAATGAAGGGTTATGTTTGTTAGCAAGGATGCATTTGATATTGTCAGGCCAAGTATGTTGATGGTGGTTGATGGAACGGAGTAGTTTACCCATCCGCTAGTGTTACTGTGCAACTCCACTGAAGAAAAGGAAATATACACCCCATTTACTCCTGACATGGCAGGTGCATCTGCGACCATTACTGCCATGTGGCCATCTGTCTCAGTCCCTGTATAATAAAGATAACCGCCAAGGCCAGCCAGAATTACTATCACCACAACAATTGGGATTAAGATTTTACTTTTCATATGTTTTCATTGGAATTTATTTATTAACTTTTCTGGTACAAACATATATTTCAAAGAACTCCTGAAAAATCCTGATTGTGTATAGCCCCCACACATAGTTACCCTTTTTTTGCATGCAGAAGAGCGACCATAACCAAAAA
>JAKADQ010000126.1 GCA_021820405.1 Thermoplasmata archaeon | reverse complement strand
TGTATAATTTTACCTATCCTTTATTGCATTATGGGAAATATTATCATCGGAACGTTTGCGGTTTGTTGATTTCGCAGTGAAAACCGTTCCAACCTGCTTTGAAGACCATTACACCCTGTCGCCGAAATTTTTGAGAATTAAAATGAAGCTGTCTCTTTATTTTGCTCAGTATGTCTTTTCCCGGAGGGGCTGAACCATGGGAAACCTTCGTGAAAATCCCGGTTGCTTTCCCGCTATGATAAAAAACAAAGTACGAATGGTCTCCTTCCTTGAGAATAAAACCCTTCTTCAACAGGGATTGTTTAATCTTTTCTGTTTTGTACATCTTCAAGCGGAATTCAGCCGCTCAATCTCAGCCAGTTTTACCCGATATTTTGTGGCATTAGGATCGAGGTCTGCTTCCATCAGTAAATGAGTTCCTACGGAAATACCTCATTGAAAGAAACAAAAAGCCGTGCAGGTACATCTTAACCACGTCCGGGTAAAGAACACGAGATTTTTCTGATGCACAAAACACCTGAACCCCATATATATCTGTATGGACCTGTGATGGAGGTTGAACGTGAAAACCGGAAGGTTGACCGAACGTCCAGACCCGTCGGTAAAAAGAATGAGAATCTCCTTGAAGAGATCTTCCTGGTCCTGTATGCGGATCACCTTCTTTGAATGAACTAAAGGTTACCGCCGCCGGAAGATTCAACCTTCACAGGGGAGTCAAAAGATCATTTTGGCAAATCTCTTCAGAGCCTGAAGTCAACTGACCTAGATGTTTTATCATTATTCTCTGGAGATAAAGAGGCAGTCATCTACGCTTTGAAACAGTTCCATTTGAAACATCCTGACAAAAGCACTGTAATACACACAGGGAAGTGCATTGAGGTGAAGGTGTTCGATCTCTTCCGGGGTCCTGAACAGACCAATCAGAAAACGAATTTGAAGAAGAACCGGAGATTCAAGAATGGAAAATTTCCAGTTAAAAGGCCGTCAAGGAGGGATGTACAATAGATGAGATGAAGGGGGATTTTACGGACCTATATTTACAAATTCCAATTAAAGAAATAATAAGAACTAATTTGATGGTTTTGGAGGATAGTATAAGCCTATAATCAACCAGGTATTGAATCTAGAGTGGGTTCCCACAAAGAAATGGATATCTCTCTCCCTCATATCCTCAAGGAATCTTTTCTTGAACATCTTGATTAGGGTATCTCGGTCCGGGTACCTTTGTTTCCACGCTCTCCATGCCTCTAACATCTCCCAGTCTTCGCACATTATGTTGTGGCCATTGCAGCTCTCGTCCTGGCATCTAAAATGATATCTAAAATTGTATCCTATGGGTTCAAGATCAGTTCTAACTTCCCCATCCAAGGTAATTTGTATTTCTTTCCTTATCTCGATTTCTTCTGGTGTTGAATCGCCCTTATCGTCAATTATCAAGTCATATATCTCGTATGGTTTGATCAGGCCAAGCGATGTTTTGTCTTTATTTCCTAGATCGTTAAGTGCCTCCATCGATCTTGATACCATGGGGTTTACCACTTTAGTCCTTTTTTGCCATGTTTGACGCGGACCGGTATCCAAACTTTCCAAAATTTTGATTGTTTCGTATCTTACATGGTAGCTTTCCTTTCTCTGAAGGTACTCTGAAGCCTTCTCACATTCAACTGAAATCCAAGAATATTTTGGTAATCTATTTTTTCCCCTAAATTTTTCAAATGGAATCGGATAGAGTCTTATGAATTGTCCATCATCAGTGATTCCAGCAGTACACACGCAGGCTCCGTATTTCTTGCTTTTCTCTGGGTAAGCCTTAACAGTCAGTAATACCTTTTTTCTGGAGTAGCTCATAAGTTTAATACCTTATATCCAAGTGTTGATAGCTTCTCTGCCAATATGCTTCTGTGACAATTTTCCACCTTTTCTTCTAGGCACATTATCACTGAAGTCCTTTCATTAATAGCTTTCAACATAAGGTCAAATGTTGAAATGTGATTATCAAGCCAAATTCTATATCTATTGAAAAAGAGGCTCGGATTATTATTCAATTTGATCTCATTCCTCATCTCTTTAGGTGCCCCCAAGGCTGGAAGATTAATGTATTTTAAGCCTATGGAATTGAATGTCTCATTAAGATTTTCTCTCATGAAGTCCTTTTTCCAACTGAATGCGTTATTTCTTACATCTATAACCTCAGTAATATTGTTCTTTTCTAATATGTTGATCATAGTATTAAGCGACTTGTTTTCATATCCAATTGTATAAACAGTTTTATTGACATTTTGAAGTTTAGAGAGTATTATATTTGAACCTTCCATCTCAATTTTGAGTGGATCTCCCTTTTTAATATTCATTTCTATGAGCATGTCCTTTGGTATTGAAATTGTATAAGATCCATTTTGCCTTTGCAATTTTCTTGAAATTAGTGGTTTTAGATTATCCATGATTCCCATTGGGATATTCCCAATGGATATTATTCTTGCTATCGACCTAAACTCTATTTAAACAACGAAATCTTCTCTTATACAAGCTTGATGGAGAAGCGGATGCACTTCAATATTACGGTACGTCGACGATAGTATCGGTGCGAATGAGCCGGGCTTATGGAGATGGAATCTCTTAATTAACAGGTTGCAATCCATCGGGTATGA
>JAKADQ010000125.1 GCA_021820405.1 Thermoplasmata archaeon | reverse complement strand
TGATTTGAGAAAAGAATATTCTTCAATGTATCCTCTTAGATGGGAAATAGAACGTACTTTCAGCATACTTGAAGAGATTTTGAAAGCAGAGTATATATGGTACACTGTGAACAGGGACTATGATACGGCAATTGGATTAAAGACCATTGCATACAATCTAATGGTAATATCAAACATGGAACTGGGAGAAAAACCGAGGGAGATAATGAAAATCGTCAATTGTTAAAATGTGAGACACCCTATTTAACTATAATTTGTCCATTGAAATTAACCACATAATAATAAAATTAAGGATATTCATGTTCTATGGTGTAGAAACTTTTATATTTGCTCTTGCGCTGATACTTGTGAATTCTATGGCAGTTGATTGTTTTAGCAAAATTACAAAAAATGACCTGGTTAAACTGGTGGATAATGCTGCAGACCTGATACGGACATCTGTGGATTATAAGTATATTCTTGTTCTTTTATTTATCAAAAGATTAAGCGACAGATGGAAAGAGGAAATTGAGGATGCCATGTCAGAAATTATGGAGGAAACAGGCATAGATGAATCAGAGGCAGCCAAACGTGCAGTTAGCAATGAGTTCCATAGCTTTATGGTTCCTGAGAATGTTCTCTGGAACAACATAAGGAAAGACAGGGATAAACTCACCGAAAATATGTCAAGGGCCATAAATGAAATAGCAAAGGAAAACAAAGAGCTTGATGGGGTAGTAAATAGAATAGATTTCATAGATTTCACTAAAACCAGGGAAAACAGGATACTCCTTGAGCAGCTATTTGCCCTATTCGATAAATACAACTTTTCAAATAAATGCATAGAGGGCGATGCCATGGGAGATGCCTATGAGCATATCCTTATGAGATTCGCACCTGAAAAAGCCAAGGAGGGTGAAGTTTACACGCCCAGGGAAGTAGTAAGGCTTATGGTTGATATACTGGACCCACAACCAGGAATGAGCGTATACGATCCAGCATGTGGATCAGGAGGAATGCTCATAGAGGCCTATGAACACGTTAAATCAAGGATGGGTGTGGATAAGGCAAATAGGGTAGGTCTTTACGGAGAGGAAAGAAGCCCGACTACATATGCTCTGGCTAAAATGAATACAATACTCCACGACATATCAGAATCACACCTGGAAGTTGGGGACAGCCTCCTTTATCCAAAATTCAAAACATCTTCCGGCTTGCGTCGTTTCGATTTTGTTCTTGCAAATCCACCATGGTCACAGAAAGGTTATGGCGAGGACACTTTGAAGCAGGCAGAATTCAAGGATAGATATGCTTATGGTTTCGTTCCACAGAGGTATGGAGACTGGGCATGGATTGAACACATGCTTTACACAGCAAAATCCAAAGTAGCAGTGATTATGGATCAGGGGGCACTCTTTAGAAGCAATTCAGAAAAAATTATCAGGCAAAAAATTGTTGATGAAAAACTTCTCGATTCAGTTATTCTTTTGCCTGAAAAGATTTTCTATAATACAGGCGCGGCTGGAGTTATACTTATTTTTAATAAGGAAAAACAGGAAGAATACAGGGAAAAGGTATTATTCATAGACGCTTCCAGGGAATATGGAAAACATCCAGATATGAGGAAATTGAATATTATTACAAATGATAACATTGATCATATAGTTTCAGCATATAAGAAATTCGAATCAATTGATGGATTTTCAAAGGTTGTCAGTGTCGATGAGATAAAAGCAAAGGATTATAATTTAAATGTCACCACTTTTGTCAGCCCTATTGACAATGAGAGTTCCATCGACATAGCAGGCACTATTGAGGAATTGAATGGAATTAACGCTGATTTAGGTGAAGTCGAGGAAAAGCTGAATGGTTATCTAAAGGAGCTGGGTTATATTGACTAAATTAGGATATAAGATGACTGAGATTGGGGAAATACCTGAAGAGTGGGGTATTGTACGGTTGTCAGAAGTTACTGATGTGGTTTCTGGTTATGGATTCCCTCTGAAATATCAGGGCGAAGATAGCGGGAACTATCCTTTCATAAAAGTTGGAGATATGAACTTATCTGATAAATATATCAACACTGCGAATAACTTTGTAGATGAGGTGAAGTTAAAGCAAATGAAAGCAAAAGTTTTTCCTGCAGGCACAATAATATTCCCAAAAATTGGAATGGCTGTTTATCTCAATAAATTCAGAATCATCTCGGTTAAAGCGACATTTGATAATAACGTAGCCGGTATAGTTCCAACAAATATTTTCAACGAGTTTCTATATTATTATTTCGTTTCTCGAGTTGATCTTAGGTATTTGTCAAGTATTACCACTTTACCGTCGATTAAAAAATCAACTTTAGAAAATTTACAAATCCCACTCCCGCCTATTACAGAGCAGCAGAAAATAGCAGAAATCCTTTCCACAGCAGACGATGAAATACAGAAAGTGAATGAACAAATAACTCTGACCGAACAGTTCAAGAAAGGCCTGATGCAGAAACTTCTTACTAGAGGTATCGGGCATACAAAGTTTAAAATGACAGAGATTGGCGAGATACCCGAAGAGTGGGGTGTAAAGGAGTTAAAGGAATTTGCAAAAGTTGAGTATGGAAAATCAAATCCTAGAACCAATGGGAAAATTCCCTTGGTTGGATCCAGTGGAATTTTTGGTAAAGTAGCAAAGGCGTTGATAG
>JAKADQ010000029.1 GCA_021820405.1 Thermoplasmata archaeon | reverse complement strand
CACATCATCCCATGACGATCTAGTATCACCCGTCCACACGGCTGCATATTTCTGAATACCTGCAAATCCGGATCTTGTCAAAATAAAAGGTTTTTCCATATTTTCGCTGAGAGCCTCATAGGTTGCCTTCACTTCAAAGTACGGATAAGCATTTCTCACATCCCGATGTTTTAATCTCTTGCCGTTGTCAAGTAGATGCACGGCATCAAGATCAAACATATGATCACTTGTGAGAATCGTCGGTTCGTTCATATCAAGCCAGATTCCATCTATCCCCTGTTTGACCCACTGCTTTATCTCCAATTTCCAGAAATCCCTGCCCTTACTGTTAAGAAAATCCGGGAATACAGAGTTGCCGGGCCACATATTTGCAAAATATATGTCATCATTGGATTTGAATACGTAGGCTCCCATCCCACGTATGAATACATCATAGTTTTGGTCCGCCTTAATGCTTGGGTCAACAATTGTTATAACCTTCATGCCCATCTCGTGCATTTTTTTAAGAAAATCAGAGCCATCTCTGAACCTCTCTCTGTCCCATTTAAATATTCTGTAGCCGTCCATATGGTGAATATCCATGTACATGGCATCGACTCTTGTTATCTCCCTGTACCTTCTGGCAATGTTCAGTGCTTCACTTTCAGGATAATAGGAATATCTTGAAATTGTATGGCCTATTGCCCATTTTGGCGGCATAAAGGGTCTTCCAGTCAATCTTATGAATGCATCAACAATCTCTTTAACCCCTATTCCTTTGAAAACAAAGATCTGAAGGCTCGGAGAGAAAGCCTCAATCATGATTCTATCATAATTTTCAACACCAGTGTCAAACTTAATCTCCCCGGTAAAATTGATAAACAGCCCGATAGATCTGTCCGGATCCTTCTTTATGATGAAGGGTATGGGAAAATATATTGGGTCTGTTCCCCTTTCATAACCACCTGGATCAGAATTCAAAGACGAAAGCTTCAGTCTCTTTCTGTCAATCCTGAATGCTCTTTCCCCAAGGCCTAATATATGAGAATCAATATTTATGGGCATGATTACCTTAATGTGATCATCCTTTTCCTCGATGGTGAATTCTTCAATTGATAACGTTTCACTTCTTTTTTCAGAACCATTGATGAATTGAATTACTGGTTCAGGAGCGTTAATATTCACTACTTTATATGACGCTCCTTGAAAAATTTCTACCTGCATAAATGTGGATTGTACACAGGAATAAACATTTTTTGCATGATAAACCTAGGCATTATTACTCATTTGTAATGGTAATTAGAATATTAATATTGAAAATGCCCCTTCAAAAAACCTGAAAAATTAATAATTATTAATTGTGTTTAATTTATTAATAGGCATTGGAAAAAAATTCTTAAACAACTTTTAGTAGTAATTATTTTACCCTGACTCTGCACGAATACATTGAAACGTCTTCCATTCTCGCGGATCTGCCGCCAATCCATAGTTTTTTGTTTCTGCTCCTCATTAGAAAGCTGTGCCGGAAGCCATCCTCGATGAGAACGTCCAATACTGAGCCTGATATTTTTGTGTCTAAACCCCTTACTTTTCCCTCCACCTCTGCCTGAATTTTGTGGCCCTCCTTCATTGCTTCCTGTATATACCAGCAGGCAAGCCATCCGGTTGAAAATGTCCTGTCATTGAATTTCATGCCCTCACCTATCGGGATTGAGGGTTTCCATATGGTGTGGTAGAAGTAGTAACTGGACATGTGCACAATCTCGTTTTCATCGGCATAAATTGCATAATTCAATTCCTTGCGCCCTTTGTCTATTCTTAACATCACCGACTTTCTGTCTATTATCAGTGCCTCTGTCGCAGGCCCATTTCGCCTTCTGATTATCGCGTTATCTAAAAATGAAATGTCATGGTCAACTGAATCTGGAAAGAGTACAACCACAACTGTGACCCCTCTTAATAGTGCTTCTCCAAGAGAATCCGATAGAAATTTTAGTTCGTCATAGGATACTGAAATCATTATTTCTTCATTTGCCTCTTCTAAATTTTTTCTCATTTCATTTCTGATCTTTCTCTCTGATTGGATAATCCATAAATATGGATCGCTTGTCCCCGATCTTTTTCTCGCAACCTCAATCTGTCTTGAAATTTCAGAAATGCTTTTTTCCATGGTGTCGATCTCATTTCTGAGGCTTTCCTCTATGTTTCTTGCCTTGTAAACTCTCTTTTTTCCAGGGCTGAATTCAATTAAATTTCTGGCAAGCAATCTTGAAATAACGTCATACACCCTTGGTTGCGGTATTCCCGAATACTGCACAGCTTCAGTGGAAGTGAGTGGGCCTTTCAGGGCTATTGCCTTGTACACTTTTATCTCATATGTGGTCAGTCCAAACTTCTTAAGGTTCTCGAAGGGGTCTTCACTCATAAATATATAGATACTAATTGAATAATAAGTTTTCCTGAAACTTATAATTCTGCCAATTAATCCAGCAAGTTCTTTATAGAATTTTCAGCGTTTTTTTCTTTGACTTGAACCCGCTTATAATTTTTACCTGATCCTTTCTAACGTGAAAATACTCGGAGACCTGTTCAATTATATCCCTGTTTGCCATATTATTTTTTGGCAGGACATTGGTGTGGACAATAAGGCAATTGTCTTCTTCAAAAATTTTCCCTTCTCCTCTTTTAACCAGTACAGTTATTATCACTTGCTCGGTCATCGAAAGGATGTATTAAATAAATTTCCTAAAGGTTATTTCTTGGTGCTAATCCGTTTTTACGCGTTGAATAATTTCAAATGGAGAAGAATTCAACGCAATTAAAAGTAAAAAAATTTGTAGTTATTTTTAAATAGTTTCATTTCTTTGTTTGATTGTAGAAATATGTCACTTAACAGATCTGATTATTACATGGGAAAATTGTGGGACTCATCTATAGGGGAGATGCTCATAATTCTTGATCAGATTGAGAACGATGTGGAATTATCTGCAGATGAAATTAACATACTCGCCCACATAATTGAAGAACTTATTGCCGATAAAAGGAAGGGCGAGTTGAGTCTAATAAATAAGATTAATGGAAAACCTGAGAACTTGCGACAGATCATGGAAAACGATTTTGGGGAAACCGCCAGATATGAGGGAGAAATAGATCTTTATGGTGTAAGGTGGAAGGTTTACACACCTTCGTCTGAATTCTCCAATTCGAAAATTAAAAAGTGGAACTACAATCAGCACATTTCAGGGATCCTTAGAGATACATTGATAGGTGTTGTCCCGGGAATGTTTAAGGAATATTTTGATTACCCGCCGTGGCTCCTGGGAAGTAAATATGCGCCGGATACCTATTTTGTACCCCTAGAGGAAATTATAAATGTAGCAATTGCGAGAGGAGTCATTACTGGTTGGGGCTACCTTATTGATATTGGAATCCCAAGGCTTATGGTTGACGATCTCAGGGCAAACGATCTTGGGAGTATATTCTGAATTGCGAATCATTGCCTTATTCCCTAATAAACCTTATATAAAATCATTTTTTGATAAGAGTAAGGTAATATGGCGCCATAGGACCTATTGCCTAGAGGGTGATTTTCACAAAGCTCTGATAGATGAAGAATTTGATTTCATTATGCATAATTCTTTTCAAATAAATATACCTGAAAATTTACCAGGGGACGGTGATAGGAAGTTCATCATCAGTGTGGTTAGGAAATTATGGGAGGAAGAGGCTTTCTGGGAAATTCACGACCTTCTTGAGTATCAATGGAAAGTTGCAAAAGATCCTGAAAGAGAAAAACTCTGGATATTAATTCAATTGGTGGTCTCTCAGATTAAGTGGCAGATGGAACAAAAGGAAATATCAAAAAGGATAGTGGAAAGAAACGTGAAAAATTTTAATGAACTATTAGGCGAAGGGATCGAATATTCATATCCAGTTAAGCTTGCTGAGGCACACTGGGAGATTATCAACAAGTTGATTCAATCAAATATTTAATTATTGATAGAATGAGGGTACATGCAGAGTGTTTCTTCAGTCCTCTCAGATCAGCTTATTGGAAAGGAGGTTGAAATAAGAGGATGGGTGTACAGGATCAGATCAACAGCTAAAATGTGCTTTGTAATATTGAGGGATTCAACAAATATCGTACAGTGTGTTGGAAAGATAGAAGACCTTGGCAGTGAAAGATTTAAGGCACTTTCATCACTCACAATTGAAAGCAGTTTATCCATAAAGGGCATTATCAGGAAAGATACGAGGGCAACTACTGGCTATGAATTAACAATTAAGGATTTTGCTATTTTTTGTAGGAATGAAAATTTTCCAGTATCCAAAGACATATCAGAGGAGTTTGAGCTTGATAACAGGCACCTCTGGATAAGAAGCAGGGAATTCACATCTATCTTAAAGATAAGATCAACAATTTTTAAAGGATTTGCCGATTTCTTCTATGAGAACGGATATTACCAGGTGCAGCCTCCAATGATGGTTTCGACTGCCACTGAAGGCGGCTCAACACTGTTTAAGGTACCATTCTTTGGGGAAGAGGCATTCCTAACTCAGAGTTCCCAGTTTTACCTGGAGACTTTCATATATTCTCTGGAGAAGGTTTTTACCATTTCCCCAAGTTTTAGAGCTGAAAAGAGCAGAACATGGAGACATCTTACTGAATACTGGCACGCGGAAGGGGAAGTGGCATGGATCGGTAACGATGAGATGATGAAGATTGAAGAGGATATGATTCATTATATTTTGAAAAAGGTTATTGATCAAAATTATGAGGATCTGCAAATCATAGGAAGAAATGTGGAAGATCTAAGGGAAAGCCTGAAACCATTCAACAGGATGACTTATGCGGAACTAATAGAAAAATCTGAATCACTGGGAATGCCGCTGAAGTACGGTGATGATCTGGGTGCAGATGAGGAGAGAACGATCATGTCAAATTTCAAAACTCCACTATTCATAACTCATTTTCCTGCTGAATTAAAAACCTTCTATCACAGGCCTGATCCATCAAACCCGGCAGTAATTCTGTGCCACGATCTTCTGGCCCCCGAGGGTTACGGGGAGATTATCGGTGGCGGCGAGAGAATCTGGGATCTGCAAGAGCTCAGGCAGAGAATAAAGGACAATGGACTGAGGGAGGAGGATTACTACTGGTACCTTGACCTGAGGCGGTATGGTAGTATTCCACACTCTGGTTTCGGGCTTGGTCTTGATAGATTAGCAATGTGGATAATGCATCTTGATAATATAAAGAAGGCAATTCCATACCCAAGAACCATCAGAAGGTTGAGACCCTGATGAGGAATAATTTCTTACTTGCATTGGAAAATGAGCCACACGATTCGACTCCCGTCTGGTATATGAGGCAAGCCGGAAGATTCCTGAAAGAATACAGGGATCTGAGGAAAAAGGTTTCAATGAATCAACTTTGCTCTGATCCGGCACTGGCAAGCAGAATTTCATATGATGCTGCAAGGATACTCGATGTGGATGCTGCCATTATTTTCTCAGATATTGTAACTCCAATGGAAAACATGGGTTATGCAATAGCATATGAAGAGGGAAAGGGACCGGTTCTTTCAAAGGTGAATGACGAGAGATCCGATCACATATCTAAGGCAGCGCTGGCCATTGAAAGGTACAAAAAGGATCATAAAGATGTACCGGTTATCGGATTTGCAGGAGCACCATTTACAATCCTCACCTACGTGGAGGAAAATAAGACAAGGGATATCACCCAGACCCGCCAGAACATATACAGTGGAAAAAAGAGTTCCTATGAAATGATAGGAAGAATCTCATCACTTATTCAGGAGGAGGTTAGATTACAGATTGAAGCGGGAGCAGATTCAATCCAGATTTTTGACAGCTGGATTGGTTATATGGATCCATCATACGCTGAACAAATAATAAAGAAATATGTTTCCCCAATATTTAAGGTCATCAAGAAACTTGGTGTTCACGGAATATATTTTTCAACAATGACTTCCGGAATTCCAGGTATTCTGAAGGAATCAGGAGCGGATTTTTTATCTCTGGACTGGAGGGCAAATCTGAGCGATTTTGATCAAACAGAAGCAGGTTTACAGGGAAATCTCGATCCATATCTTCTTCTTTACTCACCCGAAGATGCCATAAGGAGAGCGATCGAGATAGTCCATTCAATGAAATCCAGATCTAATTATATTTTCAATCTTGGCCATGGTATACTGCCGGAAACTGATGTTTCCCAGGTATTGAATCTGACAAAAGCTGTGAGGAGTGTGAAATTATGAAGGAAGCAATTGTTTTAATGGGGTACGGGAGTCCTGACTCTAAGGATGATATACGGGAATACCTGATGGACGTATATGGAGGTAGAGATCCACCAGAATATGCAATAAAAGAAACCGAGGCGAAATACTCCGCATTCAATTATAGATCGCCATCGACAGAAATATTAAATAATCTTGCAAGAAAGGTACGGGAAAGTTTCAACGATCAGGGGGTTGAGGTTTTTCTATCATTTAAGCACTGGAAACCATCTCTGGAGGATGTGGCCTCAAAAATCATCGAGGAAGGTTATCAACTCGTTTATGCAATTCCCCTTTTCCCTATACAGAATAGCAGCGTTATGGAGAGTTATGTGAAACCATTCAATTTTTACCTGGAAAGGTCTGGTTTCAATGGAAAAATAAAATTTGTAAACGGCTTTCATGGAAAGGGAAGTTTACTTCAACACTGGGCAGATCAATGCAGGCTTTACAAAAAAGATGGTGATTTCTTTTTGTTCACAGCTCACAGTCTCCCCCACGAAGTGTCTAAGGAGAAAGATTATTATGAAAAATTCGTCGCAATGGCTGCTGAAATATCTCAGAACGCAGAAATAGACCACTGGTCCTTTGCTTATCAGAGCAGAGGTTTGTATGGAAAGGTCTGGCTCGAGCCATCAGTATATGTAAGATTGGAGGAAATATCTCGAGGGAATTTCAGGAGAATTGTAACAGTTCCAGTAGGATTCATCTATGATCATCTTGAGGTGCTGTATGATCTCGACATGCTATTCGGGGAAAAAGTAAAAGAAAGTGGCTTTGATTATGGTCGTGTAAAGCTGCCAAACGATTCCGACAGGATGATTATGGTAATAGACGAAATAATAGGAGGCCTAAAAAATGAATAGCTTAACGGGTTTTAGTTATGATAGCGATGAAATTATCAAAGCCATTGCAAAAAAACATACTGAGAGCGATATTACGCTCTACGGAAGAAAGGATCAGGATCTTACAACAACAATCTTTACACCAACAAAGTTTCCCGATAAGATATCTTCCCTTACAGATTCAATTTCACTCAGCGAATTTAACATAGTGGGAATGACACATCTTGATAGATTCCTGGGGGAAGTGCTCATTGCACTGGATCTTTTGAACAGGAATACGGGCTTCATAGTAAAAGATAACAATACTGATTCAAGTCAGATTAACAGAATCATCAAGGGCAGTGTGATGTCGTCATATAGGCAATTTGAAGGTTCTCCTATGGAAATTCTGGATGACCTCAATAAAATACAGGGGAGTATTCAAAGAGATTCAGAGGCACCTGTAAGAGTGATAATAGATCATTTCTTTAAGGTGAAGAGTGTTGGCACTGTTGCGCTGGGTTTTGTCCTTTCAGGCATATTGAAGAAGCATCAGACCCTTTACCTGAATCCCACAGGGTTGCAAGCCCAAGTAAGATCAATACAGATGAACGACGTGGATTATGATCAGGCGCCTGCAGGGTCAAGAGTCGGACTTGCTTTAAAAAATGTGGATGTGGACGATATGGAGAGGGGATATCTACTAGAGGAAAGGAAAATTGAGCCCGTTGATACCATGGTTGGTCAGGTTGTGTATCATAGAGCGGTTCCGGATGAACTGAAAGGGGATGGAGAAATATTCATAGCGGGTAACCTCAGATATCAGAGAGGCTTTCTGAGAGGAAATGAAATTCAGATGGACAAGCCTGCAATTCCAAATTCCGAATACCTCCTTGTGAGACCAAACTCGAGGCCAAGAATTATAGGAAAAATAAAAGTCTCATCATAAGATAGCGTTCTCAACCTTTTTTGCCACAAGCTTTTTTGATCCAATATCGTGTCTCATTTCATATTCTCCGCTAATGCGCCATAAATTGGCCTCTATCTTCTCGGAGGCGTCCCAGATATTATCTCCCTCGGCATACATCGCAAGAGCCCTGGAATGAGTCGTTTCAACTTCATCAAGGGACCCCGAAACTGACCCGTAAAATATCTTAACGTCTTCCGGCATATTTTCTCTATTGATCTTTAATGTGGTCTTCTGTGGTTCATATCCATAACCTTTTGGTACAATATACTTGACCACAGAAGCCTGCCTTCTGAATATGAACTTCTTCCCAGCGAGTTCTGCATTGGCAACGGCCATTAGAAGTTCACAGGCGTCTCCGTCCAGTAGCGTCATTATGTTGATACCTTCTGGATCGGCCAACCTTCCATTTATTTCTATCACCTTGATATCTTTCTTAGTCTGCATAAACTGGCCGTATATCACACCACGATAGAGAGCCCCGTCGTCGTAAAGGCTTTTTACAAACTTATTAAGAATCTCCTTTGCCTTATCCACACTTTCCTGTCTGAGAAATGGCAAAGAACCGTTTCTATCTGTTATGGATCCCATACCACCGGTGTTCGGGCCCTGATCTCCTTCCATTAATCTCTTATAGTCCTGTGCAACAGGAGTAAAGAGAAGGTTTGTGCCATCGGTGTAGGCCTGAAGTGAAAATTCCTCGCCCTCGACCTTTTCCTCAATAAGCACCTTTTTATCATTTCGAATTATGGAGAACGCGTATTCCTTTGCCTCCTCCCTGTTATTGAAATGGGCATCTGTAAGCTTTACCCCTTTTCCACCTGTGAGTCCTGCTGGCTTTATTGCAAACTCCTTTGTCATATCATCTAAATATTTACCGACTTCGTATTCGCTATCAAAGACCTCGAACTTTATATTTCCCACAATGCCGTAACGTTTCATCAGCTGTCTCATATATATTTTTGAAGATTCCACCTTGAAGGCACGAGATGATGGTGATGCAACCTTAATTTTAGAATATTCAAGTTTATCGACAATCGGTGTCTCGAGAAAACTATCTGGACTAACATATACCAGATCAGGGCTCTCTTCCCTGATTATGTCCAGAATCATCTCCACATCAGTTTCCGTTGCAAAGTAAACCTTATCACTCAGTGATCGTATGGACGGATTGTCGTTGGTCATTATGGCAATTATCCTGCCATCAGACTCTTTCAATCTCCTTGCTAGCGCGTCCTCCCTGGCCCCACTTCCAATCAGCACAATTTTAATTTCCATTCCTATTCCTCTACGTGACTCTTCGCTATTTTCGCTTCCTTTTTAATCTGATTCTTATTGACTCCGAAATATTTGTAAAACTTATTGGTCAATTGATAAATCTCAGTGTTTCTGTACTTTTCTGACTTAACAAAGCCCATTTTCTTAAGGTTAGTCACGATTTTATCTGCCCTTTCACCAAACTTTTCCCTGAGGGCTCCACGCATTACCTTTTCCCCATTCAGAATAATAGTCATAGCCTCCATCTCATCACCATTAATTTCCTTTTTCGCAACCGGATAAGCCACTTCGCGATATTCCGGTTTTAAACCCATCCTATATTTTTTTCCAGTAATAATTACTTCCATCGGTTGTTCACTTTTTTTATATTCTTTTATTATTTTATTTAATTCTTTTTTTACCTCTTCAGAATCCGCCATCAATATCGAAGAGATCTCCACAATTCCGATTGGTTCTTCTGTTGCAAAAAGAATAGCTTCGATTTTTCCACGAAGTTCCATTATACCAGCATAAACTTTTACTATTTATTCATTTATGCTTTGCCAACTAATAATTAATAATGGTAAGATTTCTCGAATTGAACAATGTCTATATGATGTTGAAAACAGTTGTGATGCTTGGCAGAAACGGATATTATTACCCTATAACGTGTTTTTTGCCTGATACTAATTTCTAATATCATATACTATTTAAAGCAGGATTGGATTATATCTACGTCATTATTACCTGAAATATGATCAATTCCAATCTAAATGGTATGAAAGATGACACGATCGAACTTTCTGTCAATCCCTCAGACAGAACGGTCAATCCCGTTTCACTATTTTACCTGTGGTTTGGCTCCAATTTAACAGTGGCGGATTTTGTTCTTGGCGTTCTGGTTGAATCCTTCGGGCTCTCACTGTATTATGCAATTCTGGCACTTTTTCTGGCAAATATATTCGGTGGAACACTTGTTGGAGTCATGGCCTATCTGGGTCCAGAGAGTGGAAAGGGGCAGATGGATATATCAAAGGGAATTTTTGGGGCAACAGGAGGCCGTGGTTTTTCAGCCCTTCAGTTTCTAAACACAATCGGATGGTTAACTGTTAACCTTATAATTTCCTCCAGAGCATTGCGTTTTATAATTACTAGAGGTTCTACCATTTCCCTTACAGAGTCTTATATTCTTGAAGGAATAACACTCGCCGCAACAATGATTGCGATAATACTTACGGTGCTTTATGGGCACAGATCCATCAAGATATTTGAAAAAGTTATGTCTGTTGTTTTGGGAGTACTTTTCCTTATTGTTATCGTTTTCATCCTCAGGTCTGGAATAAATCTATCCACATTTGAGGCGTATCCGTTTTCACTGATAAATTTCACAGCTATATTCATGCTGTCATTCTCATATATCATGTCCTGGGGTCCGTATGCTTCTGATTATTCTAGGTACGTTAAGGCCAAGGAGGGAAATCCGGGGAAATCAGCCATATGGACAATGCTCGGAGTCACCACAGCTTCCTTCGGTGTGGAGCTGGTTGGTTATCTTTTTGCAATTTCCCTGAACCTTAATGGTTCATTCTCAAATTCCATGTTTATCTCATCCTTAGGGGTATTCTGGGTGTTAGGTTCAATAACAATTTTCCTCGGAGGTGTGGCCGCTAACTCGATAAACCTGTATTCTAACATGATGTCTGTCAGATCCCTTGGTTTTAAGGCGGGAAGGAAAATTATTGTTCCAGGAATAGCAATAACTGCTATCATACTGGGCGTAATATTCTTTAATACTTTTTCAGACTATTTCGAAGGGTTTCTATACGTTCTGGATTACTGGATAACTCCATGGCTCGGTGTAATGATTGCAGAATATTTCTTTGTCAGAAGAAATGATTCATACACGGGTAAAATAAACTGGAATCCGATAGTTGCTTACTTACTGGGAATAATTGTGTCAATTCCCTTCATGGATACCATACAGTTCTATTTTGGCGTTCCTATACCGTTTTATGGCATCACCGGAGGTTCTGATATCTCATATTTCATATCATTCGTTGCGGCATTTTTCATAACAATTATCCTTGAAAAATATTCAAAAAATATTTCACTCTCAAGCAACGCAACCCCGGAAAAGAATAGAATCACCTAATACCATAACACACCTTTGTAATTCTATCCCTTAACAACATCTCCTTTTTGAATTTCAACTACCTTGAGATCTTCGCTAAGATAGCTTTCAGGAAAGATATTTCTTGCCTCATCAAGCAGGATTTGAACATTATCAATTCTTGGTGAAAAATGATAGAGAAACAGTTTTCCGACACATGCATCTCTGGCAATTTCGGCTGCCTGTCGTGCAGATGTATGACCGAACTCGTTTACTTTTGGTTCAAGGCTGGAATCAGTTGTAGTATCATGTATAAGTATATTGCAATTTTTTGCAAATTGAATCATGTTGGAATTTGGCCGCGTGTCTCCTGAATAAACCACCGACCTTCCCTTACGAATTCCACCCTGTATGTCTCCCAGTTCAATTCTTCTGTCCTTCAACTTTACGAATCCTTTGCTTCTAATTGTTTCAATAAGTTTTGAATCTATCCCTAGGGCTTTCGCTTTCTCAGCATCAATCTTTGCTAGATCATCTTCGTCAATTCTATAAGAAAGTGCTGGAACAGGGTGATCGGCCTTCATTGTTCTGACTGTAAAGCCATTCATTTTGACAGTTGAGTCATATTGAAGTTCATGAATCTTTATGTCGTAATTAAGGGAATAGTAACCAACGTTGAACGCTCTGGTTAAAACACTTATTGCTCCAGGGGGGCCATACACATTAAGTTCCTTATCTCGGCCATTAAAGGACATGCTCTGGATTAACCCAAGAATACCAAGGAAGTGATCTCCGTGAAAATGAGAAATAAATATATGGTCTATCTTCATGAAAGATGTTGGGCTTGCCATTATCTGTTTCTGTGTCCCTTCACCACAATCAAAGAGTGATACGACATCGTCTATCTGGATCATTACTGAAGGCATAGCTCTACCAGGTTGAGGCCAGGAACCACCAGTGCCTATGAAGGTTATTCTGAACAATGAAGCCATAAATGCTGATTCTATCATAATTAATAAATCTGGATTTCTCTAAGTTCCGCATTTTTAGGTTTCTGATTGAAATAAGAGGAAATTGTATTATCTGAACATGTCATATTTTCCGTAAACATTTAATTGGGAATCATTCAATTATAAATCCTGTCTTTGTTCAAAAATTGGACTGCACCCAAACATTATATGCATTATAAGAAATACGGCACATATGTTATCATTTCCTTTCACTAACAGCACTCAGTCTCCAAATGTTGCTGATAGTTATTATAACTATATTCTGTTTATCTTTATTGCACTCATCGTTATAAGAAGGTTATTCAGAGGTATAAGGGGAAGAACATACTCCAGGGCTAGAGTTTTGAGAATACCTGTTATCTATACTATATTGAGCGCAATCTTGCTCACATATATATTTTCTAATCTGACATATACCATTATTGCAGTTCTTATGGTCATCCCTGGTCTGATAATCGGCATGAGATTTGGATCCCTGTCGACTGTTTATGAAGAGAACGGCAGAGTAATGTACAAAAGGTCAGTTGTCATTCTTGGAATGTGGGTGATTCTCTTTCTATTGAGGATATATACGGAATTTTTTATACCTTCGGATCTTCTCGTAAATTTCATAATAGATGCTCTTCTTCTGCTATCACTTGGTATGCTTATAGGTGAAGCCTATCATTTAATCGCAAAGTATGGAGAGCTTGTTAATTCAAAATCAGGTGAAGATAATTCAACTTCTGCCCTATGAAAGACAAAAGATTTTTATATTTTTTAACATATTAGACATCATACAAACGTCTGACGTGATATAATTGAGACTTTACAGCCTGGAAATCAAGAACTTTAAATCCTTTTGCCCGGAAGGAATTAAATTGGATTTTCGTCCTGGGATGACCATGATAGGTGGTCCTAACGGCAGTGGTAAAAGCAATATCGGCGATTCTCTTCTTTTTGTGCTTGGAACCAGGTCTTCAAAAACTGTTAGGGCAGATAAGATGGACGATCTCATTCACATTCCTAAGGAGGGTCAGAAACGTAAAAATGAAGCATCAGTTACGGCAGTTTTTGTCGATGACAGGGACTCTGAAAATTTTGAAAAACTAGAAATTTCCAGGGTAATAGAAGATATTAATGGTGAAATAAAGAGTACCTATTTCCTTAACGGACGGAAGGCGCGGCACAGCGATATAGACAAAGTGATGGATGATATGGGTTTACAGCTTGATTCCTATAGTTTTGTGCTTCAGGGAGATATAAACGACTTTATCAAAAGGAGTGGAACCGAGAGGAGAAAACTTCTGGAGACCATTGCAGGTATAGAATCCTATAATATGAAAATAGACGCAGCTAAGGAACAGGTAGCCGAAATTGAAAAGAACGTTACTGCATCAGAAACATTACAGGCAGAGATAAGGAAAAATGTAGAAGTTATCAGTGAAGAGGCCAAAAAATTGAAGGAATATAAGAGGCTGAATGAGGAAATTCTCGATTTAAAGGCAACATCACTATCCATTCAAATTCGAGCGTATGAAATCGATCTGAGTTCGTATGAGCAGGCTCTGCAGAAGAATATGGAAGTCAAGGAGCAGATGGAATCTCAGATAAAAATGGCCAGAGAGAGGGAAAAAGACCTTTTGAAGAAGCGAGAGGATATGGAAACAGGGATAAGTAAGGAATTACAGCAGCAGTTAAGTTCCCTTAGAGAAAAAATCAACAGTATCAAACTTGAGAAGGCCAAAAGAGATGTGAGATTTCAGAATGAGAACAGCGCAATTTCTGAAAAAAGAGAGCGTATAGAGCAAAGTGAGGACAAAATAACTGAAATCGAAAAGGAAATTGAAAGAATTACACAGGAATTCATTAAATTGAAGGAAGACGAGAGTAAATTTTCCAGCAATTATGAAGCCATGAAAACCCAGATTTCTCAGAAAATAGAGGCACAGAGGCAAAGGTCATTTGAATATCAGGAGGCTTCAAGGAAACTAAAGGAGATTGAGGATGAATTATCCAAGGTCAATTCACGACTTTCATCACTGAGAAGAGATGAGAAGGATCTTGATCTGAAATATTCCTCACTGGAAGGAGTAATAGGATCGAAGGAGGAGGCTATTACCTCTGAGAAGTACAAGGTCAGTGAAGTCAGATGGAACCT
>JAKADQ010000028.1:6537-14668 GCA_021820405.1 Thermoplasmata archaeon | reverse complement strand
GCCTGCCAGATCTGTTCTCCAATGAGATTTCTGATTGTACCAAGAAGAAGATGTGTGGATGTGTGATGAATCATCAATTGCCTCCTTCTATCATAGTCCACAAAACCCTTGACTCTTGTTCCCACAGGAATTCCCTCAGTAAGAACGTGGATTATGGCCTTTTCCTGCTTGTACACATCCCTAACTTCGATCTTCCTGTCGCCTATTTTGAAATATCCAAAGTCGTTGGGTTGGCCACCACCGGTTGGATAGAAAGCCGTCTGATTTGTGACAACCATATTATCCTTAGCTGCCAGAACGATGGCTGAAAACTCCATCAACTTAGGATCATCATAGTACAAGGTTCTTGTTTCCAGGTTTCTGAATTCATCTATTAATGTAGACTGTGCCATTTCTTTTTTTGAAGAATGCTTATTGACTATCCTGTTGTGAAAATCTGCCGGAATGTGTATTTTCAACCCTTTTGAAGCTACATATTGTGTTACAGTTTCCGGGACAATTCCATAGGAATCGTAAAGCAATTCCAGGTCTTTCTCGTCAATCTTTCCATTTTTTCTTAAGATTCTATCAATCTCATCCTTCCCTCTTTCTTCGGATTTGTGATATTTCTCTAATTCCTCATCAATTATGGTTTCAGCGAAATTTTCTGGAAAACCGTCCACTATTCCTTTTAGATTTTCAGATTGCATTCTCAGTATTTCAATTAAAGTCCCATTAAAATTCAGATAATCCATCGCCCTGAATGATCTTCTGAGGAGGAGTCTCATAAGGTACCCCACCTTTACATTGCTTGGAATAACATAATCTCTGAAAAGGTGTACCAGGGATCTGCAATGATCCCCCAATATATAGGCCTGCCGTATTTTGTCCACATAATCCCAGTCTATTTTTCCATAACCTGCCATTTTTATTTCAAGATCAGCCTCAACTTCCCCCGATGGTTTATCAGGCTCTGACGAATGTATTCGTGTGATTTCACCCATATACTTTCTGTCATCGATTTTCAATCCTGACTTGCTTAGAATTTGATCTACAACGTTTTTGTATACGGAGTCATAAACTGTTGGTGCTCCTGTTGTTACCCAACTTATTCTTTCAAGTCCGTAACCCGTATCTACGATTCGCATTTCCATCTTTCTGTAAAGAATGCCGTCGACCTCTATCTCACCCTTAGGATCTTCCTTAAGGTCCATAAATACCAGAGTAGCAAGTTCCAGTCCCCTCACAAATACTTCTAGGGCATTCCCTGCATTGCCTCCACCAGACCAGGGCTTTTCCTTGTATGAGATCTCCTTGCCGTTTATTCCTATGGCCTCCGTCAGGAAACCATGGCATCTTGAAACTGTCCCATCGACCCAGTATATCTCATGTTGAGGTGTATTGAAAGCATCATGGCAGAGCATTTCAAATGAAGTTAAATGCCTTCCTGAAATTCCTACCGAATCGAGGTCATTCATCCTGATTGAAGGCTGAGACATAACCAATGGATTTGCAGGAGGCTTAACCATTCCCGATGTAACATGGGGTTGAAAATCGTATATAGAAGCATTAACAAGGAGGACGTCTTCCCTCCACCTTGGTACCACAGGATATGGCTTTACAAGACCATGATCCATTTTAAAGTAGTTGAAAAATGATTCCCTCACCTGATCAATTGACATTTTCTGATTTCCCACAGGTTTCCCTATGAAACCGTACTCATCACATGGAGGATCCCCACAGGTCTTCCTGTTGCTATCCTGAGTCCAGAACCACATTCCACATTTAATGCACTTTTTTCTATGGAATGAGTGATTCTGGAAAAATGGTATTGCGAATTCTGTGGCGATATCATTCTGATTATCCATAAATTGCGTATGAGTTATGATATCATAAAGATTCTTTTTGTTATATTCGTACCAGGGAGGATAAGCGAAATAGACACAAATTTATGCATCAATATACAAGTGGCAGATTCGTTAGATGTTGACGGTTTACTGTAAATTCTGTAAAAGTATGCAAAAGTGTCCTCTATGGAAGTTTGAGATATTAATCGTTTCAAGGATTTTTATTGAACGAAATTTCTTAAGTTTTAATATTTGATCAGTCAGTACATCCTCAGGCTTTCTTGAAGAGTCAATGGAAATAGCCTTCAACATATATATGGCATAACCCCACTCGGGAAAAGTTTCCATGTTTCTAAGAAGTATTTCTGTTTGATCCTTCTGGGATATATCCTGATATATTAAATCTGGAGAATGCCCAATGAAAAATGAATATGTCTCTGGAATTCTGGCATTGGACATAACAGGGAATATATTGGTCCTCTTTTCCGAGAGACTTAACAACTTTGCAAAAGGTTCCGGTGCTACCTCTATCGCGAATATCTTTCCCTCGTCGCTTACATCAGAAAG
This sequence comes from Thermoplasmata archaeon, assembly GCA_021820405.1. GTDB lineage: Archaea > Thermoplasmatota > Thermoplasmata > Thermoplasmatales > Thermoplasmataceae > Cuniculiplasma. The sequence goes on along the minus strand of JAKADQ010000028.1, from coordinate 12,275 downwards.
ATGAGAGGTTGTTGTTCCACTTGATGCACCAAGATAAAGAATTTCGGAATCGCTTTCAACTGGTAGTTTGCTTAATCCATCACTTATTGCGGCAGATAACTTACTCTTCTTTGAATCCCATTGATGCAGAAAGGAATTACCTTTTTTTATTATCTTCTCCCCATAAACGCTTTCTGAATATCTGCTTTTGGTGTATAATCTGTCTTTTATCACTTCTATATTCTGATTCTTGAAAATGATCCTTTTCATTTCTTAATCTCCTGGATCAAGCTATCAGGTGAAGCTATGTCAGGCGTCACAAAAAATATTGAATTTTCACCTACTTCAATACGATAGCCTATTCTGGATTGAACCACATCGTCATTGAAATGTATATACAGATTTTCTGAGTCCATCAGTTCTTCCCAGATCCCAGGTTCTGGTTTTATTATTATTCCAAGGTAAATAGGATCTTCACTGGCAATGAATACGTGATTTTGATCTACCTCTTTAGGCTCACCATTAGGGGTTGATGATATCTTCACAACCATGTTTTTGGGATGCTGATTCGTTTAATATATGTTCTTAAACGGAGTAACGCATTATTTTAAATATCCCTTGGGAAACTTTGCATTATTTGTGATACGCCCTTTAAAAAAATGACACTTAAGAGCGATAAAATTTTCTCTTTCTCATAACCACGACCACATAGGCAATAACTTCAACTGCCACAACTATTCCGATAAGGATGAACGGATCAATCCCCAATATTTGAAATAGTGTGGATGGAGTATTGGTGTGCTTGAATGAAACATTTACCGCCTGTTTGTATCCATTGTCAATAAATGAACCAGACGATGGCGATACAGAATATCCGGATACGCTGTTGACAATATATTGGTATGAACCATCCGGAAAGAAGAAAGTGATTATTTTATCTGTGAAATTCTGTGTTACTCCGTTAAGTACTACAAACCATGATGTTCCCGGGAATAATAAAGATTCTGTAAATTTTACTGGATAATCCTTCGTCTTGCTTGTTGAAGATATGATGCTGACTGTTCCAGAATAACAATTAGCAAAATATAAATAGCCATTGTCAGGATCAAATGTGACACCGAATTGAGTTGCCCCAACATCTATGGTATCAATTACAGTATTGGTTTCTCCATTGATCACTGAAGTGCAATTAGAATTGTAATTTGCTACATATAAAAAATTATTGTTGGAATCGAATGCAATACAAACTTGGATTTGTTCAGACCGGAATACTATCTGCTAGCTTGTTGGTTTCACTATTGATCACCGATACGTTATTTGAACCGGAATTTGCGACGTACGCATACCCATTTATAGGGTCGAAGAATATTTAACCGGGTAATATCTGTTCTCATTACCGATAAAATTGCCTCTGAAAAGTGTGTTGTTTCACAGTACCAGTGTGCACTTGACATAATCCCTGCTTTGAGAGACGCTATGATTTGAAAGAAGAGGATTTGAATGTAAACAATAAGTAGAATCTGTACCTTTACTATTTTCAAAATGTGCAATGGACGGTACAAGTGTCGTTACGAGAAATGCACATACAACGATGAATGCGAATATCACGAGTATAGACTTTTTACCTGACCCTAACAATTTTGTCAAACTTTGAAACACTTTTGAAAGATATAAACCTTATTCTATCATATAAAACTCAGAAAAAAAGGGGTGGAAATACAAAATAGATTTGAAACAAGAAATACCCTTGATAAAAAACTAGCATAAATGTAATTAACATATTTTGATTAAGGGTGGAGTACAGAGGTTAAAATAATGGGATCGACAGAGACTTGCAGTTCCTGTGGAAAGGGACTGGTGGATGAAGGTTTTTCCATTTTCGATTGCCCAAGTTGCGGCGAATCAATAATAGGAAGATGTAGAAATTGCAGAGAGCACTCAACTCCTTACACGTGTGAAAAATGTGGATTCACAGGTCCATGAGGTGGCATTATGGCAGATGTAGCTATGACGTTCAGTGTTCTACCGGAAGATCCTTCAATGGATTTGGAAGTTTTAAAGAAAAAGCTAAGAAATGATCTTGAATCAAAGTGCAAAATAGTCGAAATCAGTGTCCAGGAGATTGCGTTTGGTCTCAAGAAATTAAAGATGGTTGTTATAGTAAAGGATGAGGATGGCCAGCAGGACATGGTTGAGGAATTGGCCTCAAAAGTCAATGGAGTTGGCCAGGTAGATTTTGAAGATTCCAGCCTGGTTTGAATGGATATAGTCCAGCTAATTTTCTTCTATTTTTTCGTAGTACTTTTTTCCCTGATATTTATTGTGCAATTGATACTTGCATGGCCAAGGAAGTTTAAGAGAAGTTATGCGGGTAATTATAAGGGTAACATTCTGGTTATAATTCCGATTAAAGGTCTTGATTTTCAACTTGTGGAAAACCTTGAATCCATAAAAAATCAGGATTACAGGGAATTTTCAAAAATATGCGTTGTGGACAGCGAGGATGATGAATCAGTTCAATATATTAAGAACTCAAATCTCAATTATATTCTATCTTCCCACAATTCAAGCGGAAGTGGAAAGGTGAGGGCTATTGCAACTGCCATTGAGAAATATGGAGATTTTGATGCGTATGTTGTTGCCGATAGCGATATTAGGGTGAAAAGAGACTGGCTTTCTAACTTAGTCAGGCCACTATCGATTCAAAAATTTGGAGTCTCTACAACTTTTCCATATTTTAAGTCATCTGGCGGATTCTGGTCCAGGTTCAAGACCGTCTGGGGATTTGTGGGGAAGGGAATGATGGAAAGCTCCATAACAGTATTTGCATGGGGAGGATCCATGGCCTTTCGAAAGGATCTTCTTGAAGGCAGAATGCCTGATTTTGACTCTGACATATCGGATGATATGGCCATAACAAGAATATGCAAGGAAAAAGGCCTGGAAGTGGCTTATGTTCCGGAAGCTACACCATATATTTACTCGCCCGATGATTGGGATACGTTTAAGGAATGGTCCATTCGTCAGACTTCCCTTCTTGTAAGCCGAAATAGATCTGCATTGAAGATTGGAATACTTATGTATGGTTCAGTCTGCCTTTTGATATTCGGCTCCATCATATTTTCACTGGCTTTTTCCTATCTATTTCTCATATGGCTACTGCCAGTGGTCATTTCAGAGATTAAACTCAGAACAAGACTGAGAGATAGGGGCATTACCTATTACGTTGCTGGTTTTATCATACCATTTTTCTATACGTGGAATTTATACAAGGCAAGTAGGACCAGAGAGATATTCTGGAGAGGAAACGAATATAAACTCTAGATGAATACATTTTTAGTCAATCTTACATTTATTTAAAAATTAAAACATCTCAGGATTTGTAGTTTGATTTATAACAATAAAACTGATACAGGTTACATGTCTGACGATGGCAAAAGATTATTCGGAACAAACGGTATCAGGGGCATACCAAACGAGGATTTAACCCCAGAATTCTGCATGAAAATAGGAAAGGCTATAGGTACATTCTTCGGTAAGACGATCGCAATTGGATCCGACAACAGACTCTCCAATTCCATGATCATGGATAGTGTCATTTCCGGAATACTTTCTACCGGTGTTGATGTAAAGAATATATCTATTCTTCCAACGCCTGCAGTGCAGTATTACTGCAAGAGAAATCACATTCCTGGAGTCATCATAACGGCCTCCCATAATCCTCCAAGGTTTAATGGTATTAAGTGCATAGATGAGGATGGAACCGAGCTGGAACGAACAAAGGAAGAGAAGATTGAACACATCTATCATAAAAACGCTTTCAAAGTTGCTTCCTGGGAACACATTGGCAAGGAGATTTTGGATAACTCCGCGGCGGAACTTTACATTTCAGGGGTTCTAAGTAAAATAGACGTGGAAGCCATAAGAAAAATGAAACTCCGAGTAATTTTTGACGCAGGGAATGGGGCATCATACAGAACCACACCGGAATTGCTCAGCAGGCTTGGCGCTTCCCTTGTAACGTTAAACGCCAATCCCGATGGCCTGTTTACATCCCGTGAGTCTGAGCCTAAGCCTTCCAATCTGAAATATCTCATAGAACTTGCAAAGAGCGGAGAATTTGCTTTGGGAATTGCCCACGATGGGGACGCGGACAGAGCCGTCTTTGTGGATGAAAATGGGAATTTTATCGACGGCGATACAACCCTATCCCTATTTGTGCAGAACTATATCAGAGAAGGGGAAAGGGTGGTTACCCCTGTGAGTTCATCAGATGCAGTTGATGATATATGCAAAGAAAGAGGCGCGGAGGTTATCAGAACCAGAGTTGGTGCACCCATTGTGTCAAGAACAATGATAGAAAGAAAGGCAAGACTTGGTGGTGAGGAGAATGGTGGAATCATCTATGGTGACCACCAGTACTGTAGAGATGGTGCGATGACCGTCGGAATAATTCTTGACATAATGGCAAAGAAAGGCAAAAAACTGTCAGAAATTATCAGTGAAGTACCGGAATACCACATAACAAGAAAAACCATTCCGAGAAAGAATGATTTCAATAATATTAAAGCGAAACTTCTCAAAATTTTTCCTGACTGGAATGTTGATGAAACTGACGGAATAAAATTAAGAAAAGATCATGACTGGTTACTTGTGAGACCTTCCGGGACGGAACCCATAATAAGAATATTTGCCCATTCAAAAAGCCTCGGCGCCTCTCAGCAACTCTGTGAAGAGGCAGAGAAGATTATTTCTTAATCTGTTCATTTTTTAATCCAGTCAATGAATCTTTAAACCTTTTGGCAGCAGTGATATGGCCTGCCAGTAGGAACCAGATCAGCATTATGTTTACTGGAGTTATTTCTACATATATTTTATAACTGAAAGGAAAAATCAATTGCACCAGTATTATTATCATCATAATAACAAGCCTGTCTGCCCTGCCAAGAACACCACCATAGTTTCTCCTAAGGCCAATAGCCTGAGCTTGCGTCCCCATATAACTTGTCATAAATACAGCACCTAAGGCCAGAATACCAATATATACGTTTCCGAATACTGAAAAGGCAAACCCTGATAAAAGTGCCATATCTGAATACCGATCAAATGTATGATCCAGCATGTCCCCAGCCGGAGAACCGATACCTTTTTTTCGGGCAACAAAGCCATCCATTGCGTCAAGTAATGAAGAGAGAACCAGGGAAATGAAGGCCACCAGAAGATATAATGTCGGAATATATCTGCCGGAAATCCCTATGGTTACCCCGGAGATCAATGCAAGAATGAATGAAACAATGGTAAGCGTGTTAGGATTGAATTTCATGAACAAAGCTGAGATTTTTTCCAGAGCGGGCGTTGCATTTTTCCTGTATGAATCAAGACCCATTGTATTTTCTCTCCATTTTCCTTATAAAATCCATAATCTGTTTAAAATCTTTGCCATCGATCCCCTTATCGGTATCTGATCTCATAATTCTATTGCCCGGTACAGATTCATTTGCCTCCTGATAGATCGCATCAGAAAGAAGTACATCCAGATTTTCATCGATCTTTTTTGAATCGTAACCTCTCGCCTCCAGTCGTTTCAGAAGTATTTCCGGTGAACACTCTGTTATTATTACACAAAACGGATCGAGCAGATGGGAATAGTGCGAATCCATGACTATCAGATCATCATTTACAATTCTCTGTTTCATACAATCAATATCCACTTCTTCATTTTGCAGGCATCCGTATTTCATTGCTTCCTTATTTAAATC
>JAKADQ010000028.1:0-6437 GCA_021820405.1 Thermoplasmata archaeon | reverse complement strand
AAACCTCTTATTCCGTATATTACCGGTGTTCTTTCACGTGGAAAAAGGCTTATGGTTCCATTTTCCAGGTCCATATTATTGAATGTACTTTCGTAAGATTGCGCGATTTCCCCTATTCTTCTTTTCACATGGCTTTCGACTGGATCGGGATGAGGAAAATCGTATGATATGAGCTCGTACGTTACCTTCCTTTTTCGCCAGGCTATGGAGGCTATCGCACCTATGATGCCCCTTCCATTGCCCTCTATGTACTCCATATAATCTGAATTCTGTATGTCCCTCCTGATTTCATTTACAGACAGTTCCTTTGAAAGTGCTTTCCTGTATATTTCTTCAGAAAACTGATTCCTGGACAGGATAATTCCTGGATTCGTATTTGCCTGATTTTTTACACTGTATTCCTTCACATAGTGGATAGCACTATCAAATATCATATCCTCCGAAGCTGAAGAATCCGATGATGATATTATGATATCTTTTCCATTAAAATGCCCTATTACTTTATTCCCGTGAAGTTTTACTCCATTGTCAGAAAAATGAACAGATACGGCACCATTGCCCCTCGTTTTGAAGGGCAGATTTGGATTGAGCCTTACAAGCCTTGGAAAAGACGCCATATATTGGCTAAATCTGGCACTGAGTAGAAAAGCAATGTATGTTGTGCACATCTCTTCCCTGGAATCCGTGTCGTCAATTCCTATCCACATCTAAACACCAAAACGCCTCTGCCTTGTCTGATAGGCTCTGACAGCTCTCAGAAAATCCACCTTTCTCAATTCGGGCCAGAATACATCTGAAAAATAAAGTTCAGAATATGCCCCTTGCCATAGAAGGAAGTTTGATATGCGCTCCTCTCCGCTTGTTCTCAGAATAAGGTCAGGGTCGGGTATGGATCCATCGTAAAGATACTTTCTAAAATTTTCCTCGGTAATATCATCCTCATTGATTTTTCCGTTCTTGTAGTCCCTTGATATCTTTCTTATGGCATCAATGATCTCTTCTCTTCCTCCGTACCCCACTGCAATATTAAGCCGGAATTCGTTATATCCACCTGTTTCCCTCTCAACATCCTCAATTGTATTGCAAAGATAATCCGGAAGAATATCCAGCTTTCCTATAACCTTGACCCTTATTTTGTTTCTTATCACTCTCTCATCTGTTATCAGATTTCTAAGAGAGTTATCTATCAGATGAAGAAGAAAGTCTACTTCTTCTTTATTTCTGTGAAAGTTTTCCGTGGAGAAAGCGTATACCGTTACGATCTTTGTTCCAATCTCCATACTCCACTCCAGTACTTCTTCAAGTTTTTCCTTCCCCTTTACGTGGCCTGTGTTTGGATCCATCCCGTTCTCTTTCGCAAATCTTCTGTTTCCATCCGTTATGATTCCAATATGGTTCGGGACTCCCCCATCCTTCCTTATCTGCTCCATGAGAACCTTTTCCATAATTTCTTCGGTTAAGTCTCCAATTTTTTTGCTGAAACTCATGGAATCTCCCTCATATAGTCTAAAGAAAACATAAATTTATTCCTTGAATATCCGTGTACCACTCTTTTTGAAACAAGCTTCATGTTGAGGCTTGCAAGTTCTTCCATATGAGTTTCGAGCTCTTCCACTGTGTCAACAAAGTAAATGTTCAGTCTCCCTCCGTTTACAATGTGGGAAACAACACTGTCAAAATTGCCATATTTATTAACAGGATTATTCATTATGATTCTGCTGAACTGCCCCATCCTTTCGAGCAGAGAATAAGAATCTTCTAAATGTACCTCGATGGAAGCCTTAAGCCTGTTCATGGAAATATTCTCCCTGAATAGATCGGATGCAACGGGATTGATATCGCATGCTACAATCCGGCATTTTACAATTTTCCCTATGTTCAGTGAGAATGGCCCTATACCTGAAAACATGTCATAAACCGTTTCACCCTCTTTAACCCCCTTGGCCACTATATACCTTTCCGTGGATAACCGCGGGGAAAAATATGTATTCCGTACATCCACTTTCATCAACAGGCCATTTTCTCTGTACAGCGTTACAGGATCATCTATCCCATATAATAGAGTGAGATTTCTCAGCCTCATTTCTCCACTTATTCCATTATCGAGGTAGATTGTTCGTATGTTAGGCTTTACTCTCTGAATGAATTCCTGTATGCTTTTAATTCGCCCACCGGTCCGTTCATGGATTATGGCAATTGAGCCTATCAGATCAAAACCTCCGGCATGTCCTGTTGCAACCACCCTTGCTTCTCTTTGCTCCCTCTGTAATTCAACTATCTCCCCATCCGGCGGAATTTCGCACAATGGGATGTAAAGAAACTGGTCATCGGATGTGATCGAATATTCATTATGTATCATTCCCCCCTTTTTTAGGGCCAGTATTGCCATTTCACCCTGTGACTTCGGAACCTTAAGGTGCCTGATCAATGCCATTCATACTCACCTTACTTTTTGCATAGGATATGATTCTTTCTGCCATATTATAAGAGAAACCACGTATATTTCCTATATCCTGTGGGTTTGCGGCCGCAAGCTCTCCAAGGGATTTGAAACCGCTGTTGTAAAGGACCCTGGCCCTTACTCTCCCAACACCTGGTACTGAAATCAGTGGAATTATCTCGTTCTTTATTCCCTCAGATATCCTCAAACTGAGAATATCCAGAAAATTTGCATATTCCCTGCGATAATGCCTTGCCATTCTTGCAGCGGAGAATACAATCCATTCTGCTGTGGATTTTTTTGATTCTATGTCCCCAGAACCCACGTTGAACACCTCCTCAATCTCATAAAGTGGCTTCTCGTCTATCCATGCCTTCAGCAATAATGCGGTCTTCGCTGCCGAAAGATCTTCTTCGCTTTCTGGCTCTTCATCAATTTCCTGGAAGAACTCCATTAGCAATTCCTTATCCTGCTGGCTCGCAAATAGTGCCATAACATCTGGCGTTCTGCATATATGATAGAGCGCCTTTGATTCGTTAAGGCCTTCCATTTCGAGCATCTCCAATATTTCTATGGCAGTTCTCGGATCAATGTACAAAGAAGAGGTCAGCCTGCCAAGTTCAGTTGGCTGTAGCAATTCACCTCTGTTATTTACAAAATCGTTTTCTACCAGAATCTTGAGACTGTGCTTTGCCATTGTTTCCATGTTTTCAAAGCCATTCTGCTTGCAGTAGAGAGTTGACCTGTAAAAGTCCATTATTTCTGCCTCATTTTTGCACAGGCCTGTGCTTATAAGTGCAAGTGTGTTGAAGCCCATGGTTTTCTCTGTGCAGAGTGCAGACTCAATCGGCTCAGAGCCATTAGTGAAAAAGTTTCGAACCTTTTCAAGGGAGTTGTCAGTCGGACAATAGATGTATGCCTCTCCATATTTATCATACCTAGGCCTGCCAGCCCTTCCCAACATCTGTTCAATTTCCATATTTGAAATGTATGTGGTATACCCGTTGGAAAATCTTGTCAAATCCCTGATTATCACCGTCCTTGCTGGTAAGTTTATACCTGCAGCAAGTGTAGGAGTTGCTGTCAATACCCTGATATTTCCATTTTTGAAATTCTCCTCTATAAATTCTCTGTATGAATATGGCAGACCAGCATGGTGAAACGCTACACTGTAAGGAACTATATCCTTTAAAATTGAACCGAATCGCGAGGATTCTTCTGTGGGCATCACCAATCCATTATTGACATATCTTGATTTGAACTGATATCCTATATCCCTGGCAAATGTTTCTGCTCTCTTTCTGGTGTTAAGAAAAATTAAGACCTGCCCTCCATTTTCAATGGTATTTTCTATAACGTCTGTTATGTCGTTTCTCAATCTTCCCTGTTCGTTGAATTCAGCATCATATATCTTTTTCTTACTTATTATAAATTTTTTCAATGGTACTGGCCTGAAATCGCTCAGAACCACTTCGGAATTGAGCCATTCGCCTATTTCCTCATAATTCTTGAGTGTTGCGGACAGGAATATCATTTGCAGATCAGGATTTATCATCCTCGCCACTGATACCAGTACTTCCAGGGTTGGTCCTCTTGATTCATCACCGATGTTGTGTACTTCATCAACAACCATCAGAGATATTTTCCCGAAATAATCGGGATCATGGTGCATCATTGAATCAGCCTTTTCGGATGTGCACACCAGCACGTCAAACCTGTTAATCAGATCGGCTCCGGAATCAAAATCCCCCATACTGATTCCAACTGTATACTCCCCTGACAACATTACCTTGATTTCTGAATATTTCTCCTTGACTAGGGCCTTCAGAGGTGCGATGTATATGGCTTTCCCACCATTTCTGAGTGCACGTAAGATTCCGTAATATGCTATAAGCGACTTACCAGATGCAGTTGGAACGGATACTAGAACATTTTTTCCAAGGTCTATTTTTTCAATGGCCTCCCTTTGATGTGGATACAGCTGAAAGTTTCCCTTATCTGCAATGTCCTCAGTTAGTTTTTTCAGGAGGATTTCGTCCATTTTTCAATATATTTCAAATCTAATTAAGGGTTATGAATTTTCTATTATGCACAACCGAAAGAAAATTAAAACTCACACCTCATAGACACATATTATGATCAGTGAAATAGCACTGAGGACTGCTAATTGAGGTCTTTCAGTTACATCCAAAATTTTAACTGCAGTAATTCATTGAATTTTCAGTTATAAAAGTTTAAGAAGAAATTCCTGGTCATTGCAGGCACTGGAAACAGGAGATGCGGCGAATTAAATAAAGTATTTGTAAATGGAGCAATACATACCATTGTGTGGCGACCCTATATTATATTAAATATGGCTCAGAGTCTGAACGGTTACATTTCCGGACCTGAAGGGAAAAGGGTACTCCTATCGTCCATAGAAGACAGAAAACGGGTTATGGAAATGAGAAGAAATGTAGATGCTATCCTTGTTGGAAGAAATACGGTTATGACTGACAACCCGGACCTTCTAGTTGAAAACAACCCAGATACTATCAGGATTGCGATTGACCCGAGTCTTAAAATTTATGGAAAGGGATTCAAAATAACGGATAATTCCAGAACAACAATAGTCATAAATGAAGTCATGGACCTTAAGGAAGGATTAACCACCTACATGAAGGTTGAAAAACCTTTGTCCTTGAGGGATGCAATGAATAAAATCTATAATGCAGGAGTCAGAAAGATTCTCGTCGAAGGTGGAAAAGATACAGCTGAACGCTTTCTCCGTGAAAAACTTGTTGATGAAATGTACCTTTTTGTCTCTAACACAATACTTCCAGAAGGGGGAATCAGAATGCCATCAGTTTCCAGAGAGATAAGAAATGCGGTTGTTGGGATTACAGTTATTAATGGAGGAGTATTAATGAAGATAAATCCGGGTGAATGGGTATGAATGAACTGAGAAACAAAGGTTTTTTGAGACTTGAATGGGCCAGAAGCCATATGCCAGTGAGCGGTTACGTGAGGGAGAGATTTCTAAAGGAAGTGCCATTTAAAGGCTTAAAAGTAGGGATGGCCCTTCATGTTGAGGCAAAAACAGGAATCTTCGCACTGCTCTTGAAGGAAGGAGGTGCCGATGTTCATATGGCTTCATGCAACCCGCTGAGTACAGATGATTCAGTTGTGTCCTCATTGAAAGAGGATTATAAAATGGATGTACACGCAAGAAAAGGAGAGACAGAGGATGAATATTATGAATATTTAAACAAAGTGCTAGATTCGAAACCAAACATCATTGTTGATGATGGAGGAGACCTTGTGAAAATACTCCATACGGACAGGATGGATCTGCTGGAGAACATAATAGGAGGAAATGAAGAAACCACCACAGGTGTTAACCGCCTGAAGGTTATGGAGAAATCAGGTGCACTCAGATTCCCAATGTTTGATGTGAACGATGCCAACATGAAACATCTTTTCGACAATAGATATGGCACTGGACAGAGTGCACTGGATGGCATAATGAATGCAACAAACATACTCCTGGCAGGAAAACGGGTTACGGTCGTGGGATTCGGATATTGCGGAAAGGGGATTGCGTTGCGTATGAAAGGGATGGGTGCAAGAGTTGCCGTAACCGAGATTGACCCCATTAAGGCTAATGAGGCAACAATGGAGGGTTACGACGTAATGCCCATTAAAATGGCAATAAAGCAATCCGATATGGTCGTCACTGCTACGGGAGTGAAATCAGTGGTGGGCATGGATGCCATAGTGGAAGCGAAGGATGGCATAATACTTTCAAATGCCGGGCATTTTAACAATGAGATTGATACCGAAAGGCTTGAGAAGGAATCCTTGGAGAAGACTCAGGTCAGGGAATCTGTGAAAGCCTATAAACTTGGAAATGGAAAAACCATCTATCTTATTTCAGATGGAAGACTTGTAAATCTGGCATCAGGTCAGGGGCATCCAGTAGAAATTATGGATATGAGCTTCGCAATTCAGGCATTAA
>JAKADQ010000027.1 GCA_021820405.1 Thermoplasmata archaeon | reverse complement strand
TTCTCCACACCTCCAGCCCGTACAATCATGATCCCCTTCCATATGAGGAAATGGATCAAAATTAAACCGGCGATCTGGATCACTTTTATTCCGGCGAAAATGCACAAAAATCAACCGGCGATTACACCTTCCTGGGATGTTCAAGCTTATATTTCTTTCCGATTGTGCTGTTGATCTCCTCTAACTTGTATTGAATGTCTTCAGCCATAATCTTTGGCATGGATGTTCATGCAATGAAAGCTTAGATAGTCATCTATAGATATCCATATACATAGTGAGAAGCATAGAATTGAATAATAGTAATCTTATCTTGAATGGGTATGAGACAGAAGGGTTTCCGGAAAGAATAATAATGCCAATAGAAACTTCCATAAAGTCAGATATTCCCAAAAGGTACGCAAGAAGAAGGACTCGCGTGATAATCACAAAAAATCCTAAAACTATTCAGAAAAAGGACAAAAAATAAGTTTAACGCAGATTTGTAATTAGCAATATCTTTCTTGACAGTATGAATCAGAACCTGAACAATTGGATACAGTGCAATTCCAGTCATTACCTCTGCAATTAGTATCATCACAGTAGGAATTATCGCATGTATCAAGTAAAAAACCAAACGATGTCTTGCGGTTCATTACTGTGTCTTCAGGAACTATTTCAAGCAGTTCGCCATTGGTATTACTAACCAGTACTCTCCCATACTTATCCATAACTACATTTTCATACTTTAATACCATAATTAGTTATATTCTAGAAGTATATATTTATTTTCTTTTTTTGGATATTGTCAATTTTTAGTTGATAGAATATACCAGTGCTGGTTGTTTTTACGGATTAAAACTCTTCTTAAAGAGGGAAAACGAGGGCATTTATGAACAATTCAAAGGTCTAAGAGCCATACCACCAAACATAAAAATCAACTAATTTTTGACAATGTCTTTTTTTGACATTAGATGCGATAAGAGAATCAACCTATACTCCTGTATGATTGAGTTTCGCTCAATACGGGACATGGGGAGGGGCAGTGGAATTTGACTGCAAGTTTGGATCTGCTTGATATTGAATTTTTTTGATCATTATAGCCGATAGGCATTCTCTTTCTTATTGGGAAAGTTATAGGTGTCTGCGATTCCGACCGTTATACTCAGGAGGAGATCGCAGAAGCCGTGAACATGACAAGAATAACTGTTCTTAACCGTATGGAAGAATTGTCGAAAATAGAAAAACTTCCAAAATCGTATAAACTCTCCGCAATCTACCAACGATCGTAGTTTTTAATCTTTTGAAAGCGCGGAAATGAGAGCAACCAGTGCTATAAGGGCAATGATTAGTATAACTATTGTTCCTGTATCGTTACCTTTTCTGGCTCTCTCTAAGTCTTCATTTAATCCTTAACTCAAGCTTTTTTACGTAATATGCCAAGATCAATCTTCAGATCAGACACCAGGTCTTTTGCTTTTTTCGGCATTTCGCTCATGATCTCCCCTTTTTCCATCCTGTACATCTTTATCCTTGACAGTATGAGGAGAACATCCCTGACACTGTATTTCCCATCGATCATGCTGAGAAACCGGAAGTGAAGGTACAGCGACAGCAGATTGAGGAACATGTATGTGGAAATCATGTGGTTGTCCCTCAGGTATGATCGATCGGCCTCAAGATCATTCTTGTACACATTGAATGCGTATTCCACATATTCACGTTGCTTGTACATGCAATATATTCTCTCAGGTTCATCATTCAGATCCGAAAGAAGGTATAGTTTACCGAAATTGATCTCATTTTCATCATACTGTTTCCTGCTTCTCCTATTTTCCCCAATCCTTATGAGGTAATCCTTCTCCTCCTCGCTTTTAAGGACAGGGTCCTCAAAGATGTAGACATCATTCTCTCTCTTCCAGTACTTGACAGGTTTTCCATCGTACAGAAACACGTTCATGAAATGTTCAGGTTCCGGTATGAGTGATGAATTTCTTCTCAGTGGTATGATATAGCTGAGATGATTCTTCTTCAATGCCTTTACGTTATCAGCAGAGAAGAATCCCCTGTCAGCAACAATAACGCATTTCTCAACGCCTGCCATGTCAATGGTCTCTGACATGGCGGAAACATCCCTTATTGATCCTGGAAGAATCCTCACGAATGTTGGCATTGTTCTTGTTGCTGAAAACAGCATCATGACATTGATCTGTGGAAGATGCATCCCCTTTGAATTATGACCCAACTCAAGGAATGATACGCTCTCTGATCTGGAGAATATTGCTGTCGAATCCATGAGGACATATTCACCCTTCTCCGTGAGTCTCTTCATGACACGGATGCTCTGATCCTCGGGCAGGGATGAAAGCATCCTTGACAGTGAATCAGGAGACATGCTTTCATCCATTATCCTGCATAGATATGTCTTCTCGTACAGATAGTGTATGGACTTCATGGGGAGTGGCTGTATATTTCTCAATATGACATATGAGATTATGCGTTCCCACATGGTTGGATATATCTCCTTGAGTACAGGTATGACTGTCTTCTCCGCTATGCCATACAATAAAGCAATGTTACCGTATTCATAATCAGATCTCACCAGTCCCATGGATCGTGGCTTCACTATGCCATCATGAGTTACAACTCCAAGATACTTGCCAGTGATCTTGTCTGCCCTCTTCTTCTCCTTATTCCATCTGCTGGTCATCTCATAGGCATAGTATTTGTTTCCAGAAACACGAATCTCGACACCCTTTGTCTTGTATTTTTTAACCCAGTCAGGAAGAACAGTCATATTACATAGTATGCGTAATATGTATAAAGATCTTTTGCAATAAAGCAGAGATGCCATCAAATGGGCATTTCATGGAGATCGAAAAGTAAGAAAAAGTGATCCCTATTACACAAAAAACGTGGAGTTAAGGTTTAATATCCTGATCAGATCCGATAGTTCCTTAAACCTTTCGTTCTTATTTTTCTTATCGATTCCAATGCATAAAATATTGAGAGCATCGCAAATTACGCAATAATCCAATTTATCATTTGCCATATCAATTCCAATATATATTTTCATACTGCCGACAGCCAGTTTTTCTCACAATATCCCTCATTCACCACAGACTTGCCTTTTATCCGCAGATATTCTGCAACATCCCATCCGGGTACTGAATGAAAGAAGAGAGACGCATGCTGAGCCACGAGGGAGTTATCCTCAAGTTCAATAACGCGTATCATTGCCCAAATATAAGAGTTCATATCTGGTCAAAAAGAGAATACAAGATCAATTTTGAATTTTTTATTACCTGGCAGATTAAGATAATAAAGAAATACAAGAACAAAATACATGCGTTATGTTTTGTTCCAAGTGTGGTGCATTAATTGTCCCAGGAAAGGATAAGAATGTGTGCCCGGTCTGCGGACACGAAGAAAAGAAGGGAAAGAAGGAAGAGGAAAAAATAATCACCAGGAGTACTGAGAAGGAGGTTGTTGTAATCAACGAGTCATCACACGTTGAGCCACTCGATTCTGAAGCAACCTGCCCAAAATGTGGTCATAGGGGTGCATATTTTGTACTGAAACAGACAAGGTCTGCTGATGAACCTGAAACGGCAATGTATACATGTGAAAAATGTGGGCACAGATGGAGAGAATATTGAGGTGGCCGTAACATGGTATTAGAATCTCTATCGTCTTCTCTGAGGGAAACATTCAGAAAGATTGCCGGTTCAAGTTATATCGACAAGGACGTAATCAGGGAAATGATTAAGGAGATTCAGAGGGCGCTCTTAAAATCCGACGTCAATGTAAGATTAACAGTTGATCTGACGAGGAGAATTCAGGAGAGGGCCGAAAATGAAAAACCACCAGCCGGTATGCCCCCGCAGGATTATATTCTGAAGATTGTATACGAGGAACTTCTGGGAATATTGGGGCAAGGTTCCCAATTGAAACTGCAGCCTCAGAAGATAATGCTTCTGGGTCTGTATGCAAACGGCAAAACAACCACTGCAGGAAAACTTGCAAAATTTTTCACAAAAAAGGGCCTTAATAGTGGTCTGATCGCATGTGACGTTCACAGGCCGGCTGCCTACGAGCAATTAAAAACAATTGCAGACCAATCGGGATCAAAATTTTTCGGAATTAAAGGAGAAAAGGATCCAATAAAGATTTACAGAAGAGGGATGGAGGAACTTAAGGATGTTCCCGTGAAGATAATTGATACCAGCGGTAGAGATTCCTTAGATGATGAACTGCTCGATGAGGTCAGGAAACTCAAAAAGGAGATTGAACCCGATGAGATACTTCTCGTTATGGATGCAACCATCGGCCAACAGGCCGGTCCGCAGGCAAGAGCCCTTAAGGAAGCAGCAGGTATTACCGGAGTTATAATCACAAAGATGGACGGAACCGGAAAGGGAGGTGGTGCTCTGAGCGCAGTGGCTGAGACTGGCGCACCTGTATATATGATAGGTACAGGGGAGCATCTTGACGATTTCGAGATTTTTAACCCCAAGAAATTCCTCTCCAGGCTGCTCGGAATGGGAGATGCAGAGGCTTTGCTAGAAGTGGCCCAGGAAGCAGAAGTTGATGAGGAGAAGGCCGAGGAAACTCTGACAAAAATAATGAGCGGCAAATTTAATCTTATGGACATGTATGATATATGGGAGAAGTTTGCAAAACCTTCAATTATGAAAAGGCTCTTCGATTCCCTTCCAATGGGCAAGATTCCACAGTCAAAGGCCGGCCTCCTGGATGTAGATACTGCCCAGGCTAAAATACAGAAGTACAGGGTGATACTCGATTCAATGACTTACAGGGAGTTGGAGAATCCGGATATAATTAACTCAAAAGTCATCAGAAGGGTAGCAAGAGGTTCAGGAACTGAGGAGCAGGATGTGCGAAATCTCATGAAAGAATTCAAGGCAATGAAGGAAAATGCCAAAATGATGAAGGGCAACAGGGCACTCAAAAAAATGCTTAAAAACCAGATGAAAGGCTCTGATCTTCTCAGCGGCATCGATCTTGAAGGAAATTAAATATAGTGCGACTAAAGGCCTATTGGAATCTTTTCCTTAATATAATCAACAGGATCAAGATCCTGGTTATTCCATGAGCCTTCTGTATCTTTCCATTTCTCCAACAACATATTATCTTTTTTATCACCTTCTTCGTCCAAAAGATACCTGATTGATTCTAAGGACAGTTCTATGATATCCCTCACTGGCGTACCCAGAACTCTGGTGGATCCCATCATATTCCCCAGCAATGCCATTCCCCTACGTGTGGAGGGAAAGCAGCTGTGTAATTGACCTGTGTAGTCAAAATGCGATACGGTACCTCTGTGATCCTCAGCGGAAACACCTATTGCAAGAACCTCCCTGAGTTTTCCCCTGTGAGCCTCCACAGTGTATTTTCCATCATTCTGAACGTAAACAGCGAATTTTGAATCAAGTGTCCTTGGTGATATACTCCTCGAATAGGACGAATTGTATGAATGGAAGTTGCACCCCTTCTGGTGCACTATATATTCGCTTTTTAAATTTCCGTCACCAAAGGCGATCATTTTGCAGAGAAATTCCTCGCTTCTTCCTTCTATCACTGCTTTAACTTGGAATCCGGACGAAATCTCATTTATATGTTCAAGATAAGATTTTATTCTTATGTCAACTCCATTTTGTGCCAGATCAGAGCACATATGTCTTATGAGTTTTTCCCTATCTATGGATACAATCTCGCTTCCCTTCTCAATAAGATAATCATTTTCAAAATCATCGGTCTTTAATGTGAATGTTCCAAATTTTCCGTACACATATTTTTCATACTTTGAGAAGTATCTATCATGAGTTTGTGAGGAAACGAACATTGGGCCTGATGGGGGATAGGATATATCAATGGATTTCTCTATCATCAATACATTGAGCCCATGTGAAGCGGCTTCCATTGCACCGAAAATGGATGATAGTCCACATCCTGTTATGAGAAGATCATATTCCTTCATCATTACAGTAGTGACATCTTAATATTGTATATTTTTCTATCACTGTTAAATGAAACGTTCAGAGAATTATTTTAAGAAAGAAATCAAAGTGATGATAGGTTTAATGAAGGAGCAATCACCTGAGCACCATTTTGAATTCAGGGATCCATTCTGGGTCCTGATCACAACCATTCTTTCTCACAGAACCAAGGATGAAGTAACAGATCGAGCGGCAAGATCCCTCGAAAGAAGATACCACGACTGTATTGGACTTTCAGAGGCATCCTATGATGATGTTCTCTCCATAATAGACAAGGTTGGGTTCAAGACTGTAAAGGCTCAAAGGGTGATCAATGCGGCCAGAATACTTAGGGACGAATACAATTGCAACGTACCGAAAAGTTTGGATCTGCTTACAAAAATTCCCGGCGTTGGAAGAAAAACTGCAAATGTTGTTCTGTCTGATGCATTTCAGATACCTGCAATCGCAGTGGATACCCACGTCCAGAGAATCTGTTACAGAACAGGAATAAGCCACTCTGAAAACCCTGAAGACACAGAAATTATACTGCAAAGAATTGTACCAAAGGATCTATGGGTCGGGTTGAATCCTATGATGGTTGAATTTGGAAAAAACATATGCAGACCAGTAGGGCCCAGATGTGGCATATGTAAAATAAGAGAATACTGTAATTTTGCCGAGGATTCCAAGCAAGAGAAGGACACATCAACAAAAAAAGGGAAAAAGTAAACTTACAGTGAATGGGTTAAATTATCCTTGCGGCCCCCATCAATGACCAGAACCTGGCCATTCATGAACGATGATTTCTCAGAGATGAGGTAAGACACAAGGCCAGCCACATCTTCAGGTTTTCCTGTCCTGCAAACAGTCGATCTTTCAATGAAGCTTTTTTCCATTGCCTCAATTTCAGACATCGACTTCCCTCCGATGGTCAGATCTGTTTTTATCCATCCCGGTGCAACTGCATTGAATCTTATCCTGTATTTTTCCATTTCCAAAGCCATTCGTTTCGTGAACATTATAACGGCTGCTTTGGAGATCGAGTAAGCAGTTGTATTCAGGGCAGAGGTTCCAATGCCGGCGTTGGATGCAATGTTTACAACAGAGGCTCTGTTAGATTTCTTCAGATCCGGTAAAAATTCCATTGTTGTATATATAGTACCCTTCAGATTGGTGTTCATAATCGCATCAAATTTGGCCTCGTCAAATTCCTCAAATGGAAAAAGATACCATATGCCGGCGTTATTTACTAAGCCATCGAGGCCGCCCATTTCCTCCCTTACCTGTTCGGCCATTTTTCTTACCTGATCCCTGCTGGAAATATCTGCTCTGTATGTCTTCACCTTGTCACTTATAGAATCATCAAATTCCGGAGTAGTTTTACTGTAATTGGCTGCTACCATCGCCCCCTCTTTGGCAAGTGTAGTTGCGATCTCTTTTCCAATGCCCTTCCCCGCACCCGTTACAAGTACCTTCATTCCTTTTATGCTCAGATCCATATTGTGAAATACTCTCATTGATTAAATCTGTTTTTAACTCTTCTTTTTCAATCTTCTTATTGAGGCATAAGCCCTATAAGATGAAAATGCAATCAGGGCAACAGAAGCAAGCACAAAGATATTCAAATATGAGTTCTGGATAGTATTCAATGCCTGGTATACATAATTTAGCCCATACGTTTCCAGGATTTGCACCTGATTTTTCTTGATAAAGGATACCTCTATTGTGAGATTCTTTCCATTGAGAATAAATTCGCCATAGCTCCTGTTGATAAATACTGAGAAAGGCCCCTGGATCGTGTATTTGTGTGTCCCGTTTATCTGATAGATATCTATTGCAGATGAAGTTGTTGCATTAACACCATTCACCGACCAGCTGCCTTGAACTCCATCTGAGTTCAATATGAAATTCACCGAATAAAGATATGGCCTAAGATTCAATGTGTATTGAGCCGAGCTTCCTTTTACTGAAAAAGCATATCCATTAAGGGTGTAAGTTCTGTTTAAAAGATGTGCATTCAGCTTGTAGGTTCCGTTTACAAGATACATAGTATAGATTGCACTTATCCTTTGGTCAAATTGTCCCATAGGCCCTATATGTAGAAGACCTTCTGGTATAGGAGTTTCTGTGAGATTCATGACAAAGTCAGAACCTTGGAAATTATTCAATGTAAATACCACCTCATACCTTGTTATATTAAATACTACATATAATGTAGTATTAAATCCATTGACAGAGCTCGATCCTGTTTGAAATGTGAAAATTTTATTTTCGCTTTCCACAGAATATATAAAATTTCCATCCGGAAGGCAAATATTTATGTAATCAAGGTTTGATGTTCCATTGAATTCTCCTAAGCTCGTTGTTATGTTAACATACCATCTTGTTCCATTTAACAGGTTCATTTCTGAAAAGTTAACATTGTAAGAAACAACCGGTGTAAGATTAATTGAAACGTTTTTACCATAAACAACTATTTTCCCCCTATCTGGAGAAAGTATTAGATGGTAACCTGAATACTCCGTGGAATAGTAGTAGGTTCCATTTACAACTATGAATGTCATATTTCTGCCAGAATAGTTCCACATTTCAACGAATCCGGAAGAATTTTTGAGATATACATTCCACTTTCTGTGTAAAACTTCGGTAGTTGTAAATACCACATAATATGACGGAAGAAATTTGAGGTAAAATTTTATGGGAGTTCCGTTAACTCTGATGTTAGTATATGGTGTTTCTGGCCTGTATCTGTTATTATCATTAAAGAATTTGATGTAATATGATCCATTGGTTACCTTGAAAGTCAGGCTCTGGCCACTACTATTGTTTTCATAAAACGTAGTATTATTCACATAAAAGCCCCATTCACCAGTATCTATTGTGCTGTTTTTAAAGACTGTAATGTTGTAAAGGTAGGGTATGAAAGATACATTAACAGATAAATTCTCTCCATTTACGGAGAAATTTCCGCCTTTGTTATAGAATTTCTTCTCTACGGTTGCACCATGATAAAGATATGTCCCGTTTGGGAGGTAAACTTGAGTGAAATTTCCATCTCCGGTAAGATTAAAATGATATTCCGTACCCAAGGTCCCATTTATAAACCATTGGTGAATCACATAGGGAAATACTATGTGAAGATCTACAATATAAGATCTTACAAAGGAAAGGTTTACAAATATTCCAGATCCATTAACCGAAAATTCACCTGTGGAATTAAACGAAAACCATCCCAATAGTGAAGTGTTTGCGGAGTAATTGTATGTACCATTATGTAGCTTAATTATTTCCTTGCTTCCATTGACATTATAGGCCTGTTTTGAACCATTCTGCGAAATTATTTTTACATTCCAGTTTGTATTTAGAGGAAGGCCCCTCTCATCAAAGGTTACATTGTATAAATATGGCATGAAATTGATTTGCACCACAATACCCTGGTAATCAACATCCAAAGGTATTGGAATGCTATGGTAAATTCTGGATAATGATTTTGCCCTTACGGTATAATTTCCATAGGTAAGCATCACATCAAGTTCAGTATTATTAGTGGAAAGGTTCATGCCAAAACTTGTTCCGGACAGTTCAAGTGTCCAGTTCGAACCAGATGGAAGACCCTTCTCCTCAAAATACACGTCCGTGCTTTTCAACTGGAGATAATAGGAAACGGGCCTTCCTGATAAAATGGAATCCCCAATCAGGAGAATGCCTCCGCTTTCTTCAGAAAATGACGCATCATTCAATATGCCATAATATGAACCCATATCATAGAAACTGCCATTTCTCATTATTAAAAGTGTGGTATGCGAATTCATATATAATCCTATAAGGGTTGAATTTGAAGGGCCAGAACTCACGAAAGTGACTGTGTAGTTTGGAAAATTATTGAGCAGGTAAGTATTGTTCGTATTTGGATTATACATGTAAACCATTGACTGGTGGGCAAAAACAAAATTTCCATCTACATAGGACACTTCATTAGGGCAATTTATAGTATGTAAATTGGTAATGTTTGTGTTGCTCAGAATTCTAAAATTTCGGTCCATTTCATTATATAGATATGAATAGCCGCCACTCTGGCCTCCTATAATCATCATATATCTTCCCCCGGATGCCGTTACAATTGGGGATCCATACAAAAGAAGTTGCGACGAAATATTTATTGCATTGAATTTGTTGAATTTTTCAATGTATGCTCTGGCACTGTCGTCATTTTGGTTATATATAACATAAGTGAAGTTTCCGCACTGTTGCATCCCAATAATATTATGCTCACTTCCAAACTGTGTTATTGAGGAAGGAAGTTCTCCAGAAATATTTGTCAGGGTATTATTTTTGGGGTGATATAGAAAAACATAAAGGCCCGCGTCAGGATCAAAATAATTTCCACCAAGCATTAGTGATCCATTGTATGGAACGATATATCGGCAATAGCCGCCACTTGGAGAATTTTCCTTAACAAAGTTATAATTTCCAATGCCCCCATTTAAACTTATGAGGCCGGAACCTCCCGTAATATAGAAAGTACCATTGTAATAAACTTCCTGAGATGTCCAATCCAGATATGAGGATAGCTGGGTCGAATAGTTTAAAACATTATAATCAGAAAGGTTCAGGTTTATTTGGCGAGGCATAGAAAAGGATTGAATCTGGCTTAATGCGCTTTGATTTATAGAGTAAGATGTCAGGTTATCATTTGTTTTTGTAATAAGATCTGTTGAATGAGGCACAGCTGTGGCATTGGCGACAGGAATCAGGGTGGATATCATTGAGATAATGATTAAAAGAGCCAATATCCTGCTATGTTCATTCATAATCTAAAATTTATCAATATCCTTTATATTACCTTTATTGTAAAATCCAGACAGTATATCGCATGAATGTTCCTATATCAATCTCAGACAGCGATCAATGATTTTTTTAAGTTTCCTGTTATGAAGTGCATATGATCAAAATACTCATCACTGGAAGCAATGGGCAGGTAGGGGCAGAATTAATCCGAATAATAAAATCAAGCATAGACGCCGAAATACTGTGTACAGATATAACATCGAAAAATAAGGAGGTAGGGGATCTGCAATTTGAATATCTTGATGTGAAAAGCAAAGAACTTACAGAAAAGATATTTGAAAAATTTAAGCCAGATCAGGTATATCATCTCGCCTCTATTTTATCTGCGTCGGGTGAAAAAGACCCTTATCTGGCATATTCTGTAAATCTCACTGGAACAATGAATATTCTCAATGCATGTGTTAAGTATAATGTAAGTAAGGTCTTTATACCATCCACAATAGGCGTTTATGGCCCAGAAGCTCCCAAGGAAAATGCTCCGATCAGGCATAGCTCCATACCAACCACGATGTATGGCATAACCAAGGCAGCAGCAGAAATGTTATGCCAATACTATTACGAAAAATTCAACCTGGATGTAAGAAGCCTGAGATATCCAGGCCTTATAAGTTACAGAGTTCCTCCCATGGCGGGAACGACAGATTATGCTGTTGATATGATAAGGCACGCAGCCAGAAACTCTTCATATCAGTGTTATCTGGAAAAGGACACTCCCCTGCCAATGATGTATATGCAGGACGCAATGGAATCAACCATAAAATTCATGCATACTGATCCCAGTAAGCTTACAGTAAGAACAGCATATAATGTAATGAGTTACACATTTACCCCTGATGAACTCTATCAAGCCATACTGGAGTTCAAACCAAATTTCAAGGTGGATTACCAACCGGATTTCAGACAGAAAATAGCTGAATCATGGCCCCACTCTCTCGATATCACAAAATCAAAGGAAGACTGGGGATTCAGCATAAGATTCGATCTGAGAAAAACCGTGGAGGATATGATTGAAAATCTGCAATGATTCAAATATGGTTTTTAATCATCAAGATCAACCTCTACCACACACTTATTTCCGCCTTCTGAAAATTTTTCAACTATACTGAAATTTTTTTCACCAGATTTCTCTATAAGGTCTTTCCCAAGTACGTCACATATAACCTTGCCACTGGTCTTTGCCATTTCATAGAATATACAATTGTGCCTTATGATCCGGACAACTTCACCATCTATTTCCATTCTCGCGTAATACCCTAAATTATTAAGTGTATCAACAAAAGATTTCAGTTTCTCTATTTTTGCCTCTCTTTCGGTCATATGTTCATCAGAAATGACAGTGGCCTTTGAAATGAGCCGGTCTGCAACTTTTCCAAGGATAAGATTCAATTTCATTTCTCCAAATTCTTCCCTCACTTCTGTAATGAAAGCCTCCATGAGCTGTGCATATTTTTTGGGAAATAGTTCCATCCCGGTTTTGGTGATCTCATAATATTTTGAAGGTCTGCCTGTTTTTTCCTTTTTAAAGAATGATCTTACGTACCCCATTCTTTCAAGAGTTTCCATATGTTCTTTCACTGCAGTTTTGTTAATTGCCAGATAGGATGAGAGTCCTCCCATACTCTTTTCGCCATCAGAAAGATACAGCAGTATCTTTGTTTTGACATCTCCAAGTAAAGGACTGGCAGTTAAATTAACATCCATAACCATTCAATGTAAAACAATATATTAAGTTTTGTTCATTTAGACATATGAAAGTGTTTAAATAATCTAAACCCATTTAGAATTATGGTAGAATTAAGGATTAAGGATCTGTCTGCAAGCATTGATGGAAAGAAGATCCTGAAAGGGGTTAATTTAACCGTAAAAGGGGGGGAAATTCATGCCCTTATGGGACCTAACGGTGCAGGCAAGAGTACACTTGGCAATGTTCTGATTGGGCATCCGGACTATAAAATTGAAGGAGGCTCTATTATGCTTGACAATATTGACCTGACTCACAAGACTCCTGAAGAAAGGGCAAGAGCTGGCCTTTTTCTTGCATTCCAGAGCCCCATTGCAATCCCTGGTGTTCGAATATCCTCATTCCTGAGAACCGCATATAAGCAGTTGCATCCTGAGGATAAAACCACTGTAACTCAGTTCTTTGATAACGTTAAAAAGCATTTAAAGAAGGTTGGTCTGGATGAATCATTCATGTCAAGGTCAGTTAACGATGGATTCTCCGGTGGAGAGAGAAAGAGATTTGAAATTCTTCAAATGGCCATACTTAGGCCAAAGATAGTTATTCTTGACGAAATTGATTCAGGCCTAGATGTTGATGCCCTGAGATTAGTGGCCGACGAAATAATGGAATATGCCAGCGGAGAGGTAGGTTTTCTGATCGTAACACACTATCAGAGAATATTGAAAAACATCGATCCAAATTTTGTGCATATACTTGTGAATGGAAGAATTGAAAAGGAAGGGGATAAGAACCTTGCCCTCGAGATAGAGGAGAAGGGTTATGACTGGATAAGGAGTTGATAAAAATGGAAGTACAGATTGAAAATAAGGAAGAAGAAATAGAGAAATTGCTTGATGGTTTGAAGAATTCCAAGAGTTCAGATTGGGAATTCAGGGATCGATACAATCCAATATACTCCACGGGAAAAGGCTTGAACAGGGCAGTAGTGGAAGAAATTTCAGAAATTAAGAAGGAACCAGACTGGATGAGGCGATTCCGATTAAAGGCTCTTGAAGTATTCCAGTCAAAGCCCATGCCAAACTGGGGACCGGATCTCTCCGGAATAGACTGGGAAAATACAAATTATTACAACAAGCCTGATGAAAGAAAGGCAAATAATTGGGACGACGTTCCGGATCAGATCAAGGAAACATTCCAGAAGCTGGGTATCCCTGAAATGGAACAAAAGTATCTTGCAGGATCAGTGGCACAGTACGAGAGTGAGGGTGTTTATCATTCCCTGAAGAAGGTTTGGGAAGATAAGGGTGTTGTCTTTATGGATCTGGATTCAGCAGTTAAAAACCACCCCGATCTTGTTAAGGAATACTTCTGTAAGGCTGTTCCAATGACAGATAACAAGTTTGCAGCACTCAACGGAGCAGTATGGAGCGGTGGATCCTTCCTGTATGTGCCAAAAGGGGTGCACATAGATATGCCCCTTCAGACGTACTTCAGGATGAATAATGAGAGCACCGGCCAGTTTGAGCACACCATTGTTGTCGGAGATGAAGGGTCAAGTGTCCATTACATAGAGGGATGCACAGCTCCCAGATGGGATAAGGACTCCCTGCACAGCGCTATAGTAGAAATATACGCCCACAAGAATTCCAACGTAAGGTACACAAGCGTTCAGAATTGGTCTAAAAGTGTATACAACATGCCAACAAAAAGGGCATGGGTCGATGAAAATGCCAAGATGGAATGGGTAGGCGGTTCTCTTGGATCAAAGATTACCATGATTTATCCATCATCATATCTCAGGGGCCCATATGCAACAACTTCAAATCTTAACATATCCCTTGCAGGGCCTGGCACAATTAAGGATACAGGGGCTAAGGCAATCCACATGGCCCCACACACATCCTCAAAAATAATAGCCAAAAGCATAAGCATAGAGGACGGAAAGGCAATATATAGAGGCCTGTTGAGAATGAATAAGGGGGCCGTCGAATCAAGAAGCAGAGTCCAGTGCGATGCCCTACTTATAAATGATCAGTCGCAGTCCTACACATACCCGCACGATGAGATATATGAACCAACAGCTACCTTTTCCCACGAGGCAACCGTTGGAAAGATCGGAACAGAGGAATTAACCTATCTCAGATCAAGGGGGCTATCAG
>JAKADQ010000124.1 GCA_021820405.1 Thermoplasmata archaeon | reverse complement strand
GGGAGTTATTTGCAAAGATCATAAATGCAGATCCGGATGAAATAGCGATCTCAAGTTCAGTATCATCAGCCTTTTCAACAATAATGAGCGCTTTAAAATTTAACGGCAGAAATGGCGTTGTCGTTTCCAGCCTTGACTATCCCACTACCAACTATATTGCACTCGCAAACAGGAAGAATGGGGCAAGGGTATTCACTGTGTATGACAGGGGAGGCAAAATAGAGCCTGAATATTATGATGAATTTATAAATGACAAGACAAAACTTGTGAGTGCCATTCATGTTTCTTCTCTGAATGGTTTTAAAATGGATGTTGACAGCATAATTGAAAAGACGCATGAATATGGGGGCTTGGCTTATGTGGACGCATATCAGTCCGTTGGATCAGTTAATGTTGATGCCCATAAAATGAAAACAGATTTCCTTGTATCCGGAAACCTCAAGTGGCTCCTGGGATGGTCCGGTATATCGCATTTGTTCATAAGGCGTGATATAATTCAGGAAAATGAGCCTTCCTTTACAGGCTGGTTTGCCCAGAAAAATCCTTTTTTGTTCGCGCCCCAGGATACGGATTTCTCCAATACTGCTACAAGATTCGAGTCCGGGACATGGTCAATACCCAGTGTTTATGCATCAGTTGCAGGAATGAAGACAATTCTTCAGGTTGGCCTCCCACATATTTTCCAAAGGGTTAGAGAACTTACAAATTATGCATATGAAACAGGAATTGAGCACGGGCTGCAACCACTTACCATCTCCGATCCGGACAGAAGGGGGGGCATAGTCTCTTTCAGGTGCAGAGATGCGAGCGATATTGAGCACAGGCTTAAACGTGAAAAAATAATCACTGCTGCCAGAGGAGACGGTATAAGGATTGCCCCACACTTCTATAACACTGAGGATGAAGTGGAAAGGGCTGTCTCGAGAATAGCATTCCACATTAGGAATAGAAACTGAAACATTTTTTTTATTTATTTTCTATTGTTTCCGTGTCATTTACTGTTGATATTTCCTTCCTGAGTTTTATCTCTGAAATTGAATAACCCGCCTTCCTGAACAGATTGAATGAAATTTCATTCTGCCCTGGTATGTTCAGAGAAATGTTGGCCACTCCCTTTTTCCTCAGTATTTCCTCCAGCTTGAGAATAGCATTCAACCCTGTTCCTCTTTTTCTCTTTGACTCAGGTACACTGAGGTATCTGATCTCAGCTTCTGGCAGATCCCTGTTAATGGTAAGCCTGAACCACACAAATCCAGCATTTTCTCCTTCTTCATCTATTCTGTAGAAGTAATTCAAAGGGGTGTCGTAACCATCTGGAAGCAGTGAGGCTATCATCTTTCTTGAATACTCGTAAGATTCATTTTCCTTTGATTTACCTGATTGAACAGCCCATTGGGCAAACTGATCTTTGATTGCCTTAAACTGATTCTCGAATTCTTCCCTTTCCATAGGAACCAGTTCTATCATGATTTCATATTACCTCAATATACATAAGTGTCACGAATATTTACGATTGAAAAGCAAAAAAAATCGTTCGGTTCTTCGATCTATCCTGAACAGTCGATCTTTTTTAAAAGCAATTCAAATTAAAAAGCAAAGATATTAATTCTACCCAAGTTCTTCAGGGAGTGATGATAATTTCTGAAATTGAAAAGATACTTGACAGGCAGTGTATTTTTTCCTTCACTTCGCAGTCTAAAGTTGCAACATTTCTTACCGAACATGGGGTAACTGCTGTTGTAAGGGTGAGGCCAAATTCGTCCGGTGGATTTGCTGTTTTTAACTTTGAAACATCTTCTTTGGATTCTCAGTTTCTCCAGGAATGGGATGAGAGGGATGGCGAGATGGACTATGATGAGGAATCTGTAACAATTAAGATGGATCTTTCTGGGACACAGTTCATATCGACTTTCAAGGCACTGAATGAAGTACCTTCAGTTATTATTGACTGTATAATCTTCAATGGTGGATCTTTCTACCTCTATCTGCGATTCCACAGTAACGATGAGATAATGCTGGGGAAAGTCGTGAGAGGACAGCTGGCAAAATATTCGAAATTTGCTATAAGGTATCTAGGGCCGAATGTTGGCCTCATCAATACTTTTAGAGACCTGTCTGATGCAGTACAGCTCAGATACATAGAAATGAGGAGTGAAATTCCTCCCAATTACATGGATATAGTCCATGACCCGGTTATTTCATCACTTGGAATCTCATGGACCAGAGAGATGAAGTATCTTTCTGAGGGGGAATTCAGAGCTGTCTTCTATGATAAGGAGTCCATAATGCAGAAAAATGGAAACTACATAAATGAGATATCCGAAAAGCAGAATATTTACGAGACAAGCTTTACAAATCCGCTTCTTGAAGCAATAATTACCGAGAATTCGCTGAAGTCAGTTGTCACACTTGGAATGATTCAGAAATTGCAGGGAAGAGAGTTCACTTTTGCCACAGTTGTTCCAGATATAGTACTCTCAAGGTTTTTCTCCATAGTAATGGATGTATGCCTTAAATTGCAGGACTGGAATGTGACTATACAGACGGTAGATGTTTTTGACGGAATGCAGGAATGAGATCTATTCCTGCAACCTGTATCTAAGAATTGCGCATAACCCACCAAAGGATTTGATTGTCTTGCCCGGCTCAGCAGAAGTACTGATGATATGAACGCCAGTGTGGAAATTTCTGGCCATATTTATGAGTGATTTGACCTCGTCCTTCCTGAACTCTTCC
>JAKADQ010000123.1 GCA_021820405.1 Thermoplasmata archaeon | reverse complement strand
ATATCATGGAAAAATCTGTGTGACGGCAGAGCCAATTTCCAATGGCCTCCTGATTCGTTGAAAAACATCGCCAGTGGTTTTTCCCCTATCTCCTCCATGAGACCAGTGGTCATTAGACTCTCTTTTCCTCCCGAAGACAGTACCGCAACCCTGTCTCCACTATTTCGCTGCTGATCCTCATAGGAAAAATTAAAGTAAAATTCTGTAGCACCTTCTGCATTGATCCTGTTGATGTCTTCTTCCTCAGGAATAATTTCATGGATAAAGAAATCATATCTTCTTCTGCACAGCCTGTTCACAAATACTTCCGTATTGTTTATTCTGGCCATTTCCTGTATAAATTCAATATCTGCATTTGACACTGGAAAATTCACGGTGATCCTGTCAATAAACATGGCATAATTGAGAAGAGCTGCCAATCCGGAGAGGCCTGCAATGTTTTCACTGTTTTCAACGCTACGGTCATAGGAGAAAATTATTCTAAAATAAAGATCAGGGATGGCTATCCTTATGCCCACAACTGAAGTCCTGTTTGTATATTTCTCTACGTTTATGGATACATCTGAAAAGCACTGTATTTTATCAAGATAATTCACTAATTCACCGTTTCTTCTATAATCCTCGCCATGGAATCGGTCGAATCAAGTGGATCAAATACTGGAATTGAAAATTTGCTTTGAAGCCTCTCAATCTCTTCCTTTATCTGACCCTTGTTCATATTTTCCGTGTTCAACGATATTCCAATGACCTCTCTGTCCGAGAGGAGCTTCAATATTTTTATGAATTTTTCCAGTGGTGGAATCGGTATATCGAAACCATCATAGTTCAATCGGGACGGAGCATGTTGGAGAATGATTCCGTCAGGTTTACCAGCTGCAATTATTTCAAAACTGCCAGGATAGGCAGGATGAAGAACCGACCCCTGGCCTTCAAGAAACATATATTGTGGATGTTCCTTATCCCATGCTTCAAGAATGGCACTTTCAATACCACCTGCCACGAAATCATTGATCATTGAATCTATAACTACGGTATATGGAAAACCCTGCATCCAGGCGGTTTGGCCTGTTCCTATCATAACCGAACTGTGATTTAATTTCTTCATAGATTCGTTGAGATATACAGCTGTGGTCCTTTTGCCTATGGCACTGTCGGTACCAAGCACAGCGATTCTCTTTGATCTGACTTCCCTTATTCTTCCAGTGTAGAAATCTCTTCTGCTCATGAAGATCTTTCTTACGTCTGTTATTGTAACGTTATTTTCTTTGCTCAGTTTAACGAATTCAGGATCATCACTTATGAATTCGTGCAAGCCGCTTACTATTTCCATGCCCGATTCTATGGCATTTGTAATGATTGGACGGTAATTCTCAGGAAGAAATCCGCCATCTGTAGCCACTCCTACCACCATAGTATTTGCACCAAGCTCAATTGCCTCCCTGACGTTACCAACTATTCTGATTTTTGCATTGGCCTTTGGAACAATCTCACCAATAGGTTGCCCCTTTTTTGTACTATCTATGGCAGCAACTACATCAAATCTCGTTGTGAACCTGCAAAGACCGTTTGCAGTCTTACCATATGTTGTTCCAAGAAAGCCTTCGGCCAGTACTGCGGCTTTTTTCAATAATGACCACGCCCAGTAAGGATGACTGCAACATCTCCATTATAGTTCCTGTTTCTCAGAAGCTTGTTTGCAGCTGAGAGTGCTGAAGCGGATGCAGGTAGAACCTGAAGTGACTGCATATTTCCTATCAGCCTGGAGAATTTTATCATCTCCTGATCATTGACACCAATTGCAACTCCTCTTGATTCGTAGATTGCATTAAGTGCCTTCTGCCCGTCAAGTGCCCTGAAGGACACAAGAGGTTCATTTGTTTCTGTTTCTATTATTCTGGATGGTTCCAACTCCTGGATTTTCTTATATCCATGCTTCCAGGAGTAAACAATTGGATTGCCCAAAGATGTGCTGGAACCAATAAATCTTGGTATACTGTTTATCTTTCCTCCTCTGTACATTTTTTTGAAGCCACTATATATACCTGCCAGTGTTGTTCCGTTACCAAGAGGGCATGCCACATATGCCGGCGCATGTCCCATCTGAGCCACAATCTCGTAGGCTATGGATTCATAACCCAGTGTATCTACCCATGAATTGATTGAACCGGGACTGCAATCGTACCAGTTTTCATCCATTGACTTATATTTTATATATTCCACAAGGTCTTCGTACTTCATATCCTTGGTTATAAGAGTTGCACCTTGCTCGTATATTTCATTATTCCTTGACCCAGTGTAGAAGGAGGGTGTTGCAACCACCGCCCTTATTCCCATCTGCATCGCAAAGTATGCTACTGATGCACCATAATTACCGCATGTTGCAACTGAAATCGTGTCATAGCCAAGTTGAATGGCCCTCTTAACATGAAGCCTGGAAATACGATCCTTCTGAGTTCCCGTCATTGATGCACCCTCGTACTTGAAAAAAATGTTCCTTAACTTCAGCGCCTTCTCAATATTTACAGCCCTGAAGAGAGGGGTCAAACCGGGAGGTTTTTCTTCCTCCAAAATCAATTCCATTATTTATTTCACCGGATCTTTTAGATCGTTTTGGGATTGTAAATTAGTATATAAAGGTTAGTTAAAATTTGGAAAAAAAATATTAAATGCCGACCCTGATTTTCATTGAAAATATAAAAATTCTATATTGTATATAATTACACATTTAAGTAATTAAATAT
>JAKADQ010000122.1 GCA_021820405.1 Thermoplasmata archaeon | reverse complement strand
TTTTAGGGACAACGGGGTATTGTCAAACAAGAGCAAGGTAGGCAAAATAATCAGGGAATATGCTGTTTTGCTGATGAGAGATTCAATGGAGGAAATAGACAGGGAGAATGCACTTAAATATTTTGGATATTATATTCCGGATCTTGAGGCCATGAGGGAAAAGGCCCAAAAATCCTTAACACCAGCTGATCTGGGAGACCTGGACATTTCAGCATTTCCTCCATGCATCCTTCATTTTATATCCGATGCAAGAAACGGAGTGAATATCCCACATATGGGAAGATTTGCAATGGTATCCTTCCTAAATAAGGTCGGCATGCCAGAGGAGGATATAATGAAGATATTTTCGTCTGTGCCGGATTTCAGCAAGAAAATAACAGAATATCAGGTAAAACACATTCTCGGTGAAATCTCCGGAATCAAGTATATCCCACCAAAGTGCGATACATTACGGTCAAACCATCTTTGCTATATGGATGACGATCCTATATGTAACTCTCCAAACATGAGACATCCCCTGAGTTATTACAGAATCAAGAAGCAAAGTTCAAAGAAAAATGGTTCGAAAATTTAGAATAAAAAACATCCTCCGAAAGAAAATTATCTGATTATGGTGGAATCCATTCAAATCCCTAACTTATAAATAGCAAGATTTCTAAAATGTAACATATAGGAAAAATAGTAATCTTATAGCCTTCTTTCAATGATTTTTATTAATGTACTCTTTTTGATGTTTGCATCTATATTGTATATTTTACATTTTTCGTAAGGGACTCTGGGATATTTTCCCTCCCTTATCTCGTAGAGAACCTTTAATTGCCTCAATATTTCATTCAGTTTCTCATCCGAAAATTTTCTTGCTGATTCCAAGTTAATCTTCCTTCCGAGGCGTTTGCTAATTTTTGGATTAAAATACTGCGAATACAAAGTTATTTTCATACAAGCACTGCGTTTATAACTCCATCCTGCCCTGGCCTGGATGTTATTCTCGCCATACCCACTTCAGTTTCGATCAGGGTACCTTTATTCATTATGTTTCTCTGAACAAAATGAGGATTCGCCGGATTTTCTTTAACAGTAACAATCTTTGTTTTAACGGTCTTCTTTCCCTTCGGGTCATACACATTGGCTACATTGTCGTTTAATATAGCCACCTTCACATTGCCGCCTCTAACTCTTAGAACCTTCCTTTGTGGTGTGTTTATTCTTGTTAGCGTGGGCTCTCTACCTATTTCTGATCTTCTCTTGGATCTGAAATTTTTGTATTTTCCACCTGTGAATTTTGTTGACGTTCTTCCCTGAAATCTTCCCAATTTAACACCTGTGGTTACGGAATGTATGCATTATCTTAAATCTTTTGGATTATAATGCTAATCATTCCTTTTTGTTTGCTTTTATGCTGAAAACACAGTTATTTTTTCCATTCGTTTGCCTGTGCGAGTTTTCAACCTCTGCCCCAAGGAGCCCCTCAAACAGCCTTCTTTCAAGTTCGCAGGCTATTGGATAGATTGAAGAGACCCTGAATATGGGGCAATTGTATTCAATCAGCATATGATTCTTGGAGGGACTCTGCTTTATCTCAGGCATATATCCATCTTTTTCTCTCAGATCCCTTAGAATGTTAAGTTTAGAAACAAAATCCTTTCCCTGAAACTGGCCAATGACCTCTGAGTAAAGCATTTCATATCTATATCTTAGGAACTGATCTGCGATCTGATCCTGTTCTATTCTTTTCATAAAAGTCAGAAGATCAACGAGAATTTTTTCAGGTCCCGTGCTTTCCGAAGCAATGTTTGATTCTGCAGTCAGGGAGAAAATGTATGCAGGACGCCCCGTATCGCCTTTCTTTATCATTCTTTTTATCTTATCCTGAGATTCAAGTTTATTGATCCATTTCAAAGCCCCCATCTTTGATATGCCAAGTTCATCACCTATTTCTGCCAAAGTTGAAGGCCCCTTTTTTCGTAATAGGAGATAAATCTCCCTCTCAGTGCTATATCCCTCCTCACTTTTCATCATGGCTGATTTATACAAACTTTATAAACTTTATAAATTGGATAGTTTATAATTTAAGCCAAATCTCCCAATTATGAAAAAATACCTGTATGCAGCATCATCAAAAACGTTCATAATAATAGGCAATTTCTCAACGGAAATCTATCTTTCCTATTTCTTTTCTCTGTCAGGTCTGTCAATTAAATATTTCGCGCTGAGCAATTTCACTGGACTTTTCCTCGGTATTGCCGTGCAGGTACCTCTTGGGAAAATACTTGACACGAGAAAT
The DNA here is from genome assembly GCA_021820405.1 of Thermoplasmata archaeon. Classification (GTDB taxonomy): domain Archaea; phylum Thermoplasmatota; class Thermoplasmata; order Thermoplasmatales; family Thermoplasmataceae; genus Cuniculiplasma. The sequence continues at coordinate 495 of JAKADQ010000122.1, read as the reverse complement.
AAGAAAAATATTCTCATTATTAACCAGATTCTGATAAGTATTATGCTATTTGCAGTATATCTGAATTTTCATCTTCCTTTGCTTATCCTTATGTATTTAGTCTCTGTTTTGCTTGGTTTATTTGGCGGTATAGCTTACAGTACAGCAAACTCAATTCTCAGGCACCTTTCGGATGATGTTAACACTCAATCAATTAACGGTTATTCTGAAATTTTTGGCCAACTGCCGTCAATTGCAGGTGGTCTCATATTTTTTCTGATATCTGGATATATAAATTTCAAGTATTCCTTTCTGATGTCTTCCCTGATTGATCTATTTTCAATTCCCCTTATACTATTGATACCCTACGATTCCTCCATTCACCTTCCCGTGAAATCAACCAGACAGAAAAATGAAAGTATCGACGCAACTCACAGATTCTCCCTTTCAAATTATCCGTATTTAACAGTATTTGTATTGATAATGAACATTCCATTTGTGTTAGTAGTCACTGGA
>JAKADQ010000121.1 GCA_021820405.1 Thermoplasmata archaeon | reverse complement strand
ACAAAGGAAAGGGCAATGACCAGAACTAATAATTTAGCTGCCTTATTCTTCATGAAAATATAAATATGTCAATTTATTTAAATATTTCTGATTGATATAAAGCAAGTGTATTGCATGAAATAAAAGGCTTCCATAATTGATAGAGATAGATATCAGGAAAGTATTCTTCGCAAAACTTAATTTTTTTTACCCATATTTTCTTATGTATGCGAAGGGAAAGGGCAAAAGACAGATTGATAAGAGAACATTAATGAGAGTTACAAAGGATTCGCACATTATATATACAGAAGATGACATAGATGAGCTAAATCCATTTATCAGTTTTGCACAGGATACAACATAATTGGAGGATATTAGACAGGATTTGGAAGCGATTCACGTCGATCTTTCCGTTTTAGGAGGACATATTACAACAAAGGGAAAGAGAAGAAATCTTTATGAAAACCGATTAAAATGGCTAGAAGAGAAAGTAAATGTTAATAGAAAAATTATGGGAAGATAACTAATCATGACATCCTCCCCATGCTAAAGCATCAAAGGTCCCTGCTTCATCGACGGTACCTTCTTCATGCAATCAGAAGGTCTTACTCCATCTCCCGTCCTTTATTATCTCCTTTTCAGGCTTAAATTTCCGCATGCCCTGTGGTACTGTATTGATGGTATCAATCCTGTGTTTGAAATTTTCGCAATTCATTTCTCCTCCATGAAGGTCAGAGTTTTTTGCTCGGAACATTGTAATTTCTGGATGAAGCGAAGAAGCAACGAACTTTCATATTGCAATAACAGTTTTCAGAAGAATAGAAAGAAGTCTGGTTAAGTCAAAAGAATAGGTTGAAATTCCAGAAATTATTAAAAAGTAAATAAACAGAATCTCATATTTTTCAGAATTAAACTCTAACTACCTCTCTTTTATATAATAGATATTTCAAGAATCTCAATTATCTGTTTCGATTTCTTTAGTATTTCTGATATTTTCCATTCTTTTCCAATCTTCAGTATACTTACACGCTCTAGATGTTCAATCGCATCTTCTGACGAGTATCTGTTCAACATGTGATTCTTCCTCAGCATGTCGCCAAGAACATCTGATGATACATGCGCATCCATTATCGTTTCAGAGAGAAATGATGTTCTGTAATGAAAGCGCACATTCTTCATGGAAGAGGTGTAAACCATGCCCATTCATGAGGATATAAACATCTCATTCCATTCAGATAAATACTTCCTGAGAGACACAATAAAATCCGCTGAAATATGCTGGAGAAAAAAAGAAGAACCGTATTCTTTCAGCTAAATCTGAACATAGCGTTTCATGAACCTTTTTTGTTTTCGGTTCTGTAAGACCTTCCGGTGTTATCCTTCCGAGTTCCAAATTCCTGACCATGAAACCGGTTATATCCATAATGATGGAATCAAAGAGGAATTCATCACTGGTAGAAAGTATATAAACAGGGAACTGGAATAAAGGGTTGTATCTGATCATTTTGAAATTACAGGAGAACAAGAACAGCATCTAATTGAAACAAGGAGGAGAACCTCCGATCCTTTGGGATGGAAAGTATATCAGATCAGTCTCCTCATTTTATTTACTCCCAGCATATTTCCGAGTTCCATTGCATTAAGAGGAGCGTTTCCATTGGGATGGTTATTGAAAAAAATGAAGATTTCGTTGAATTGCCCTTCATATTTGAGAATTTCATCTTTTATTGTGGCCATTTCATTCATATTATAGCCATAAAGGAATTTTTCCATAACCGATTCTTTTACAGTAAACGCCTGATTTCTTCCATGCAGTCTTATGTAGGCTTTTCCGCTTTTTGTAGTGTTTAATCGTAAATGATTTATGTAATTATCTGTGAATGCAATGCTGAATCCGGCATTTTCTATCAATTTCTGGATTTGCTGGAAATCATTCTCATCAAATATTCTTGGCTCACAGTATATATTGCTCTCATTGCTTGTGATTTCTGCCATGCTTACGAGATATTCCTCCAGATTGTGATTTGATATCCATGGTGGCAGTGTAAATAGAAATTTTGAATCTTTATCCCTTTTCTTTGCTGGATCCATTACGTTTCTAATGAACTGATCCATACTCTTTTTCCTGTCACTGATTTCTCCAAAGTGACTTATTGATGAAGGGATTTTAATTGATACCTTTATATCTTTATGAATTTTCCTGATTGAGTTTTCAAACGTTTCCTTTGGAGGAATTGAGTAATATGTTGAATCTATTTCCAGTGCGTTGAAAAAATTTGTGTAGTAGTTGATTGATGGCCTTGTTCCTTCTGGATAGAATATACCCACCCATTCCCTGTATGCCCATCCACATGTTCCCAGAAATATTTTCAAGGACTAAGTTCCCTCATTACTTCCCTTGCAATTATTACTCTTTGAATCTGGTTTGTGCCCTCGTATATCTGAGTTATTTTTGCATCTCTCATGTGCCTTTCCGCATCCAGATCTGTTGTGTATCCATATCCACCGAAGATCTGAAGTGAATCAGTGGCTATCCTATTTGCTGCATCTGATGCAAAGAGCTTTGCCATGGAAGATTCCTTTATGCATGGTTCATGCCTGTCCCATCTTTCCGCCGCGTTGTAAGTCAACAGTTTAGCTGCTTCAATTTCAGTGGCCATATCGGATATCATAAACTGTATTCCCTCCATATTTGATATGTTCTGGCCAAACTGTTTCCTTTGCTGTGAGTAAATAACTGCCTCTTCAAAGGCTGACTCTGCTATGCCAAGGGCCTGAGCTGCAATACCTATCCTTCCTGCATCAAGGGTTTCCATCACCACCTTA
>JAKADQ010000026.1 GCA_021820405.1 Thermoplasmata archaeon | reverse complement strand
CCTTTGAATTGTTTATAAACACTCTCGTTTCCCTCTCTTTTGGAAGATTTTTAATCCGTAAAGAACAATCATGGTTGATATATTCTATCAACTAAAAATTGACAATATCCGAAAAGATGAGGGTGATTGACCCTTTCTTGATTCGATCGGTCAATTTATTTGAGACTCAACTGATCTTTGCATGACGATGAAGAGTTTCAGGAAATTTTATGAATTCGCCCTATAACGGTGCGGAGGGAATTTGAATAACTTCCATATGCGTTTTGCCGCCCTATATCCATTGAATTATTTTCTAATTATATAGAATTTTAAAGCAATAGAACTTTTTATATGATAAGTTTTGGAAAATGAATAATTTTTATAAAGGATTGAATTGTAAGAACTTTAAATCTAATCTGAAATTTCTCGCCCCATTGCCATTATTTGGCTCACGGCTGCTTCTTTTTTAAAATATAATTACGCAAACAGAAAAAAGGATGTGCCTGATAAAATACTGATCAATGGCGAAGATAAAATGACGTTTGAGATTCTGCCCGGTTAGAAATCGTCCCTGACCTTTTTCTTATCAAGGTATATGTCTCTGGGTGTCACTATATAATAGGAGGAGCCGAGTTTTGCATGCTGGCCTCCGGTTTCTTCTGCAAGCGTTTTTATTGCCCTCTCAATGTTAACGATGTTCATCTGATCTGTTGGCGCGTTGCTTGCATCAAATATGACTATATTTCCAGTATAGACAAAATTGGATCCTCTGGATATGTTCTCTGGCCTCTCCAGCTCAACCACTTTCAGGGATCGCATACCTCTGATCTCACCCTCCCTTGCCACTTTGTACTCGGCAAGGTTAATGAATTCTATGACACCCTGATCCTCATCCTGCAGGTTCCTCTGTGCCTTTCTGTTCACAAGCGCCATCTTAACACCTCATAGAAGTGTGATTCCCCTTATACCCTTGACTTTTTTCATTTCAGTGAATAGTTCTGGAGGTATCGGCTTATCTGTAACAACTCTTGCCCTGGGTTCCTCGCATATGATCGGATCTTTTACGATAACCTGCCTGATCCCTATTCCGTTTGAAGATATGATATTTACTATGCTTGCAATTATACCAGGTTCTGAAGCATCTTCCGGTGTAATTTCAACAACACCAAGATCAAGAATCTTTGAACTTGCTCTGCTCATATCCGCAATAGGCCCGAGTAAAGAGAAGAACTCGAAAAGCTTTGGATCTTCAATGATCTTCCTCATAACCTGCATTACGACCCTCTTGTCAACACCGATTGCCCCTGCAAGTGAACTGGGCCTTACCTCAACTGCACCTGCAAACATGCCATACTCATTGTCAAACTTCTCCTTTACGGAAAACCCATAATTTATAAGGTATTTTGCAACCTTAACCTGTGATGGGTACTTTCCAAAGGCCTCTTTTATTATATCCCACATTTTTTCACCTCTATGTTCCATCTGATACACCTTCCTCTGATATTTGTATTACAGTTTCACCCTCCGGAAGATAAGGTGAATCTATAAGCCTGGCAATCCTTTTTCCTGCCTTTCCCTTCCTCAGATAAACTCTGAATGTGGCAGTGTGCCCCACAATATTTCCTCCTATTGGTGCCATTGGATCTCCAAAAAATACATCAGGTCTGGCAGACACCTGATTTGTAACTGCTATGACCGCATTCTGAAGAGTGCCGAACCTCAACAGATCGTGCATATGCCTGTTCAGAAGCTGCTGCCTTTCTGAAAGGGAACCTCTTCCCATGTATTCTGACCTGAAATGTGATGTGAGGGAATCCACTATTAAAAGCCTTGCGTGGTAATCCTTTGCCATCTCACCGGCCTTCTCTCCCAGTAAAATCTGATGATGGGAATTGTATGCCCTTGCAACATGGATTCTCTGTAAGACTTCGTCAGAATCAAGTTCCTTAGCCCGGGCCATCTGAATTATCCTTTCAGGCCTGAATGTATTTTCCGTATCAATGATCATCACGTCTGAATTGAACCCGCCTTTCTCAGGCGGCATCGTTGCTATTACAGCAAGCTGATGCATGATCTGAGTCTTTCCGGAGCCAAACTCACCGAAAAATTCTGTTATTGACTGCGTCTCCAGGCCACCACCCAGCAAATTATTCAGGTTCTGGCTTCCAGTGCTCAGCTTCTTAACGTCCTTTCTTCTCTGGAATATCTGCTCTCCAGTTTCGAAATTGCCGACATCTGCAAGTTTTCTTGCTGCACCTATTATTTTAGCAGCTGCACCTTCACCTATTCCGGTGAGATCTGCAAGATCTTTTGGGGCAGCAACAGCTATGGCCATTACATCGTCGTATCCGCTCTCCCTCAATTTCTCAGCCGTGGCTTCGCCTACACCAGGAATATCTTCAATCCTTTGCTTCTCCTCTTCATCCTCGCCATTCTTCAATTCCTTCTCTTTCTTCTGTTTCTCCGATTTTTCCATTTAAACTCTCCCCTGAATATTCATAGCTTTATCGGTCTCCTCTGTGGATTTTTCCTTGTCGGAAATCTGCATCATTGCCCTTATGGCATCAACATTTTCCGGAACAACGTCACTCTCCTGATTGACGGCCTGAATATACCTTATATTATTCCCCGATGCATACATGGATTCCTTCCACACGGCAATCTCAAAGAGATCGCCCCTTTTCCTTCCCATCTCCCTTGCGAGGTCCATTATCTGTGCTGTTGACACAATTCCAGATTTTCCAGAAATCTCGATTATTCTTCTGTAAGGCCTGAATATACCGTTGAGATCTTCTTGCGATACCTCCTTTTCTGTCCTCACACTGACAGTGTGTACATGCATGAGTGTGGTTGGAACCTTAATTGCTACGGTATCTACTTCAGGTATCTTCAGGACAGTTTTAAGATCCGGGCCGTGGTGTGACGGGAACTTCAGGGAAGGTTCCACAGCATTTATTGGGCCCTTCTTGCTGTCATTCGGATCAGTTGCCCTTCTTATTAATGTTGCTTCTACCCGCGTAACACCAAATTCATTTTCGATTGCAGATATTGTTCTGGCAAGACCAGTTGTATTGCAAGAGACGACCCTTACATAATCCTTGCCCCATGAATCAGTAAAATTGCTGTAAGCGTTGAAACTCGCCTGGGCTATATTCGCCTTCTCTCCTCCCTGAAATATAGCCTTGACCTTTGATTTTCTGTACATCTCAAGATTTTTTTCGCCCATTCCCTCAGGAGTTGCATCAACTATTATGTCCACGTTATCAAGAAGCGACTGCACATCGCCTTCACATTCAATTCCTGACTCATTAAATTTTTTAACGTTTTCCTGACTGTCGGCATATATTTTAAAAAGGTGCGATGCATTTTCCGCCACATAATCAGGTTTTGTCTTTACTATTCCAATTATACTCATATCCTTTTGCTGCCTGACAGCGTCGGCAACTCTTCTTCCAATGGTCCCATAACCGTTAATTCCTACTTTGATCATAAAACTGCCTCACCACCTTATTTGTACATTGAATCCGCATTATCAGATTCTGGAGATTGGGACGCTTTGTATTCATTTGCTATTTGCTGTATCTGCTCATGTATCTTCGCAACACTTTTTTCGAGGATTTCTGTTTGAACGCCCAATCCATATATCGTATTGAGAGCATCAATTATAGCCAGGACAGCATCCGGATCAGGTATCTGCACTGAAACGTGAGTGAGCAACGCGATTGCGTCTGTTCCCGACATGAGGCTTTCATTAAGCAATGCACCTCCAAACCCCGCTATAAGTGCGGCTTCTGCAGTTGGTATCTCTTTTTTTGCAAGCTCCTTAATTCTTTCAGGGCCTGCCACAAGAAAGGCATGTCTCTGTTCAGGAATATCCTGCACGGGTACCCCATCAATCACAACGAATTCCTTTGGTTTAAATTGCTTTATCCAGGTGAAAAGTGCTTCGGAAATTTCATACAGACCCTCATCATCGACTGGAACCTCGGCCTGAATTACCATTACGGTACCATCATTGTTTGAATATATCCTGAAAGGATTTCTCATTTTCCCCCCTACAAAGACAGTTACTGGAGGAATGTGATGTGATTTGACCATTGCTATCTGATGCATCTGACAACTTTCAACTATGTAACTTGTGGTTGTCACTCCAAGAGGGGTTTGACCGACAAACCCTCCTATAACCACTGGATTCTTAAAATTCACTTTTCCATTAACGATTACATTGACAGAATTACCATCTGACATAATATTCAATGGAATAGGCATTATGTATATTTTAATCTTTGGAAAATATATTCAAAATATGTCATGAATGCTTAATTTACGCTAACATTTATTTTCTTACATATTTGACAAATAACTCAAAAAGATTTGAAAAACCATCCTTCCATGTATTAAGTTTTGGTTTGGTTATTCTGATTCCGTACCTTATGGGCACCTCTATCAGGGTACCATGGCGGAATGCTTCTATTTTTATATCCTGAGAAAAAGCCATGCCGTCGCTGAGGTTTTTCATTTTATCGTAAAGTGATTTTTTGAATATCCACATGCCACTCTGGGAATCGAACAGCCTGTATCCATAAAGGGTTGATATCATAAAGTTCAGTACCTTGTTCCCGATAAGATGCAGATTGGTATATGTGTTCTGTGATCTTAATGTCATTCGATCGCACGATATGAAATCCACCTGGTTTATTTCCATAATTTCAATTAATGGCCTTATTATGTTCGCAGGATAGGTTCCATCTCCGTCGAGGCAGGCTATTAGAGAGCCTTTGGCCTTTGATATTCCAGTCTTATAGGCAACCCCGTACCCTCTCCTTGGTTCATCAATCACCATAGCCCCCTTGGAACTGGCAATTTCTCTTGTTCTATCCTTGGAAGCAGTATCGACCACAATAATTTCGATTGGATCTAAATATTTCAATGAATCAATAACCTGACCGATAGTATGTTCCTCATTCATCGTGGGTATGATAATACTAATATCCATGTAATAACAGACCAATTTACCGTAGAAATAACCGGATATATTAATCTTACAATAAGTGATTTAAAACGAAACAGTAAAAAAGCGACAGCGATCCAAGGTTCCCGTGCCCTCGCGGAACACAGTACAGGCTTGAAACGTAACGAGCTTTACCGTCGGGTTCGGAATGAGACCGGGTGTTACCTCGCCACTATGGCCGTCGCAAACAGAGATTAGTTTACCATATTTTAACCTTATGAAATATGATCGGTATGCTTCCATTAAAGGATAGATACTTGATCAATCAGAGATATTGTAACATTATTTACGTTTCACTGTTCTTTTATTTGCGGGATATTATGGAATATGACTTCCTAGCAACCCTATACGGAATATCTTAAAAAATACCACAATCATTTAATAAAGGCCTCAATATAAGCATTCATGACATTGAAGATAAATGACAAGGCCCCATTATTCAAAGGAATAGGTTATGATGGGAATGAGATAAAACTCTCTGATTATCTAGGAAAGAGCAATGTAGTTCTTTATTTCTATCCCAAGGACAATTCGCCCGGATGCACAAAGGAGGCTTGCAGGTTCAGGGATGAATTTGACGAATTCAATAAATTGAATGCTATAATAATAGGCGTAAACAGGGCCAGCGTTGAATCTCATAGGAGATTTAAAGAAAAGAGGAACCTTCCTTTTAATATCATATCTGACGCTGATGGGGAAATATACAAATCTTATGAAGTAAAATCTGGACTGATAAGCGAGCGTGTAACCTATGTGATCGATAGAAATGGCGTTATAAGGGAGGTTTATAATTCACAGCTTAATTACATGAAGCATCCCGAGATCGCTAGGACAGCCCTGGAGAAGATCGAACAGGAAGAAACAAATTAAATTCTATGATTTTTAAAATAACTTACAAATAGTTATGCCAATTATAAATTTAATTTGTAAAAAAAATTCTGACGCTTCTTTATTGCCAATATTTTTATAATCTAAATATGGTACTTGAAGTAGGAAAACCAGCTCCCCTATTTTCTGGATATATTGAAACGGGTGAAAAAATTGACCTGAAAAATGTCATCGGAAGAGATTATATTATTCTATATTTCTATCCAAAGGACGATTCCTTTGGTTGTAAGAGGGAGGCATGCGAATTCAGGGATGAGTTTGATGAGTTCAAGATGCTTGATGCCACTGTTTTTGGGGTGAGTGTTGATTCAATTCAGAGCCACATGGAGTTCAAAAAGAAGAGAAACCTTCCATTCCACCTCATCTCAGATCCAGATGAAAAGATATGGAAACTGTATGATGTTAAGGCAAGATCCCTCCAGTACATGAATCAGAGGGTCACATACATCATCGACACGTATGGAATAATACGGTATGTTTACTCGTCACAGATCCACTTTAGAAATCACCCCATCGAGAGCAGGAATGCCCTTCTTAAGATGAAGGATTCAGATGCCAGAAAAGCCGTTTTAAGTATTCTGAACAAGAGCTATTGGACAACTTGATATGGGGCCCATAAATTTTCCCTTACTTTTATGGGTAAAGAATTAATTGTTTTATCATTGCCTACTATTCTTTATTCTCCTAAGAATTGGATTTGACAGAAAAGGTGCATGTGTCAGAAGATCCTTATATGGAACTCCTGTGATCTGCCCTGTCGAATCCCTGTCTCTTATGGTGACAACATCCTTTTCCAGTGTATCATAGTCGATTGTTATGCAGTAAGGCGTTCCGATTTCGTCCTGCCTTGCATATCTTCTTCCAATAGCGCCGCTTTCATCGTAATAGGCATAGGGTTCAATTGCCTTTATCTTTGAGAATATTTCCCTTGCTTTTTCAGGAAGTCCATCCTTTTTCTGCAATGGTAGTACTGCAACAGGGTAGGGTGCCATATAATCAACCAGGCTAAGATTGTTATATCCATTTTCTCTCTTCTTCATAGCGGATATGAGAACCGCCATAAACATTCGATCTATACCAGAAGCAGGTTCAATCACCCTTGCTATTTTCTCACCCTCGAATGACAGATTTTCTCCTGACGTCTTCTGGTGATTTCCCAGATCGAAGGTACCCCTGTCCGATATCCCGGTTATCTCGACCCACGAATTATCCATTCTGAACTCAAGATCCCAGCAATCCTTAGAGTAGTGGGCTAACTCGTCTTTCCTGTGCTGCCTGAACCTTAAACGATTCCGATCAATTCCAATTCTTACAGCAAATTCAAAGGTTTTCTGGAGAAAATATGCATGATCTTCTGAGCCTATTATTTTCTCCTCGACGGCTTCCACAAGACTTTTGGTATGAGTCTGCCCGTCTCTGTCAAGAAGTGTAATTTTTTCATTAGAATCAGGCTTGAACACACTATTCGTTTCAGGATCTAGAAAAACTTCAACTTCTGCCATGTTGAATTCTTTCTGCCTGATGAGCCCCTGTCTTGGCGATATTTCATTTCTGTACCCCTTGCCCTGTTGGTACACAACCATTGGAAGCTTCCCGCGGTTATAATTCAGAAGCAACTTGAAATTTACAAATATTCCCTGCGCAGTTTCCGGCCTTAGATAATAGCGTTCCCCATTTGAATCAATGGGAAACATCAGGTGGAATTCAAATGGTTCACCAAGTTCTCCACCGCATTTTGGACACTTTACTTTAACCTCCTCAATCATTTTCCTGGCAGATTCGACACTTTCTGGTACACTTTCAACACCCTTATCGGCCAGTATACTTTCAACCTTGAACTTGGTCTTGCACGTCTTGCAACCAACCGCAATATCAAGGAAACGATCAACGTGGCCGGAAGCTTTCAGAACATTCTCTGGAGTGACAGAGGGGGTGTCTATCTCAATTCCACCGATTTCTGCGTAGATACTCTTCCACTCCCGGTATATTCTATCCTTTAATACTGAGCCAAGTGGACCATAATCGTTTAACCCTGCAACACCACCATAAATTGAAAAGGATGGCCAGAAAAAGCCCCGCCTCTTGGATATTTCAATTATTTCGTCCAGTTCACCCATATTTCTACCTTTTCTGATGGGATACATTCCACCTTATTGTATATTATCTCCAAAAACTGACATTATGTCAAGGTCAAGAAGTATTCCCTCCAGTCCGTTCCTGTTTGATGTGACTGGAAGCTGATTGAAGTTCCCATCTCGCATCCTTCTGGCTGCCAGGGATAGTTTTTCGTTTGCGTTAGCTATTACCGGATTGTATATCGTGATTGATTTTACGGGTTCTTCAGGTATTTTTAGATGGTTTTTTTCAATAAAATATGACACCACATTCCTCACTCCATCCCATGACCATGGATCGTCCTCATCCAGTGTTTGGGAGCTGTCACTTCTGATTGTACCCACCTGAACCTTGTCAAAAAGATCCCTGTCGGTAACCAGACCCCTGAAATTCCCCTGAGAATCAGTAATCGGGTATGTGAATATGCCGGTCATTCTCATTGATCTATATACGACCGGAAGTGGGGTCATTTCCCATATTGGGAATGATATATTTTTCATGACGTTCTTTACCAGTATCGAGCCGTATTCCCTTTCAACTATTTTGAGAAAATCCTGGGGAGTCAGTATTCCCACGACCTTACCATCCTCATCTATCACCGCCAGATGCCTTCTTCTCTCCTTTGCCATAAGGCGGGCTGCCTCCATAATGGATGTATTCCTGTTTACAGGAGTTTGCTTTCTTACAAGCAATGCCGCCTGTGTCTCCTCTGGCCTTGCAAAAACATCTCTTCTTGTAACTATCCCTGCATATCTTCCGTTTCCGTCAACAACTGGCATTCCCGTTATCTTGTATTTAACCAGGTTTGCAACAAGATCGGCCACATTGCTTGGAATCTTAAATGTGACAGGATCCACTGTCATTATGGAATCTACAGTTTCCATACAAAGAAAATGATTGAGAACATATAATTTTATGTGGCCTTTATAACAGGATATGAAGATATCGCGAGAACAAAAATATTGCAATTATTTACGACCACAGGGAAAACACCAGATTAAATTATTATTACGGCATTATATGAGGATAAATGTGTCACTATTCAGATACCCAGAGGTAGGGGAAGAAGTTTTCAAAATTAAGGAGAGAATGATTCCAGCCGTTGTAGTAAAAAGGATGAACAGGTTTCTGGTTCAGGTAAAGATCGAGGGGAGGGATGCAGATGTCCATCTTCATGATCCGGGAAGACTCAAAGAATTGATATATCCCGGAGCAGATGTTCTTATCAGAAAGACCCACGGGGATAGAACAAACTACTCAATAACAGCGGCCCTGAAAAATAATGAAACCATTCTGGTTGATACCAGGTTTCACAATCAGATTGGGGAAATGTTCATAGAAGAACCAACAGGAAGAGAGGTGAAGTACGAAGATTCACGTTTTGACTTCTCAGTTATGGATGGTTTTGTTGAAATTAAGGGTTGCACTATGCAGATCCATGATTATGTGATATTTCCAGATGCGCCTTCCATAAGGGGAACGAAGCATCTCATGGAACTTTCTCATCTGAAAAGATCCGGAAGAAATGCGGGAGTTATTTTCCTATTATTCCGAGGAAAAGCCGATTATTTCTACCCGAATAAGATAACTGATCAGAAATTCGCGGCAGCATTTTTCGAGGCACTTTCCTCAGGTGTTGAGATTTGTTTTCCTCGATTCATCATGGAGGAAACATCTATCATCTACAATGGAACGGCCTCCCTGGGAAGGGATCCAACAGATATTTTTGCCAGAATGAAGGAAGAATTAAAGGATTGAATATAATTCTCATTCATGAAGATAATAATTACAACTGTGTCCAGTACGGATGATGGTGAGAGGCTATCGAAAACACTTGTTCAGAATGGATATTCTCCTTGTGTAAATATGATCAGAAATGTGAAATCCATTTACATGTGGAGGGGAAATATAAACGAGGATGAGGAGGTAATGCTCCTGATTAAAACAGAAAAACCAGAGGAAGTCAAGAAATTCATCATAGAAAAACACCCTTATGAGACTCCAGAGATAATAGATCTGGAAGCAACAATACCTGAATCCTCCTATAAGGAATGGTTCCGCGGATATTTTGAGGCAAGTAACAGGTGATTTTCTATTTGTAGTGAAACCGTTAATGAAAAATCTTTAAATCTTATCAATTATACAGTTTGAAAGTGTTATCATGAGTGGTTCAAAGGATTATGACGTAATTGTTGCTGGTGCAGGTCTGGCGGGTATGCTTGCCGCTGCGACTGCTTCCCGTGACGGGGCATCAGTTCTTATGGTAGATAGAAACGATGAAATCAACGTTGGAAGAAAAACCATTTGGGGATGGACATGCGGAGATGCGGTTGCCGGATCCCATATTGATTTTGTGGAAAAGAACACGGGCCTCAAATTTGGAACCCCTGAACTTGATCTGAGAGTGACAGGAGTTCTGGCTCTTTCTCCTGATCTGACTACAAAATATCCCTTCGATGGAGTTGGATATTCACTGGACAGACCTGAATTTGAAAGAAAATTATTGAAATACGCCCTATCCCAGAAAGTTGACTATATGCATAACTTTGAGGTTGACGGCCCACTGATGGAAGAAAAGAAGATTGCCGGCATAGAGGGAAGAGATCAGGATGGAAAGAAGGTTCAGTTCAGATCCAAACTGGTAATCGACGCCCTTGGTGTATCAACTGTAATAAGGAGGAAACTGCCAGAAAACAATTTTATTGACAGGATGGTTGACATCGATGATATAGAAAGTACTGGAAGATACATTTATCAATATGAACTTGACCACGAGGATTCCAATTTTTTCGATAGCCAGTATGCACTCATTCACCTGAACAATGAAATTGCCCCGGGAGGATACGGATGGGTATTTCCGAAGAGCAACAATAAGGTTAACATAGGCCTTGGCGTGCAGAAAAGGAGCCTCGATATAAGGAATAAGAAATTCAATAAGAATGACAATCTACAGACGCTTATAGACAACTATGTAAAGTGGCTTCCGGTATTCAAGAGCCTTAAAATAGATAATAAGGACAACAACGGTAAGGGAATATGGTCTGTACCCGTAAGGAGACAGATGGAGAGCCTCGTTTATGATAACTACATGGGAGCAGGAGACAGCATGACCATGCCTAATCCAATAAGTGCAGGTGGTATCGGCCCTGCCCTTCTTGCAGGAGTACTTGCTGGGAAAAATGCAGCCAAGGCCATTCAAAACAACGATACATCAATTTCAAGCCTGTGGGGATACAACCTTGATTTTAATGAAATCTACGGAGCAAGAACCGCAGGAATGGAGGTATTCAGGATATATCTCCAGTCTCTTAACAACGACATACTCAATTACGGAATGAAGACTTTCCTCACGAGAAAAGAGGCCTCTGATCTAACCCTTGGAATGGTTCCGGAGCTTTCCCTCACAGAAAAAGCCAAAATGGTAATAAAGGGAATGAAAAACATGTCGGCCTTCAGCAATCTTGTTTATACCGTAAAGAGGATGAAGGAGATGAATGAACTTTACGCCCATTATCCAAAGAGCCCCAAGGAATTTGATGCCTTTAAGAAGAAGGTTGTAAATACCATTGAAGAGGCAAAAGAGAAATTCCCGTCATCTCCAGTATAATTCAGGAAAGTCGTGGAAGTGGATTTCCACTTTTTTTATTCATGATACACGCATCTTATGAAGAAAGTTGATTTATTGATTATAAGATATGCCGGATATTCGGATGCAGAAATAACTTTCGATTTTCCATTGTGTTTCTAATCCCTGACATAAGATTATAGATCAGAGGGTAAAGATTTTCGAAAAATGAAGCAAGTACGATCATTGCCCGGAAGATATTGACAGGCCTTGCGGGAATACAGATTTTCCAATAAAAAAGTCAAGTGCACGTTTGCCCTGAAATACTGGAATTTTCCTTTCGTAGCACATTTTCCTTATATCTTCATCGATAGCATCGGTTTCAAAATATGTGATCTTTCTCCCCTGTTCCATAATAATTGAACTTGCCTTTTTCCTATCAACTTCTGCAAAACTATTTCCGTCATAGAAATTGAATTTTCCGCCGGAATTGATTATATACCTTTTCCCGACCCCTGCCTCCTCCATTACCTTTAATCTTATCTCTTCCAATGAGGACGCAATTACCATGGCCTCACCTGTTGACCTCATTTCAGGCCCCAGGTTCATGGAAAAATGCTCAAATCTGTCAAATGGAAATACCGGGATCTTTGCGCAGAAGCCATTATAATTCTGGCTCACGTTCCCTAATTGGCCAGAAATTATTGCGTTTATGCCGAGACCAACCCAATTTATGCCCGTGAATTTGCTTATAACTGGAATTGTTCTGCTTGCCCTTGCGTTCATTTCTATCACATATATTTCTCCATTACGTTCCATAAATTGAAGATTCCCAAATCCCAGGATATTGAAATGAATTGCAATTTTCCTTGCTATATCAGTGGCCCTTTCAGATATCCACATCTCAGGGATGCCTTTTCCCATTATGGATATGGCATCTCCGGAGTGGACGCCTGCTTCTTCGAGATGCTCCATTATGCCGCATACACGAATATCCTTTCCGTTGCTTATGAAATCAAGATCGAACTCCCTGGCGTTTTCTATATATCTGGAAACATGATAATTTCCCTCGGATGCCATAGTTACGTAATTGCGGAGTTCGTTGTTATTTCTTAAAATTTTAAAGAGCGACCCTCCTATGATAAAACTTGATCTGACTATAACCGGCAGGCCAATCGTTTCAGCGGCTTTCTCTATCTCTTTTCCATTATGGGCTGAAATCCATTCCGGCTGGAGAATTCCCTCCTCCCTGAGGAAAGACGAGAACAGATCTCTATTTTCAATCTTTTCAATGGATTCAGCTGATGTTCCCAGAATTGTCCCCTTTCCAAGAACCTCACTTATTATGGATGCCATGTTCTGGCCGGTCTGCCCTGAGAACTGAATAATGATGCCTTTTACCTTTCTCTTCATTATTATGCCACAGACATACTCAGGCACAAGGGGGTCAAAGTAGAGTTCATCGGATGTGTCAAAGTCAGTGGATACTGTTTCAGGGTTTGAATTGATCATAATCGCGCTCATTCCAATCTTTCTGATCTCTCTGACTGCCTTAACTGAACTGTAATCAAACTCAAGTCCCTGTGCTATTCGATTGGGACCTGCTCCCATTATAAGTATAGATTGCATTGTTGTGGTTTCAACATCATCATGCTCACCATAGGTGGAATACGCATACGTTGTTTGAGATCTGTATTCTCCCGATGATGAATCTATCAGTTTTATAGAAGGCATTATCCCATTATTGATTCTGTATTGGAGAATTTCCTTCTCACTTTTTCCCGTAATCCAGGATATTATTCTATCAGGTATTCCCATTTCTTTGTATTCCTTCAGATTTTTCCATAAATCTTCTTCTTTTTTTCTGAAAATATGATTTAAAACTCCATTTATTTTTGAGAGTATTTCTTCAGACCATCCTGTTATTTTGCTGATTTCATTTATATCCATTCCCTTTATAATGGCTGAGATTATATTTACAACTCTCCTGCTGTGAGGATGTGAAATATTTCTGATTACCTCATCCATCGGAATGCTTCCATTAAAGTATCTGGATAGATCTGTTTCTAAGGATACAATCGCCTTCAGAAAGGCCTCTTCGAAATTTCTTCCTATCCCCATTGTTTCTCCGACAGACTTCATTGATACGCCTATATTCATGTCCTCCTGGAATTTTGTGTCAGGCCACAATGGTATCTTCACTGTCACATAATCCTGAGATGGTTCAAAGGCTGCTGACGTGTTTCCCGTAATTGGATTTCTTATTTCGTTCAGAGAATATCCACTTATAATGTATGTTGCTATCTTTGCTATTGGATATCCCGTAGCCTTTGATGCAAGAGCGGATGATCTTGATGTTCTCGGGTTTGCCTCTACTACATATATATCATAGTTGGTTGGATTAACGGCAAACTGGACATTGCATGCGCCCCTTATCATCAATATTTCTGCAATTCTGAGTGCCTGCCTTCTCATTTCCTGATGAACCCTATCAGGAATTGTCAGTGATGGAGTTACCACGACGCTTTCCCCTGTGTGGACTCCCATGGGATCAAGGTTCTCCATATTGCATACCATTATGGAATTGCCTTCGTCATCTCGCATTACTTCGTACTCCATCTCTATCATGCCAAGGAGTGACCTTTCTATTTCAATCTGTTTGATAGCATCATCCTTAAAGGTAGAACTGAGGAAAAGTCCAGCCTCTTCCTTATTTTGAATTACTTTTCCTGATTTTCCGCCGAGGGTGAATGAGGTTCTTGCAATAAAAGGATAAAAATCAATCTCTTCCAGTTCCCTCCTCCATAGCTCCCTGTGAATTATTCTTGATTCCGGTACATTGAGTCCATTGCTTACCATTGCCTCGTGAAATTTTACCCTATCCTCTGCCATCTTTATTCCATCTGGAGGAGTACCCATTATTTCCACATTATATTGCTCGAGAATACCCGAATCATAAAGCTCCAGGAGAATATTGAGGCCCGTCTGGCCGGCCATTCCCGAAACTATTCCGTTGATCTTTTCCTCCCTGATTATCTCGGTGGCATTTTTCAGGTTGATCGTCCTGATGTATATCTTATCCGCCATTTCCTCGTCAGTCTGAATTGTTGCAGGATTTGAATTGAGCAGGACCGTGTAAAACCCAAGTTTTTTAAGTATCCTGCATGCCTGTGAGCCTGCATAATCAAATTCTGCTGCCTGGCCTATAACCACAGGCCCTGAACCAATCACAAGAACTCTTTTCTCAGTTCCTGATGGCATTGAACATCATCTCCACTTTACCGAAGAATCTTGATGGATCCGCTGGCCCCGGTGATCCTTCCGGGTGGTACTGCACAGACATTATGGATTTTTCCATATTCTGGATCATCTCAACCGTCCCGTCATTTAAATCCCATTGAACTGCTTTTAGACCAGTATTGCTTAGAGTTTCCTCAGAGACCCGGAAATTGTGGTTATGTGATGTGATGAATATATTTTTTCCATCAGATACAGCATGGTTGATCCCATGATGCCCAAAGGGCATTCTTTCAATAGTCGCCCCAAGTGCCTTTGCAATTACCTGATTGCCCATGCATACTCCGGCAACCGGAATGTTTCCTTCTGCCCTCCTGATCAGGTCATATACATGTGAAAGGCTAATGTCAGAAGGATCCCCTGGCCCATTCGATATGAATATAAGATCATAATCAGAGAGTGATCCTACCCTTGAATCAAGATTTATAACGTGAGTTTCACCCATTACGGAAATCTTTTCAAGCAGATCCCTCTTTGAACCAAGATCAACAAAAAGAATCTTCCCTTCCATGCCTTTATTTAGGACTATTTCAGATCTTGCAGTTACACTTCTTATCAAGTCGCCTGTAAGGTGTTCTGGGAAATCTGAACGATTTCTTGGGTTATCCGTTATGATTCCCCGTATATTCCCGGAATCCCTGATCT
>JAKADQ010000120.1 GCA_021820405.1 Thermoplasmata archaeon | reverse complement strand
CCCTTCTTGCTTACATCATGGCCATTGGTTTCATAGCAGATTCCGCAAGTATTCCACTTCTTGTCAGCAATCTTGTGAATATAATTGCGGCCACATACTTTGGAATAAACTTTTTTCCCTATATGTATACAATGGCAATCCCAGATCTGGTCAGTGTGCTTTCCAGCCTTTTATTCCTGTTTCTCTTCTTCAGGAAGGATATACCAAAAAATGTCAATAGCCAGGTGGAATTCGATATAAATGAAATTAAGGATCCGAGAATTTTCAAACTTTTCTTTCCGGTGATAATTACCCTGATAGTTTCATACTCTGTGGGTGGCTATTTTTCAATACCTGTTGCCCTCATTTCCATGCCGGCAGCGGCCATTCTTCTGATTTTAGCAAGAAACGGAAAGAAAATAAGTTACGTAAAGCCAATCAGAGAGGCCCCCTGGCAGATCATATTTTTCTCCATAGGCATGTACATTGTTGTTTTTTCAATGGCCAACGCGGGCCTTACTTCAATTGTTGCGAGAATGCTCACTTACATTTCAGGATATCCCTTTGGGTTAAACTATGTTTTTACGGGTTATCTGTTTGCTTTCACCTCATCCATAATGAATAATCTTCCTTCGGTACTCCTGGGAGATCTTGCAATGCAGCAGGCCGGATTAACTGGAAATATACTCCTGACCAACGCAATCGGAAACGATATTGGCCCAAAATTTACTCCAATTGGATCACTTGCGACTCTTGTCTGGCTTTACATGATAGAAAGAAAGGGAGATTTCAAAATAAGTACCACGGATTATATGAAAACAGGCATAGTTGTTGGCATCCCTGTTCTTACACTAACTTTGTTTTCACTCTATTTGATTTCACCCTACATATAGGAGGTAAGCCTTAATACTTGTTCAAAAATTACTGGTTGACTTTAATGTCTGGTGAATTTATTCGCGTTTTACTGTATTTTCTTGCTGCCCTGATGGGCATATTTACATCATGGATCGTTGTATACGCAAGAAATGCGGACAACCAGATGAAGAAGATTGTTTCCTACATTTTTCTGTCA
This sequence comes from Thermoplasmata archaeon, assembly GCA_021820405.1. GTDB lineage: Archaea > Thermoplasmatota > Thermoplasmata > Thermoplasmatales > Thermoplasmataceae > Cuniculiplasma. Next base: position 1,892 of record JAKADQ010000120.1, on the reverse strand, counting down.
ATGATGAACGGTATGCTACTTGGCCCGGTTGTTTATCTTTCAGGCTATTTTCCATTCAGTATCGAAGATATTGTGCTTTTATCATCAGCGATCATGGGCCTGGAATTGATCTATCCCATGATTCAGTTCGTAAAAACAATAGAGGGATCTTCATCTAAAGGTATAAACATAGGAGTTTACGTTTTTTTTACCATATTTGATGAGTTCCTTATGAGCCTTGACTTCATATCTATTATATCTGGCAAAAGTATTGCCTCCCTTTATGATAAAGATTTTCTCAATGTGATTTTTTATCCTCTGACCTCATACTGGTTTATTTTCCCGATGTCTCTTGAGATGCTTCTGACGGCTCTTGTAGCATTGAGAAAGGAGACAAAGATTGGACTTATCTTCATTATTTTTCAGTCCACTGTCATGTTTTTGACACCCTCAGCCATAATTAACGGTATGTGGCAGGGGATTGCGGTCTATCTAGGTGGATCTTTAATGACTGCACTCTTCATCTTTCTATTCGAATATCTCTACCGGAAAGAGTATGCAGAAAAGAATTTTTCCACTTATCTAAACAGGATCATTTTCACTTATTTTCTGATGATGGTTGGGGTAATGATCTACCAGTTTGATAGAAATCTAATAATACTGGGAATTTCCATAGTTACTGAAATGACATTGTATCTTTCTGCTATTCTTCGAAAAAGTTATTTTGAAGGACATGGGAAGGTCTACTGGCTGGCAGACAAGAAATGGTCTACTGCTTTCCTATTAAATATATTTCTGGCAGAGTTTGCCATGGGAACAACCTTTGACTTTCAATATTATGGTGCATCCCCATTCTTAGCAAGCCTGGGACTGGCATCTTATCATATGAGTATTACCATAATACCGGCATTTCTGTTCGATTCGGTTGTTTTCATAGGAGGTATCACAGGATCGCCATGGTTTCTAATAATGATGGGCGCCGAGATGGGTTCTCTGGTGATCTTCAAAATACTGAAGACAGATAATCTGGAAAACAGAATCAGAATGGCATTGATGATAATGGCCTATGGAGTTTATTCCATTCTGCTTCCATCCTTCGTTCTGGCAAATCCGCAGAATTACCCCTTTGTGGGATGGAGCATGGGAATAGGGACAGGAGGTGGCCTTGCAGCTGCCCTGATACTGCCAATGTTGCTTACATACCTTATCAGTGGAATCCTATCTCTGCTATTCGGGGCAAGACAACTATGCTCTGTTTTTTGCACAGCCCCTCTCATGTATCAGGGAACATTTTATGATTCCATGAAGAAATTCAACAGGGAGGGTGATCTTGCCAGGAAGATAACGATCCCTGCTGAGAGGAATAACAAGATATACAGAACAGTTTCTCTGACAGTATACGCCTCACTCGGAATTGCCTCCGTGGTTTCTCTGCTCGATAATTTCGGATACCTGAACCTGACCATGTACGGCACAGATCCACTTGTGTTCATATACATTTTTCTCTTTGATATTATCTGGTATGTTGTTTTTATAACGATGCCCTATTTTGGTTCCTACGGATGCATTAATACAGGATACTGCCACTGGGGAAATTTCAATAGGTGGATAGGGAAATTTGGCTTTTTCAAACTCAAAGTTAAGAACTCAAATCAATGTGTTGAATGCAAGACGAAGGACTGCGCAAAGGCCTGCCCTGTTGGACTTTCATCACAACCCGGAAATTTTATTGAAAATGGCGAGTTTAAAAATTCAAGATGTGTTGGCATAGGGGATTGCGTGGAGGCCTGCCCCTACGATAATATATTTTTCTATGATGTGAGGCATTTTGTAAAGGACAGGATTGAAATGAAAAGTATAAGGAAAAGGAATGAAAAGGCAGACAATATGGAACAGAGACATCTATAAAGATT
>JAKADQ010000025.1 GCA_021820405.1 Thermoplasmata archaeon | reverse complement strand
GGTGTATGACTATATAAATAGGGGGGCAAAGACGGAGGTGAAATCCTTAAACTGAGGAAAACTGAAGGGAAATCAGGAGAAGAATAGCTCAAATGGAGAATTTTAATAGGAGTTGTTCAACAGAGCAAGTTTTTCCCATATTCGTGAGGATTGTGATTTGAAAAATATTTATACTTGGAGATTTGAAATGAAAATGGATAAATCCTTTATAGTACATGTCTAACCATGAAAAACTATATTGATGGTCAATGGGTAGAATCAAGCAATGGTAAGACTTTAGACAAACTTAATCCTTCAACAGGTGAGTTATTAGACAGATTTCCGGCATCAACAAAAGAGGATGTGGATCGTGCTATTGAGGCGGCAGATTCCTCATACGAGGCATGGTTTGACATGGGTTCGGTTGTACGAGGAAAATTGATACGAAACGCTGGCGATAGAATACAGGATGCCAGGAATGAACTGGAGGAAATACTTATAAAGGAATGCGGAAAAGTTAAAGTTCAGGCAGCGGAAGAGGTTGATGGTGTACTGGATCAGATCTATTACTATTCTGAATTTGCGAGAAAAATTACGGGGGATGTAGTTGAGGGGACAACATCTCGCAGGAAGATCTTTCAATATAAGGTACCATATGGAGTCGTTGTTGCTCTGACGCCGTGGAATTTTCCTGCTGGAATGGTTGCGAGAAAACTTGCTCCTGCACTTCTCACGGGAAATTCAGTTGTATTGAAGCCTAGTAGTGATACACCGTTGACAGCAGAATGGATCGTTAGAAAATTCGTTGAGGCAGGCATACCAAAAGGTGTATTGAATCTCATAACTGGTAAAGGTTCTGAGATTGGGGATTACATTGTTTCGCATAAAAAAGTAGGTCTCATAACAATGACAGGATCTACTGAAACAGGGCAGAGAATAACAAAGAACACGTCCATTAACATGGCCAAGACAATACTGGAACTTGGCGGTAAGGCACCATTTATAGTGTGGAAAGATGCGGATCTTGAAAATGCCGCAAAAGCACTCATATGGGCCAAATTCTGGAATGCAGGGCAGTCATGCATTGCAGCTGAGAGGCTTTATGTACATTCAGAGATAAAGCAAAAGTTCATGGATATCTTTCTCAAAATGACAAAGGAGATTAAAGTAGGCGATCCTATGAATTCGGTAATGGGCCCACTTATCAATAAGGGCGCTTTAGAAACAATGAAATCGTTCATTTCAAAGGCTAATGAAGAGAAACTCAATATAGTGACTGGTGGAAAAACCCCAGATCTCTCAGGGCCATTTAAGAATGGTTTCTTTTTTGAACCTACTATAATAGATAATGTTCCTCAAGATTCCCCTATTTTCCAGGAGGAAATCTTTGGGCCAATTGTTGGAGTGCACGAAGTAAAGGACAAGGAGACCATGTTCAAACTGGCCAACGATTCAAAATATGGGCTTGCATCATATTTATTTACCTCCGATTTGAATCTGGTCTTCGAAGCATCTGAAAGGATTCGTTTTGGAGAGATATATGTGAATATGCCGGGACCCGAAGCCTCACAGGGTTATCACACTGGATTCAGGATGACTGGAAAGGCAGGGGAGGGAAGCAAATACGGAATCGAAGAATATCTGAAACTGAAAAACGTATATGTGGATTACTCGGGAAGCAAACTGAAGATTGGAACCGTCCCAGGTTTCTGATCCTCTATTTCGTAATTTATTATAATTGAAAAGTGACTACAATTAGTAGTAGATATAAAAAATGTTTTACACTTTTACAAAATACGGAACCATGTCTTATAAGATAGAAAAGGATCAGAATAATAATGTCAGGATAACTTTTAATAATCCGTATATCACGGATATTTACCATTTCGAAAGAGAAGCCGGGATGGATAAGGAGTATCTTTCTTTTTTGAACATAACGATTGATGAATACCAAGATTCTGTAAGAATTCTTATGCCATTGGAAATAATGGATCACATCATTGGTCTTGGCGAAAAGGCACTGCCTGTGGAGAGAAAGAGAACCAGGGTAGAATTCTGGAATTATGACAGTTATGCATACAACCTCAAGACAGATCCACTTTATGTTTCTATTCCTTTCTTTTTAAAAATAAATAGTGGCCAAGCAAAAGGATTCTTTGTAAATTATGGCGGAAGAATCGTAATGGATTTTGGTCAGGAAATATATGATAAAATAATTATTAATGTACCATCAAAGGATTTTGAATTTTATATATTCCATGAAGGAACACCGGATGCTGTCCTAGCTCAATTCATGAAACTGACTGGTAAACCCTTCAGCTTACCTGAATGGGTTCTTGAGCATCAGATATGCAGATATTCCTATTATCCAGAAAAGACAGTTCTAGAAATAATTGACATGTATCAAAAGATATTTGGGAAGGAATCGGTTGGATCCATTTATCTTGATATAGATTATATGAAAGATTACATACCATTCACTGTAGATGAAAATAAGTTTCACGATATAAGCAAATTCATCGAGAAGTGCCATAAAAAGGGAGTTAGAGTAATTCCCATAATTGATCCTGGACTGAAATTGGACCAGAAGGATGGTACCTTTGTAAAGGGTCTGGGAAACTACGTTGAAACACCCAAAGGTGAGATTTTCACTTCAACAGTCTGGCCAGGCAAATGTGCGTTTCCAGATTTTCTGAACGCTGAGGCAAGAGAATTCTGGTCAAATCAGGTGAAGGAATTCATCGGGAATGGGTTTGATGGAATATGGCTTGATATGAATGAACCGTCAATGAACAGCCAGTCTAGAACAATAGAGGAAGATTCAATACACAACATAGGAGGGAAAAAGATAACTCACAACCACCTCCATAATTATTATGCATATTTTGAATCGATGGCAACAAAAGGCGCTAATGACGATGGCAAATTCATTCTTTCCAGATCGGGTTTTGCAGGAATCCAGAAATATGCTGCAATCTGGTCAGGCGATGGAAACGGCAACTTTGAGAGTTTAGCTCTGCAGATATCACTCCTTGCATCACTGAGTATTTCAGGAATACCCTATGTAGGTTGCGACCTGGGCGGTTTCCTGAACTATAGTGATCCGGAGCTGCTTCTGAGATTTTATCAGATGGCCCTGTTCTTCCCTGTGTACAGGAATCATAAATCGAAAACAGAGAATGATCAGGAACTCTACATATACAATTCTTATTATCTGGAGAGATTCAGAGAAATTCTCAGGTTGAGGCATACCATAGTACCCCATTTGCTATGGAAGGCCAAAATAGCAGAGGAAAACTATGAGCCAATTATAAGGCCCTTAGCATTTAACTATCCGCAAGAGGAGGGGCTCTACCAGATAGATGACCAGTACATGGTTGGAAGAGAAATAATGTTGGCGCCAATAGTTCAAAGAGGAGCAGATGTTAGGAAAGTCTTTTTACCACCTGGAAAATGGTATAATCTGCAGACTGGTGAAATAGATCTTGGTGGCAACATGGTCAATTCTGGTGGAGATATACCTATATATCTGAAAGAGGGTAGTTTGCTTCTCACGAGAAAAGGTATAGTGGTATTTGGAGACGTAAATGAAAAATTCTTCTATGAAGGAAAGTGGGTGGAAATAGCAAATCTCAAGGATCAGATAAAATCTTCTGACAGAACTGTGTTAAAAATACTGGATTGCGAGCGAGACAGAATAACTATAAATGATATAATCTGAAAATTTCTTATGAAACCTTCAGTTTTTAGAGAAATCTTGTTCACAGTACCCATTCAATAACGGGGATGGATACAAATCTATTTTTCATCGGATTTCATATAACTTTCTGAGCATATTATAATTCTAAATTCACATAGATGTTAGGTTGAAGTTTATCGTTTGGTCCTATGAAACAAATTTCCAACGATCTTGTAAAGGAAAGTGAGACGGCTCTACCACTACAAAATTAAATTGGTACACATTAAAACTATTTTTGAAAATGTTGTTCTTCCTCTTTCTTTGCACCTAGAAGGAGACCGACAACGAAACCAAGTTCCACAAACGTCATAATGAACATAACCTTGAGGTTATTTCCCACATCTAAAAATGAAGATAGAACCGCAAGAATTGCTCCAATCACCATCCCAATAATCCCGTATCTATAAGCAAACGACATGATCATTTTTCCATATCTCTGCATCCCATATATCATTTAGCGGGGACTTATTGTTATGGGCATCAAGCAATCCATTTAATCGATTTTTTTCACGGATGTAGGGACTCAAATGCAGGAAGTCAAAATCTAGAATTTAATGATTGATAATTTGCTGTTTCCTCATAAAATTTACCCAATTACTCCATGTTCATCTATCAGGTTCGGTTTCCTTATTTCGTCTGTATTTTTCAATGATCACGAAGTAATTTCTTACCTTCTCTTTTCCCGTTTCCGTTATTCTTATAAAGGTCATTGGCCGCCTTAGAGTGAGTTCTGTCTTTACAGTTACATATTTCATCTCGTTCAAGAATTTGAGGTGACTGTAAAGGGATGATTTCGGCAGACCTGTTGAAACGAGAAGTTCCGTAAATGTTATTTTATTTATTCCATAGAGTCCTATTAGGATACCGGTTCTGATACCACTTGAGTAAAGATCGTCACCAACTATCTCATTAAAGTCACGATCATCATTCATGATGTGTATCCCTCTCATTTTCAAGAAACAGGTAGATGCCGGAAAACAACCATGTAACTGTAAAAACAATGTAGAAGAAACTGGATATGAACATGCCACCAAGATATCCTACTGAAAAACCTATGGATGCAAGAATTTCAACGCCGATCAATTTTCTCTTTCCTATCGATCTATATAATGTGCCGAATATCAGGACGAACCAGAGGATGGTGGCTACAAAAAATAAATATACGGGGATCAGTTCATAGCCGGTCAACCCATACATATCAAAAAAGGCGGAAAGAATTACAGCAATAAGCAGAATCAGGAATACAAGATTTCCATTGATCATGGGATAGGTAAATCCATTCTTTTCATTGCTTTTAATAAGATACACCGGCTCAGCGGCTTTTTTAATCTTGAGTCTGTATATGTATATGATCCATATGTATATGCCAAAAATGAACAGGGAATACAGGTCAAGTATGGAATCAAGATATTTGCTTTTGTGTATGGTATTGATGTAAAAGAGTAGATACCCAACTCCATAATTGACCGGAATGTATGTGGAAAATAAGATGTATACAAGTATCTCGATCTTTCGAATATGTCTGTAGATAATTTTCTCTGAAATATCAACAGACAGGTTCATTTCACTTTCCATCATTATGAATCACTTACTATCGATACCCATATTAACGTTTCATTTTTAGAAATACACGAAATCATAGGAGTTAAAATACGCTCAAAACTGTCTTTCAGCCTGTCCACCTCTTACATAAATGTGATCTACCAAAAGATACAGAATTATAATAACAAAGGCCAGAAATACAAGAATACTCGAAGTACAGAGAAATAGATTGGGATTAACGGGATGTGTGACGTTTTCATAATAGATATTTGATCCGCTGAACAGATAGTTAAAAACGTAGAACAAAGAGGAATACGGGAAAATGTACTCTCCGATTCCGTGGATCCCATTTGTGATTATTACAAATGTTATAATGTACAATAGTAAAGGAAAATATCTTGCATATGTTATTAATTTAGTCTTCGATGAGATAAGTATAATGGATACAACCAGAAGAGATATGGATGTGAATATGAGTCCATCGATAATTGACATTAACATGATCAAAGGGGCATTCATTGCGATCTTTACGGGAACTGCCCAAATCCCAAATTTGAGCTTTATGAGTATCAACAAAAAAAGGAAAAGATATATGCCATTTATCAGGAAAGCAATAATCATGCCAGATATCAGTGATCCCAGTAAGTTGATCTTTTTAATTCCCATTCTATGGAAAAGAAATCCAAAGGAGCGCGACTGATAGGCATATGATGATACAATTGCTGACGCAGAAGTGCTGCTTGAAAAGCCAAACACAAAGGCAAATGCAAGTGAGAATGCATCTCTAAGCATTGTCATTTTATCATATGGAATTGTAATTCTCAATGCCATTACGGTCAGTACGCCTATTATGGATGAAACACCAAGTGACCACATTATCATAATCCTGTTGGCAGGTATATTCTTGATAAAATAGGATACCATTTTCATAGAAGTATATCTGATAGATGGAATTAAGAATACACGAAAGGTTCAGAAACTGAACAATATGCAACGTTATAATTATAGCAGGAAATGGAAGTTCATGATTCTGATAGACGATCTGAATGCTGGATATGGAAAAAGGGCCGTATTAAACTCAATAAGCATGAAAATAGGAAAAAACTCTGTAATCCTTGGGCATAACGGCTCAGGGAAAACTACACTTGTAAAGGCATTGTGTGGAATATTAAAAATAAATGGGACTATCCAGTTTGATAAAGACAGTCAAAAAAGAGGTAAATTGCCAGTAGTTTCAAATTTAGAAGAAATTTTCTGCTTTGCTCAAACTCCGAGGGACGTCTCCCTTATATATTCACATTATTCACACATGGAGAATGCAGATTTTAAGAAGTATCTGGATATTTTCGGCATTCCATATTTATACGACAAGGATTTCAGGGAAATGTCAACCGGGGAACAAAAAATCGTGTTCAGTTGCATGGCTTTCGCATCCAGTTCAATGAATACATTGCTTGATGAACCCTTCGAGAATCTTGATCCTAAAAGAAAGAGGATTATGATCAATCAGATCAGGGAACTGAAATCCACAACCGTAATTGTCACACATGAGATTGGAATACTGAATGAGTTAGACGATTGGGACATTTATGTTATGCACAGCGGTAAGATCTACGGTCCTGCAAAGTGTAGTGAATTTTTAAGAAGTAAACCGATTAAGGGATCAAGTGAAGATTCAATTATGACGATAGGCTCAGATGATGAAATAATTTCATTCGTTTTATCGGACAAAGGAGAAATGGAGCTATACGGAAACATAGATGAAATGCTGCAAAAAATATATTAATATCAGTGAATGGCCACAAATTGCTCAGTGGGAGAAGAAAAGACCTGCTTTGGCCGGTTTATGGGCAATGCTTGAATCTTAGATACACATTCACTGGTACAAATTAATATCCCCAGTTAACATACTGAATTATGACAATGGAAGATTATCAATCACTTTTAGAAAGAACTTCTGATATACTGGCTAAATCGACAGTAAGTCAGGAGAGACTGAAGATTCCCAAACCGGTTATAATACTGGAGGGCAAAGTCACAATAGTAAGGAATTTTATCGATATTGTCGAGATGATTAACAGAGATCCGAAGGATGTGGCCAAGTTCTTCATGAAGGAGTTCGGAATAGGCGTAAATATTGACGGAAGAAGGCTTATGATCAACAGAAAAATAAGTGAAGAGGAATTCTCTGCTAAACTGGAGCAGTATCTCAACGTGTATGTTAGATGCTATGAATGTAATTCACCGGATACGGAAATCAAAAAGGAGAACAGGGTAAACGTAATTGTTTGTAAAGCCTGTGGTGCACAGCATCCGATAAACTCCTCCAGAGAAATTGTAATAAACAGAGACCAGATCGAAGAGGGAAAAAGATACACCGTAACCATAGAAGAGATTGGAAAATCTGGAGAGGGTAGAACTAAAATGTACGGCTTTAAAATTATAGTTCCCGGTGTGAAGAAGGGCCAGACCGTAAAAGTAGAGGTTAAAAAAATCAGGGATGGAACTGCCATTGCAGAGGTTGTCAAGTAATCTGGTCGTTCCCGATTCGAACATTTTGATCTATTCAGTGAAGCAGCATATCGATTTGAAGTGGGAACTCAGTAGAAAGATTGGTAAGTTCCGTATGGTAATGTTGAGTTGCGTGAAACAGGAACTTGAAGGGCTCTCCAGATCGATGCAGGAAGCCTCGGTAGCGCTGACCCTATATGGGGATATTGAAACAGTCAAAGTGGAAGGAAGTGGGGACACATGCATTGTAAATCAATGCGTCAGGCTCAGTGGAATTCTGATAACAAATGACCGAAATTTAGCAAAGACAGTAAAAAATAAAGGCCTTCCTGTATTGAACATCAGAGATGGCAGGAGTTTAGAATGGTACAGGTAGATGGAAACAACGATAGAAAATATTTCTTTCTCATATCTTCGCTGGCAGAGGAGAAGAGAGAGAAGGGTGAGATAAGGCTAAGTAGCTCGGATCTTGGAAACATGTGGGGTGTCAGCCAGCAGAGTGCATCAAGATTTATCATTGAAATGGAGAAAAAGGGCCTGATTAGCAGAAATATTTCAAATAAGTGCCAGGAGATCGAAATCCAGGAAAAAGGAATGGACCTCCTTTATGATGTTTATGGCGTTCTCTCTGAAATACTTGAAAAGGAAAGGACTATCGAAGTCGTCGGCAAGGTGAAAAGTGGACTTGGGGAGGGAAGATATTACGTATCAAAAAAACCATACGTAACGCAATTTACCGAAAAACTTGGAATCATTCCGTACCCTGGAACATTGAACATTAAGATAGATCCTGAATATGAAAGCACCCTCAGGCAGATACGTGGCAGAAAGGGTATAATGATTGAAGGCTTTTCATCTGACGATAGAACCTATGGGGCAGTTAAGGCATTTAAATGCAAAATAAAGGATATTGATTGTGCCCTGATATTTCCCTATAGATCGATCTACCGGGACGTAATGGAAATAATCTCATCAGATTATCTAAGAGAAAAATTGAACCTGAAAGACGATGACACAGTCAAGGTAGAATTCACATTTAAAAAGTAACGTCAATCTTTCCTTCTTCTATCTCTTCGATGAATTTTTCCAGCTTTTTCTCCAGCTCGGTTTCGTTTAAGCCGCATTCCAAATATTCCATAAAAAGCTCAAAGGATTCGTCTGTTATATTCTTTCCGTCATACACAACAAAGCTCCCGCAGTTTCTCGACGCATCAAAATTATGTCTGTATGTGCATATCACGGTAACATTCTTCGAACTTATGTATCTCGTAATTTTTGAATAATCCTTCATCAAATCATCACCATATCTTAACATGTAATAAAAATCGATCTAAAACAGTTATTTTTCAACGTTAAAAATTTCATATCCCGAAATCAATTTCCTAGACTCCAGAGTGAATTTACAATTTTTTTCCCTCTGTGATCTGGAATATCCCTGGACGTTTTTCAGTTGAATATTGAATCCAGACCGGATTCCCATATCTTTCTTAATTTTTCAACCTCGTTTTCCATGATGCTAATGGAATCATTCACAATTTTAAATATCTTCCCGCCTGTTTTTCCTATTTTCCTCAAAATAATGCCTTCCCCAACCTTTTCGATGGTGCCTTCCTTGCCATCCGGTACCTCTATGATGATCCTGTTTCCTGCTTCCGAGTAGAGTTTATTTAAAACCCTGCTCGGAGAAAGATCTGAGATGTCCACAACCATGCCTATGCCTGAGCCCAGTGACATTTCAAGAAGTGATACCGCTAATCCTCCTGTCCCCACATCATGAGCTGATAGAATCAGTCCCTGATCTATGGCTTTTGACATGAACGTTTCCATTTTAAGCAGATCATCCATGTTGTTTTTTTCCAATGTATCTGATCTAATGCCCCTGTACTTCATGTAAAGGCTTCCACCGAGGTCGTATGCACTCCATCCTGCCACGTAAAGTGTACTTCCAGAGTATTTTATATCGGATGTGATCGATTTCTCATAATCTTCCATAACTCCAGTCATCAGAATATTGGGAACTGGTGGAATATCAATGCCTCCTGTCTGATTATAAAGACTTACATTTCCGGCCACTATGGGGAGTTTTAAATATTTGCAGAATTCTCCAATAGCTTTCACCGACTGGACAAACTCCCCCATGACCTTGAGCCTGTCAGGATTTCCGAAATTGAGGGCATCCACTACACTGTGTGGCTTAGCTCCAAGACATAAGATATTTCTGTATGCTCTTGCAAGAGTCCATCTTGTACCTTCATAACTATCAATCTCAGTTGCACTTACCTTGCATCCAGAGGTAATGGCAAGTCCATCCTTAGAATCATTTCTGATCCTCATTACAGCTCCATCGGTCGGTCCCTCTCTATTCGGAAAACCAGAGAACGGCCTGACAACCGAGTTGCCCCGTACAGTGAAATCGTACTGTCTTATTACCTTATATTTTGATGAGTTATTGAAATCCCTGAGGAATGCTTCAAAGTCCCTTGGAAAATCTTCCGGATCTTTTAACAGTATCGTGTGCCTTTCCTTCGGTTTGTCTACCGTGTACGGTTTAGCGTAAACTGGTCCAGAAGTAAGGAATGTTAGTGGAAGATCCATGACCTTCTCACCTTTGAAATATAGTTTCATTCTCTTTCCGGGAGTGCTTCTTCCGATTATGCTATTTTCTATACCCCACTTTTCCATTATGTGCCTGACTGCTTCCACATTTTCATCTTTCAGAGCAAGAAGCATCCTCTCCTGGCTTTCGCTTATCCATATCTCCCATGGATCCATATTCCTCTCCTTAAGAATCACGTTATCCAGTGTGATTTCACCACCTGCTCCCCCTGCAAGGCACATCTCGCCAGAAGCGCTTGATAGCCCTCCTCCTCCAAGATCTTTCATTCCGGCTATAAGTCCCAGGGAGTTTGCCTCGAGAACGGCTTTAATCAAGGGTTCCTTCACTATGGGATTACCAAGTTGTACAGCCTTTCTATTTTCCTTATCCTCAGATTGCAGGTTTCGAGAGGCAAAATTGACTCCGTGAATCCCATCCCTCCCTGTCTTGCCTCCGGCAAGCATCAATACATCTTCTGTTGAAGAGACTCTACTTCTGCTAATGTCTTTTTCTTCAAGAATACCTATGCAACCTGCGTTGACAAGAGGAGTCCCTTCAAAGATCTCATCGAAGAAGAGTGAACCCGCCACGGTAGGTATACCTACTCTGTTCCCGTAATCTCTGATACCTCCAACTATGTTATTGATCATAAAAGTTGTATTGAGTGAACCCTTTGGTCTTCTTCCCTTGCCATTCCCCAGATAGAGCGAATCTATTATTGCTATTGGCTGGGCACCCATGCACAGGACGTCTCTGAGTATGCCACCAACACCAGTTGCGGCTCCACCATAGGGCTCCACCGCACTTGGGTGATTGTGGCTTTCCATTTTGAGGACGTATGCAATGTTATCCCTTATCCTGACGACACCGGCATCGTCCTCCATTGCCAGGATTGTATAATCGGTCTTGAGCCCGCTTAAAAATTTTTTGAGATATAACTTTGAAGATTTATAACAGCAGTGTTCACTCCAGGCCTGACCCATAGCTTGTAATTCAGTTTCTGTAGGATCCCTTCCCAGGGAAGTGAAATAATGTTTGAGCCTTACCATCTCCTCCAGATTCAGTGATAGCCCCATACTGCTGCTTATTTCCATAAGGGACTGATGGTCAAGTTCCCTTATTCTCACTGTATTGGAAAAGTTTTTGTCATGCACATTGTGCATCATTATTCACCCAGAACAACAACCTTGTAACTATTTATCACCGGATTTATCAGAAGATTCTCCGCTATGGCTTTTGCCATTGCCTTCGCAGATTCTTCATCTCCATAAAATTGAATTTCATAGGTTTTTAATATTTTAACATTTTCAACATCATCATAACCTAGAATTCCAAGGTTGTGAAACAATGTTGACGATTCAGGATCCTCGACACCGTCAAGGTAACCGACCTCTATTCTGATTTTGACCATCTGATCCCTATATTACATTATGATTAAATTATTTTACATTTATGACTTACAATGCTTTATGGTTTCTATAATTGGTTTTAAAGCCTCATATACATTATCGGACTTTTCTGCCACTGTTCCCGTGACTATTATATCTGCACCTGCCTCAGTTATCTCCTTTGCGGTTTCACTGCTTCTGATCCCTCCACCAACAATAATCGGAATATCCACGGATTCCTTCACTTTTTTTATCATTTCCGTGGAAATTGCATATGGAGCACCGCTTCCAGCCTCCATATAAATCAGTCTCATTCCCATTAATTGGGCAGCCACTGCATACTCAATTGCATTCTTATAATCATCTCTTCCTATGAGCTTTGCTTTTCCAACCCTTCCTGCGGTCATTCCTGGTTCAAATATGAGATACCCCATAGGTATACTTTCAATACCGCTTTTTTTCACAACCAATGAAGCCTTTTTCTGATGGCCAACGATAAACTCAAGGTCAGAAGAATTCAAAAGCGACATGAAAAAAATTGCATCGGCATATCTTGTAAACATGCTTGAAGACCCTGGAAATATTATGACTGGGACGTTGCACTTTTCCTTTATCTGTTTCGTGGCCATATCCATTTCATTCATTGTAAGGTGGGTACTCCCTCCAACCAAAATGAAATCGGTGCCAGCTTTGTATGCCTGTTCTGCAATTTTCCCACTCCCCTCGTCTCCAGAGGTATCAGGGTCAATAAGTGTCATATGGACTTTTTCTCTTTTAGTTTTTTCAATAATCATATCATAGACGTTCAAAAGATACCACCAACAGTAAAGGAAACTAATCCAAGAATCATTGAAAGTTTTGAAAGATTCTGTCCCTTTTCAGCGCTCCTATATTGTGTTATCATTGTTGAGACAAAGCAGAGGTCACAGATAATAACGGCAATCAGGTACTGATATGAAAAAAGGCCTGCAAGATATGGCACGAATGAGACAATAATGGTGACGATAATGAGTGCAGAAGATAGATTAAGTGCAGTTTTCGCCCCATACTTCTTTGGAAACGTTATTCTGTCAACGTCTCCTTCCATATCCTGGACGTCCTTGATCAGCTCACGGGACAGGTTTGACAGAGATGCAAGTGCCATCAATAAGAGGGTTCTCTCTGGTTTCAGAAAGACGATGCCTCCGAACAGAAATATGGCTCCTATCAGGATGCTTATTATTATATTGCCTGAGAGGCCTTTATATTTACCTCTAGTTTCGTACACTATCAGGAGCAGATCTGCAAAAATAACCACAATGACAGCATAAATGTTCAGAAAGACAAACGCAATGATGATCGATAATATGTATGAAGTTGTATAAACGTAGGTCCCCTGATTTTTTGTTATTTTTCCAGATGGTATTGGTCGTTCTGGATGATTTATTTTATCATTCTCCGCATCAAGGACGTCATTCATAACGTTTCCGCCAGTTAAAACAAGAAATACCACGAGAGAAGCCATAGAAATCAGCACGATGTGATCAACCATCTCATAACCAACGGTGACAAGCGATGATATGAAAGTTCCAAGAACGGCCATCACCGCATTTACAGGTCTGAGGAGTCTCAGGGCAGAATTCATTCAATGGGTTAGTGCCTTTCGTTATTTATGAATTTCCTTAGGGATAATTAGAAACTCTAATTAACTCTATGATTTTTATATATCTGATCGTAGTCATTAACGATTTTTTCTAAAACCGATCTTTTGTCTTTTACCTTCAGCCCCGTATAGGAAAAGTGCGTTCTTTCGCTTTCTATTCCATTATTCTCCAGATAATTTCTAATATTTGCTAATGAAGGAAGGTTCTTCTTTTTCTTTGAAAACACATCTCCTATGTCCACAAAAAATAGGCTCATATCTTCATATCTCAACTGCTGGAATCTATTTCCGTAATCTTCACTAACATATCTGGGTATATTCATGCTGCCCCTTGAAAATAACCCTTCAATGTTCCCAACCCATATAGGTCCACATTGAAAGTCATCATATGTATGGTCTATTTCCTTGAAAGGATTAAAATATCCAATATTTTTAAGTGTGGATTCTGCCTTATCTGTCCCCTTTATGACTTGTAATATCACTCTGTAGAAATGTCCGTGATAGACAGAAAGCATAACTTCTATCCCTCTTTCCAGAGCAACTGCTCTTCTTGCAATGAATCCTATCAGGTTCCTTATTCCCATTTCGTGCCGGAAGGAATTATTCATTACCACGCTCCCGTACCTCCTCAAATTATGTTCTCTGAGGGAACCTGTCAGAACGCTCAGGTCTGTGGCTGTAAATCCGATAAATCCCCTGTTGCGCACATAACGAAGGCTAATATCAGCATATGGAACCACATCCCCAAACGGATCTACATCTACAAAATCAAATCTATATTTGGAAAGGATCGATTCGAATGTATCGTTATACAACTCTGATTGTGACCCATTTCTCTTTGCATTCTCCGTTAGAATCTGAAAGGATTTTTTGCTTCTTTCCACCATCACCGTCTTTATTCCCAATTCCAATTCGGTCCTTAATCCCCTGATGCCCGTCGCCGAAAATCCATCGAGATATAAAGCAGGCCTGTATGTATTCAAAAAGCTTAAGGTGAGATCCCGGTTAAATTTCTGATCTGCATTCAGGAAGCCGGGACCAGCCCTTCCCGGTCCAATCGTTTTAATCTCCGAGCCTGTTTCAATTTCCACTATTCCTTCTTTGTATGTTACTATGGGTTCTCCTCTCCATTGATAACCTTCATCACTCTGTATGGCAGCAAGCTCTTATTGATTGGTGTTATATCGAAGACACGAACGCCCTCAAGTGCTCTTATTTCCTGAAGCACGGGGTTTCTGGATTTCTTGTGCACGGTTACGATCAGTGGCTTTGTAGAGTTGAGCGTATCATTGATCTCCTTCTGTACATTTTTTGTTGTATTTTCAAGTTTTCCGATCTCATCTATCACAATTACATCTGCCGTTTCTCTTGCCCTTGTAAGACTCGGGATTAAAATTTCCTCAAGGAGTTTTGTATCGACACCTATTTTATCAATCTTTACCCGGGAGACAATCCCAACTTCAGCAAAATTAACCTTTCTTTTTGTGTAGATGTCGAAAATAGAGTAACCCTTGAGTTTGCCCTGATCATTAATTTCAGAGATAAGCACTCCCTGAACGTCCTTACCTTGATTCCTGAGCATTTCCATTATTTTCTGCAATGCCTCTGCCTTGATCGATCCCACTGGACCCGTTATACCTATCTTTACTGCCATGATTATTCCTCCAAATACATTAAGGGGTAATCCATCTCCGGTACGTATTTCATCCTTCCAGTAACGCACGATTCTCCATAACATATTTTCACGCTGATATCCATCATCTCTCCGGAAAGGGTAACATACTTATACTGGCCTTTTCTCTTCTCAATTTTTTTTCTGTCAATTATTACAGTTGCATCTTTTACAAAGGGCTGAACCATAACACTTTCCTTTATGGCCTTTTCGACCGCTTCCATATTATTTGTATTAAGTGGAACACCAACATACTGGTGAAATATGGAACCAAGTTTGATTCCCGCTTCAAATATAGCCCGTTCCCTATCGGTACAACTGAAAAAATGTGCAGCCGGATCATCCATTATAACACCTGTATTGTATCTTTTTAAATAAAAGTTATCGAAATTTAGAATAGCACCACGATTAAATCAATACTGCACATTATTCTTCGTTGCAAAATGCACTTTTGTTATCCGCCTCTTCATTATAACTGTATGGCTCCATTCGAGTCGCGCATAAAATATAATATGATCCTAAGTTCATCCTTCTCAAGGATCATGAAAAGGCGTTATGTGAATACTACTTCAGCCTGTTAATCATTTTAACGACTGACTCAACCGAATCCCTTGCTTTCTCTATCCTGGCCTCTGCCTGTAATCTGGACTGGCCTGGGCCTGTAATGCCCAATGAAACCGG
>JAKADQ010000119.1 GCA_021820405.1 Thermoplasmata archaeon | reverse complement strand
ATGGAAAAAACCTTAAGGAGAATATTGAAGGGACAAAGTACCACGCGGATCTTATAATGAAAAAGGTGGAAGATCACAGTGTGAGGTTTGTTCTCTTAAGGAAGATTTAACCTTATGGCAAAAAAAAGTCTCAGGTGTAAATTAGCAGGGTCTTGAAATTGAAGATTAATATGGTTTCGGATATTTATGGGAATTTGCAATAAACAAAAAGAAAATTCATATAGTAAGGATAGAAGTCCATTGCTATATTATGAAATGGAGCCTGTCAATGGAGAGTGCTTCAGATGACTACAATAGAAGAAAAGATCAAAGAAATAGAGGAAGAAATTCATAAAACTAAGTACAACAAGGCAACTGAATCTCACATTGGTTTGCTCAAGGCAAAAATGGCAAGACTTCAGATGGAAGCCGAGAGTCATAAGCATTCTGGTGGCGGCTCTGGTTTTTCGGTTCCAAAATCAGGGGATGCCACAGTTGCACTGGTGGGTTACCCTAATGTTGGAAAGAGCAGCTTATTGAATGCAATAACAGGTACTGAGAGTGAAGTTGGAAATTTTGCCTTCACCACTTTGAAGGTTATTCCCGGAACACTCAAATATAAAGGAACACAGATACAGATACTCGATCTTCCAGGGATTATTGATAATGCTGCGATTGGCTCGGGACGTGGCAGGGAAGTCCTTAGTATGGTCAGGGCAGCAGACCTGATTCTCCTTGTCACAGATAATGAATGCAAGGGAATGGAACGGATTATTGAAGAGTTAAGAAAATCTGGTATTGTGGTGAATAGAAAGAGGAAGAACATCTCTATGAAGAGGGCCAACACAGGAGGAATTAGGGTAAGAAAACCTAAAATCGTAAATATTGACGATAACAGGATAAGAGAGATGGCAAAAGAATTTAAAATAACAAACGCAGAAATATTCATAAGGGAAAACGTTAATGATGATGACCTCATAGACTTTTTCAGGGGAAATGTTGTTTACCTGCCGGCATTAGTTGTAATAAATAAAATGGATATGCCCCACGATGAGAAACTTGTCGAGGGGATGAGAAGATATGGTGAAATAGTTAAGGTTTCAGCCTCCTCCAGAATGGGTGTTGAGGAACTCAAGGAAAAACTCTATGATTCCCTTGAATTGGTTAGAATTTTTTTGAGAGATAAATCAGGGAAGACAGATATGGAACGCCCTCTGGTCTTGCGAAAAGGTGCAACCGTGAGGGATGTTTGTAGAAAGATAAGTAGGGAAATGCTGGATTCATTTAGATATGCGATTCTTTCCAGCACCAGAACAAGAGTTAATGATATGAGGGTTGGCCTCGACTATGAACTTTCAGATGGAGACATAATTACAATTGTGAGTAAAAACTAATCCCTCACTATATGGAAGTGGTACCCAATTTCCTGGAGTTTCTGTAGAAGATTTTCCAAATGATCTCCATCCCGAACGTTTACACTGAAACGAATGCTTTGATAACCGACAGGAGTATCCTGGGAAAGGTTATCTACCTCTGCATGGAATATGTTTGCGCCTGAATTGGATATGGCCGATGTTATTTTGTGTAACGTTCCCGGCTTATCTGGGATCTTGCATTCTATTCTGATCAATCCCATGTCTGTTTCCATTCCCTTGTAAATAATCTTTGAAAGCAATAGAAGATCTATGTTACCGCCAGAGACAACGAGTACTGTTGGTTCTCCTCTGAGATCTAACTTTGCTGACATTACTGCTGCAAGCGGTGCAGCCCCTGATGCCTCCACAACAATTTTTTGCCTTTCCAATAATTTAAATAGTGCATAGGCCATCTGTTCATCATTCACTGTGACTATCCTGTCAACATATTTCTGTATCATTGATATGTTAATGTCACCCGGATTCTGAACCGCAATTCCATCTGCGATTGTAAAACCCCGAGATGAGGGATTAGGGTTGCCTTCCATTGTCTGGATGACGCAGTCGCAGTTTTCACTCTGTACTCCATACACCCTAACATCCTTTTCAGACTCCTTTATCGCAGCTGAGATTCCAGAAATGAGACCACCCCCACCAACTGGAACTATCACGTTCTTCACGGACGGAAGATCTTCAAGAATTTCAAGCCCAATAGTTCCCTGCCCTGCTATGATCCAGCGATCATTGAAACCGTCTATGAAGGTTCTTCCCTCATTTTCCGAGATCCTTTTTGCCTCCTGAAAAGCTTCCTTATAGCTGTCACCTTTCAACAGGACCTCTGCTCCATAATTTCTTACTGCATTTATCTTGGCGCTTATTGTATAGGAGGGCATTACAATTTTGGAGCTTATATTGCTTATTTTAGCTGCATATGCAACACCCTGTGCATGATTGCCCGCACTTGCAGCGACTACGCCTCTGGATTTTTCATTTAGGTTCAGCCTTGACATCTTGAAAAGGGCACCCCTTGTTTTAAATGAGCCCGTCTTTTGAAAATTTTCAAGCTTCAGGTATATGGGGGCTCCAAACATATCAGAGAATGTTTTTGAATATATCAATGGAGTTCGTTCTATTTTCCCCTTAAGGAATGATGATGCATCCCTAATATCCTTAATCTCTGCTATTTTTTTATTTTCTTCCAGAAGAATCACCACATAAATTCTTTTCCGATGGAATCCCTTATCTTTTTTTCACCTAATGACTCTAATGACTGCACGTCCTCCATGAACAGTTTCAGTTTTATCCTTTCATTTTCTACATAATTCACATCTTTGATATATTTCAGGTTGATTGAAACGTTATACAGTGAACTCTCCAGAGCTGCTGCTGCTATTTTCATAGATGCGCCTGCATCTGTTATGGCTCCGGGTATTCCTATATCTATCAGTCTAAATGATATTGAAAGAACCTTTCTGCATGCGTATGCAACTTTCCACGGAGTAGATATTGCGTTCTTTGTGGCCTTATCTATGGTTATATCCCTGATTTTTTTCTCCTGATCTGTACCCTTAGGCAGACGCCTTGCCTCCATTATCCCGTTAAATGCCTG
>JAKADQ010000118.1 GCA_021820405.1 Thermoplasmata archaeon | reverse complement strand
GCTTCACTTGGATTTATCATATATCCCCTTAACATAACAGGTATAAATTTACCCGCAACGAGTTAATCACGAATGCCGAATCGATATAATTTTTTTATGCTCTAACGGGTTTGGAATCATTGGTTACTTTTAGGAAGAACCAAAACAATAAATGCCCTTTATGATCGTTTTCCACATAATAGAAAAACTTCTGGACTGGACCCCACAACCAAAGATATTAAACTTTTGACTTTTTAAGGAACCTTGATATACGGCACTATGAAAATTGTTGAGTGTGTTCCTAACTTCAGTGAAGGGAAAGACGAAGTGGTAGTTAAGAAGATTGCACAGGCTATTTCATCTGTGGAAGGAGTCAAAGTACTTGACAGCGAGATGGATGCAAACCATAACAGATCGGTTATAACTTTCATATCAACTCCAGAGGCAGCACTGGAAGCAGCTTATAGGGGAATTAGGGAAGCCGCTGCGCTGATTGATATGGGAAAGCATAAGGGGGAACATCCGAGGTTTGGTGCCTCAGATGTCATCCCTTTCATACCAGTATCGGGCGTAAGTATGGATGAATGCATCGAGATATCAAGAAAACTTGGAGAGAGGGTTGGGAATGAGCTGGGAATTCCAGTATACATGTATGGAAATTCCGCGATGAGGGAATATAGAAAAAATTTGGAGGATATAAGGAACAAGAACTTCCAGCTTGAGGAACTCACAGAAAATATACAAAGCGATCACTGGAAGCCAGATTTCGGACCTCAAAAGATAGGAAGTGCCGGTGCTTCCATAATTGGCTCCCGCGATTATCTGATAGCTTACAATGTCAATCTAAACACAAATGATCTGGAAATCGGAAAAAAGATCGCTAAAGCACTGAGAGCAAGGGATGGCGGATTGACGTTCGTAAAAGCATTGGCTTTTTATCTAAAGGACAGGGATCAGGTTCAGATTTCAATGAATCTGACTAATTTCAACAAAACTCCAATTTACAGAGCTTTTGAACTGGTTAAACTCGAGTCGATGAGATTCGGGATTTCCATACACGAATCGGAGGTTGTTGGTCTCATACCGATGGAAGCCATCGTAGAAACATCAAAATACTATCTACAGCTTAACGGCTTTAAGTCTTCCCAGATACTGGAAAAAAAGATGATGGAGTGAATTATGGATCTAAATAATTTTATGGAAAGGCTGGCTAGTAAAGAACCTGCCCCGGGAGGTGGCGCTGCAAGTGCCCTGGTTGCAATGGTTGGAAGCGCTTTATCCTCAATGGTTTCAGCACTGACTGAGGGGAAAAAGGGATATGAGCATGTACAGGAACGGGTTAAGGCAATAGAATTGAAAATGCTTGAAATAAGGAAGAATCTTGAGGATTTAATGCAAGAGGACGAACAAGCCTTCAATAAGATATCGAGCACATGGAAATTGCCTAAGAGTACAGACGAAGAAAAAGCGGCAAGAAAAAAGGCTCTTCAAACAGCCTTGAGGGATGCTATAGAGCCACCATGGAGAATAGCAAATCTTGCTTCTGATGTAATGGATAATGCACTCGATCTCCTATCTATCGGAAACAAGAACGCGATAACAGATTCTGCCTGTTCACTGATTTTTGCGTTTAGTGCCGCAGAGGGGGCACTTCTTAATATAACGATCAACGTTAATTTAATTGATGACGCTTCATTCAGGACTGCGCAGGAAAAACGGATGAAATCTTTCTATGCATCTTTGGAGAGAAAAAGAGACGATGGTATGAAAATACTTAATTCTTCCATTCATACATCGTTTCTTTAATATGATTTTGAAAACACAACGTCCGTCGTTTGTCTGATTTTATAGGAAATTATATATATTGCGAAACCCATTACTATTTGATAAATATGCCATATAAATTTAAATGCGCAGACATCGGAATGAACTGTGGATTCACCGTTAAGGGTGCTAGTCCTGATGAGTTAATGCCAAAGATAGCACAACATGCAAAAGACGCCCATAAAATAGAAGAAATTAACGAGGATCTTAAGAAAAAGGTTCAGGGCGCAATAAAGAAAACAATGTTTTAAAAATATTACCATTTTTAAATAATACAAGTTAAATAAATTCTTTTGCAAGTATTTCTATCTGATCTTCTGAATGGACTCATTATGGTAATATCCATGTAAACAGTATAAGTTAGGATAGAAAGTAAATAATCAAGTCATTGATACCCCACAAACCAACCGGTGCACTGTAACCGATGATCACAATGCCTTTGGATGAAACATCACAGGAATCATTTAGTCACAATACCTGGTATCTTGGATACCTGACGTCAAATATATCAGGTGGGCTCACAACACCACTAATCCCTCTTTTTATAACTGTGTATCTTGGATTAAATGTATTCTATGTCGGCATCACATCCGCTATAGCCTCCGCTGCATCGGTGCCCGCATTGATAATGTGGGGTCTCCTCTCAGACCGGTACCGTAGGAGGAAAATATTTATTCTGATTGGCTTTTTTGGGGGGTTTATTTCACTTCTTCCAATGATTTACGTGAGGAATGTGATCGATTACATTGCAGTTTTGGTGGCATTTCAGGTGGTTGTTATGGCATGTGTTCCTGTCAGCACCATGATACTTATTGAGAACACAACAGAAGATCGCTGGTCCTCCGTGATGGGCAGATTCAATTTTATTGCATCTATTGGGACAGTTTTGGGGCTGGCCGGGGGTATAGCATTTATCTATTATTTCGCAGATATTGGCGGCAGGATATTCCTTTATGTTTATGTTATTGCGGCTTTCGTTTATCTTGTCTCGGCCATAATTATATCGATTGCAATACCTGAACCAAAGAAAAAGCTTGAAAGGAGACGCCTTGCAAATTTACATTCGACAAGGATTATGGAGCGAATCAGATTCTTTCCAACAAATGTCATACACTTTTTTGGTCTTAATGAAGGGAAGAACAGGATCGACCGTAAGCTGAAAACCTACCTTTTCTTCACCTTTTTCCTCATGTTCTCCTTCCAGATGTTTTTTGTG
>JAKADQ010000117.1 GCA_021820405.1 Thermoplasmata archaeon | reverse complement strand
AATATTCCATGCTGTATCCGGATTACTTAAACATCGAAAGGTTTATCGAACAGGCTCAGGACTCCAGTGATTCATTTGTTAAATCCATAAGTGAAGCTGCGAAAAGGCATTCGGTGGATATAATCATCAATTTCGTCGAAAAAAATTACGGAAAGCCTTTAAACACTTCACTCCACATAAACAGCTCCGGTAAGATTTCCGGTAGATATT
The DNA here is from genome assembly GCA_021820405.1 of Thermoplasmata archaeon. GTDB lineage: Archaea > Thermoplasmatota > Thermoplasmata > Thermoplasmatales > Thermoplasmataceae > Cuniculiplasma. The sequence goes on along the minus strand of JAKADQ010000117.1, from coordinate 2,839 downwards.
CGAAAACACATCTATTTGATTCCTATGGTTTTATGGAATCAAACCTTTACCAAAAGGGCCATAGCATACCTGAACCATTCCTTCTTCACGGAAAGTTTCCTGTGGGAATTGAAATATGTTATGATATAAGATTTCCAGAGATAGCCAGGTTGTATTCTCTTATGGGTGCGCAGGTTATCATTGTTCAGGCTGCATTTTATAAGGGGAATTATAAATATGAAACCTGGTCAACCCTGCTGAAAGCCAGGGCGATGGAGAACGGTGTTTTTGTTATTGCCGCAGATCAATGCGGAGAGGATTTTCTGGGGCACTCCATGGTTGTGAATCCCTATGGCCAGGTGGATGGTGAGTTAGGGGAAGAAGAAGGCGATCTCGAAGCTGAGATCGATATGGCAATGGTACAGGAATACAGAGATTCAGTTCCGGTGATCAAACACAGGAGAATAGATCTTTATGATGTCAGGGGATTATGAACAATCACCTTACGAGGGTTTCGAGAATTTTTCGAAATGAATACACATCAGGCACAGTATACCTTGCAGCAGTTGGGCCTTTACCCACATGGATCGTGACACATTCATTGCATTCCCTAAATGCCATTTCATCTGTCTGTTCATCACCTGCGATCAGGCACTTTGTCTGATCTCTGAATTTTCTGATGGCATCTCCTTTATTCACGTTGGGAATTTTAAGTTCCAGCACATCTTTACCCCTGTAAATGTCCATCCCTGATTCCTGGCCTAACTCGTTTACCCTTTCCGATATTTTTTCTCTTAAGATGTTATCGACCAACCCAAGGTGGAGCAGTATTCCGGAAGACTTGTTGTAAACCCTTAAGCCCTGGAACTGTTTTTCCAGATGCATTTCTGCAATTTTCCTGACTTTTTCCTGGTACTGATAGAAATCCGGAACCAGAGGGACTTCTTTCCCTTTGATATATGAAATGGCTCCATGCATTCCTATAATATTCACATCTATTCCTATGAATTCTCTCAACTCACTTATCTGCCTTCCTGAAACTATGAACAGCTGGTACTTTTTTGAAATCCTTGCAAGCAGATTCCTCAAATCAGTATCTGCATAGCACTCCTCGGGGTTTATAACGATGGGCACAAGGGTACCGTCATAATCCAGAAATACCTGGGAACCTTCAACAATTTCCTTTTTGACTGCCTTCATTAATTTTTGATCGTATTCAGAACTTTTTTCATCCACCATGAACCATCGTGCCTTTTTGCAAATTCCTTCATTGTCCTCAGTCTTAGGGCAATCTCCTCACTGTCCATTTCTATGGCCTTTTTAATTTTATCGGCAACATCGTCCCCAGAATTTGGATTTGTGAGTATGGCACCCTTGAGGTATCTGGATATTCCCGCGAATTCAGAAATTATCAGAATTCCCTTTTCCGTGGTACTCACATATTCTTCCGCTACAAGATTGAGGCCATCTATGAGAGGTGTAATCAGGGCTATGTCTGCCCATGTATAGTAGTTGTGCAACTGCATTGAAGAAATCTTTCTGTACATATATATTATAGGTGTCCAGTGAATGTTCCCATAGAGTCCGTTAATTCTCCCTATGTTCATCTCAAGTTCATCCTTGAGAATGTCATAATCTCTGACGCCGGATCTGCTTGGGGTAACAATCATGATGAAGACAAATTTTTCCCTCATTTCCGGATATTTTTTCAGAAGGGTTTCTATTGAATTGACTCTCTGCACGAGCCCTTTCGTATAGTCAAGCCTATCGATGGAGAATATGATCTTCTCCTGGTGAAACGGTTTTCTCTTCAGCTTATGGTCACTTTCCGCAAAATGCTTATAATTTATGCCTAGCGGAATTGTATGGATTTTCCTTTCAAGTCCCTTATCTTTCCCGATCACCCTGTAATAGGAATCTCTGAAATTTTTCCCATAGTTATCAGTATGAAACGTTATGGAATCTGAGGTGGATATGCTTCTGACTATATCGTTTCTCTCGGGTAGTATTGAATAGAAACCACTCGCCACCCATGGAATGTGCCAGGTAAAAATGATTCTGTTTCCTATCCCCTGATCCCTGAGAAATCCAGGCACAAGGGATAACTGGTAGTCATGTATCCATATAACATCATCGTCCCTGGCTATCTTCATTATCTGTTCGCTGAATTTTCTGTTTACCTGCCTGTAATAGTGATATGCCCTTGAATCGTGATATATCTTCTCTCTGAAGTAGTGAAATAGGGGCCATAGTGTGCTGTTGCTATAGTCATCATAATACCCCTTCTTTTCCTTTTGATCCAGTATTATTCGGTGAATTTTGTACTTTCCATTGTCTTCATTGAGAAACTGGCTGTCGAGAGAGCCATCCCCCCAGCATATCCAGTCACCGCCATTGCTCTCCATAACATTCTTAAGGCCTGTGGCAACTCCGCCCACATTATCCCGCCTTACCGACCCATTTCGTCCTCTGTCGTAAGAGTAAGGTCCGCGGCTGGTTACCATTATTATATTCATGGTTATGCATGTCTTGTTCAATATATAACAATTCCACAGTTTTCCATACTTGCAGTCCATGTTCGCATAAATTAATACATGAATTCAAATATTAAAATCTTCAAATTGAGTTTCTCAGAAAGAGATATATTGATTATGGAATTATTTAGATAATATGGCTCTTTGTGAATTACATTTTGCAGTAAAAGCAGTAAACTTTAAAATTTAAAGTGTTAAAATTTCAAGTTCAATCGAAAATAAAAAATTCACAGATCATTCAATTGCATGAATCAATTCGTTCCCTGTGAATAATTATCGAATTCCCAGACCTTTAAGGTAGAGAAAAACTTTAAATATTATATATA
>JAKADQ010000024.1 GCA_021820405.1 Thermoplasmata archaeon | reverse complement strand
AGGTGCTCGGCAGGATCAAACCTGCCTTCATAATGAAAGGCGACTGTTGCCGCTGCCACATTCCAGGGTGCAAATATAGAACTCCATGCGTGTTTTGCCCAACCAGGAGAACTTATGTTCCAGTGAACCCCATTTTTTTCAATGCCGATCCACATTGCTGTGCTGTAATGTCCAATAGGATAGCTCGAATGGGTATGAAGTACCAACTTTGGAAAGCCAGTGGTTCCACTTGTGAAATATATCAGGGCAGGATCATCAGATCTTGTATCCACCCGGGACTCAAATCTCTTGATTTTTTTAAGGGAAACTTCATCAATGTTATCCCAGTCCGGATCTTTTCCCCATGCACACACATTGATCTTCATTTTTTTGCCTATTCCATTGAATTTTGATGTATTGGCACTGTCTGTGATCACTCCAGAAATCTGTGCAGATTCTATCCTGTATCTGATATCCTCAGGCGTCATGGAGGTGGCGGTTGGAACAATTATCGCCCCTATTCTGAGTATTGCCACAACGGAGATCCACATCATAGGAACGTTGCCCAGCATTAACAATATTCTATCGCCCTTGTTTACGCCATTCTCCTTAAGATAAAAGGCAAATCTTGTGGAAAGATCAGATATGTCCTCAAATGTGAAATCCTGCCTTTTGCCTCCGTAATAAAATATCAGGGCCTTGCGATCTCCTTGTGTTGCGGCAAGATAGTCGATCCAGTCATTCGACCAGTTGTAAAATTCAGGTATAACAACTCTATTGATATCAATATGTGGGTACATCTCATAAAGTTCCTTCATATAATTACCATGCAATTTCTCCTAATTAAATTTCTTTGAAACATGAAACATTAATCCTTAACTCCGTCCATTTTACATAACAGGTTATGGAATCTTTCTGAATTTTATAACAAGTATTGGCTATTTTACTGGCTCTGATAATGTATCTGCTCACATTAACATCTATATGCATGGTATGTACATGTATATTATATGAATACTATTCCAGACTGGGCAAGGAAATACAAGACGAAGGGTGTTTACATCCGCAACGTCGGGAACAGTTACTATGCTTACAGGACAAGATCAAAGTGGGATAAGGAGAATAAAAAACAAAAACACTTCCACCGGAATATTTGGTTGTTGTTACAAGGAACGGTATAGTCAAGAAGGAAGATGTAACGGGAATAAGATCAGGTTATGAATACGGGAACATAGCTTTACTGTACGGTATAGCAGAAAAAACCATACTTCCAGTATTGAAGGAAGTATTCCCATACCTGTATGGGAGGATAATCAACTACGTCATATTAATGGAGATACAGCCTCTGCCCATGAAATCCATACGCTACCTTTACGAGAAAACGTATCTGTCACGCATATCGGATGAATCCATGTCTCCGGCCTCAATATCAGGAATGCTTTCATCCCTTCCATGGGATCAGAGCATCCGTGTCATGAAGAGACTCACTGAGAATGGTGAATATATCCTCATGGACTCCACAGCAGTATTCTCCAGATCAGAGAACGTGCCGTTCCTTGAGTTGGGACATAACTCAAAGAGCGTTCACATTCCTCAGATCAACATAATGATGCTGTTTTCAGCAACAAGAACAATGCCAACATTCGTGAGGATTCTTCAAGGATCAATCAGGGATGTTTCCGCCATGTCAGAGACCATTGATATGGCAGGCGTTGAGAAATGCGTTATTGTTGCTGACAGGGGATTCTTCTCTGCTGATAACATAAAGGCATTGAAGAAGAATCATCTCAGCTACATCATACTCCTGAGAAGGAATTCATCACTCATACCGGAACCTGAACATTTCATGAACGTGTTTCTGTACGATGGAAAGCCTGTCAAGTACTGGAAGAGAGAGAATGATGTCTACATGTTTGAGGACCCTGTCCTTAAAAGCGAGGAGGAGAAGGATTACCTCATAAGGATTGGGGAAAATAGGAGAAGCAGGAAACAGTATGATGAAAATGAGATCAATTTCGGTAAACTATACCTTCTTTCGGATCTGAATGATGAACCTGAGAGAATATATTGCATGTACAAGCAACGTGAATATGTGGAATACGCATTCAATGTGTACAAGAATGATCTTGAGGCCGATCGATCATACCTGAGGGACAACCACATGATTTCCACATACATGTTCCTCAATCTGCTGTCGCTGTACCTTCACTTCCAGATTCTCAACATAATAGATAGGAAATACAGTGTGAAAGATGTTCTTCTCATACTGTCAAGGATAAAGATGTACAGGATGGAGAGGAATGGAATCATGAGCGAAATTCCAAAAATGGCAAGGGAACTTGTGGAAACCCTTGGAATAGACCTGAGTATGTTATGTAAAAATTGATGGGTTAGGGATTAAAATAAAGAAACCGTTTGATTTTATTGATTTTCTGTTGATATTATTTAGAATTGTTCTTCTTCCACTTTTTAAATTCGGTTGCGGCCTTCCAGTCTTCTTCGAATTTCTCCATAAAGACCTTCCTGTCCTTCCCCTTTTTTATAATTATCCCGACCTCCCTGTTCTTCTTCAGGCTAGTCTCCGAAAAGTTCTGGGAACCTATAAAGGCCATCTTTTTATTGTGTATCATCTTTGCATGCATATATCTGATGTTTGCTGGCATAATGCGGATCTGAACATCCCTCGATTGAAGTGTTTCAGCATTTTTCTGATCGTTTTCGGATATGCTCGATGGGAGTATCATCTTCAATTTTCTTCCCTTTGAGCTCAGGATCTCGAGAAGTGTGTCGTCATTCCCGATTTCCTCAGTTTCAATGAAAAGCTTCTTGCTGATTCTGAGCAAATCATATAACCTGTTCTCAGAATCAGGAGAGACTATCAGGAATTTTCTATCATGCTGCCCTGCTCTCTGCCCTTCCCAGTCAGAGTTGAATATGTTCATCAGGGATTTATGTATCTTTCTCTCGTCTCCCCTTACAAAATATTCCCTGTTTTTCTTAAAGGCTGCATCAGTGAGATTCATTGTTCCAATCATAAACTCCTTCTCATTGACCATATATTTTGCATGGTCAAAAACATCATTGCCCTCGAATCTTTCTGGTGCAATATTCACCTGAGCGCCAGTTCTTCTAAGAGCTTCCAGACTCTCCCTGCCTGAACCGTCATATGGGTGCCCATCTATGATTATTCTTACCCCTATTTTCCTAGACACTACGTTTGATATGGCGGTCATTATGTCTGGGTCATCTATAAGATACGAGTTTATGTGGAGTTCTTTCTCCGTGCTCCTTATGAATTCAAGTACAGGTTCCTTCCCAGCATCAGGTTCGGAATAGATTATCATCAGTCTCACATACATTCTATTTATTAAATCTTTTCAAATACAGCCTGGATCATGAGGGCGGATAATGACTTCTGGTGGACACAGGTAGAATCCCTTATAAATTCGGATTTTTCAAGAGAGGTATACCTTAAGCGAAGGGAGTTTCTTAAATTTAAGTCAGAATCGCCTGAAAACATTTTCTTTGAGCTCTGTTTCTGCATTCTTACAGCAAATACATCAGCGGTGTTAGGAATAAGGATGCAGCAGGATCTTGGAATTTTGCCATTCTTAAATTATGGGCAGGAGCAATTGAAGGAGGCGCTGAAAGCAGCTAAATACAGATTCTATAATACGCGATCATCTTATATTGTTAAAAATAGATGGATAATACAGGAACTACCTGTACTGCTGAATCATCCCGATCCATGGTCCGCAAGAGAATTTCTGGTCGAACACTGTGTGGGGATCGGTTATAAGGAAGCATCCCACTTCCTCAGAAATTGCGGCGTTTTTAACTTCGCCATACTGGATATCCACATAATAAGGCTGATAGACCCTCAGATGGCGAAATCTGGTAAGCCAATCAACAGAAGAAAATACTATGAATATGAAAGCATGATCAGAAAGAAGGCTGAGGAATTTGGAATTGAACCTGGAATTCTGGATCTATATATGTGGAAGATAGCCAGCGGGCAATTGATAAAATAGTATGCATTGAAAATTTTTACGAAAGAATATGATCGCACGTCAGTCAGACAGGGGAAAAGATCGTGATCAGGAATTGATTCCACACAGACAGTATTTTCCATTATTCTCGCCGTAGTTCCGTGAAATCAATGCTCTCTTTGACTATGAATGAAAATATGTCTGAAAACAGTCTGAGAACAATCCTGTAAGGATTGGTGTCTCAGAGGCGGTTCAAGAAAAAATTTCAGGTAAACTCCAGCACCATCCTCTTCATAAAATATGTATAATGGACCATAGAGGAAAAAAATATTACGATGAGATTGATTCGAGAAATTATTCAATCCTGAAAAGTTTAGAGTGAACATTTTCGATCCATAAATGACAGGAATGGAGGATGGAAGGATCAATAATGGGAAGATCTTTCTATTGAAGATTAAATACCACGTCAATTTTTATAGGCATTTCTATAGGCATAAAATATCAATCTTAAGTTGAGAATATGGTCAATAGAAGAAATTGAATTATTTTAGGAATTTTTCATGGGACCATCACATCCATCCCAATTTGATTCTATATGGCTTCAGCTGAAATTAGGCATAACCAATACTGGCCCAGATTTTTCCTTGCGTTTTCAATTTCTGGATCTTGATATTCGCCGGAATCTGGTCATACTTTTATGCGCCCTATCTTATGAAGGCCTTGAGAAAGAGAAAACTGAGAATATGGGAGGTAACGATAACTGCCTATTCATATGTAATACGGCCTGTAAAGGATTATTCAAATTGCGTGGAGTCCTTTCTTGACTGATAGAGTTTCTATGGCATTAGGCCATCTTTTCCATTGTTTAAAGCCTTTGAGGATATCACAATTATTTCCAGTAGCCTCTTCGTAGCGCCAGATTCAGTACTTTTTCCCCCATTTCTGTCAATCTTCCATGCCTGTCTATAAGCCCCATTCTCAGGATTCTTTGATCATCGCTTTCGGGTTCCACAGCTTTAAATCTTCTTGCCATGAGCCTGTCCAGGCATTTCTTCTGCAATAGTTTGAGATAGAATTTGCAATCTGCCATTTTTAAGACAACCTCTCCAAGGCGTGTAATTTTAAAATAGGTGTGGTGTTTGTGAACCTCAGCGCTCTTTTTCAATTTTGCATCAGTTCTCTTTATGGATGTGTTTCCGTATATCTCCAGAAGGCCCATTTCCTCAAATTTTTTAAGGTACTGGAAGACTACCAGTTTATCAATTTCAGTGTATCGCATTATGTTCTTTGCGTAATCAACTTTGGCAGTCTCCATATGCCTCAATATTCTTATGTTGTTTACGTCCTCAGCCAGTTCTGAAAGTATTTCCTCTTCACTCATTTCAGCTTATTTTTTCATCCTCCTCATCACATACTGGAGTATTCCGCCATTTCTGTAATACTGTACTTCCACGGGCGTATCGAGCCTTATATCAACATCCACTTCTGCCTGTTTTCCATTTTTATCATGGAATACGAGTTTGGCCTGCTGATGCGGACCAAGTTTCTCAGGAAGAATTATATTTACATTTCCAAAGGGATCGATCGAAAGGCTGTCGTAGTCGGTTCCTTCCTTGAATTGCAGTGGGAGTATTCCCATTCCTATAAGGTTGCTTCTATGAATCCTTTCGTAACTCCTTGCAACAATGGCCTTCACGCCAAGTAAATAGGGACCCTTTGCTGCCCAGTCTCTTGATGACCCTGTACCATACTCTTTGCCGGCGAAAACTATGGAGCCTCCCGTGGGTATATTGTCCATAGCAACGTCGAATATCCATTTATCTTCACCCTTTTCACCAGTTCTTGTATATGGGCCTTCCCTGTCAGCAAGCCTGTTTTTGATCCTGTTGTTGCCAAAGGTTCCGCGCATCATTACCTCATGATTCCCTCTTCTCGATCCGAAGGAGTTAAAATCATCCTGTTTCACACCATGTTCCATGAGATATTTTCCTGCGGGACTTCCTTTGGATATGGATCCTGCAGGTGAAATGTGATCGGTCGTAATCGAATCTCCAAAGATTGCAAGCACCTTCGTATTTTCTATGTGATTGATGTATTTGGGTAAAGAATCGCTGAAATCTTGGAAAAATGGTGGATTTCTAATATAGGTACTCTCCTCGTCCCATTTATATAGGCTTCCGGATGGGGCATCCATCTGATTCCATAGGCTACTGAATTTGTTTAGATCAGAATAGTTTTCTGCGTACAGTTTTTCGGTTACATTGTTCTGTATGATTCTATCTATTTCAGCGTTGGAAGGCCAAATATCTTTGAGGTAAACCTCCTTTCCATCTCTGGATGTTCCGATTGGATCCTTTTCCATATCTATGTCAATACGGCCCGCGATTGCAAAGGCAACAACAAGAGGAGGTGACATGAGATAGTTCGCCTTTACATTTCTATGAATTCTTGCTTCAAAATTCCTATTCCCGGAAAGTACTGAAACAGTGAACAGATTATTATCAACTATAGCATTCTCAATTTCGCTTTTTAATGGACCTGAATTTCCTATGCAGGTTGTACATCCATAACCTACCGTTTCAAATCCCAATCTGTCAAGATAATCCTGAAGTCCGCTGTTTGAAAGATACTGGGACACCACTCTTGATCCCGGTGCAAGGCTTGTCTTCACCTTTGGGTTCACTGTAAGGCCATATTCCACCGCCTTCTTTGCAAGAAGGCCTGCACCTACCATTACCCTTGGATTTGATGTGTTTGTGCAGCTGGTTATTGCAGCTATAACCACGTCCCCGTCCCTTATGGTCTCTTCCTTTCCATCGATTTTTATCTCCACAGCTTTCAGAGAAACCTGCACAGGGGAGCTTCTCCCTTCCTGAAACTTCTGGCCACTTTCCTCCATAAATCTGAGGAAGCTCTTTCCACTATCCCTCAGTGAAACTTTCTGCTGAGGCAATTTGGGTCCTGCAATAGTGCTTTCAATAGATGACAGATCAAAATCTATCATTTCACTGTAGTCAAGACCCTTCTGATTTCCGAACATACCTTGCCTTGTGAAATATTCCTTCACAAGATTCACATGTTCCTCGCTTCTTCCGGTAAGTCTCAGGTAATCGAGTGTTTCTTCATCTACCGGAAACAGGGCACAGGTAGCTCCGTATTCGGGGCACATATTTGACAAAGTAGCCCTGTCAGTTAATGAAAGTGATGAGATTCCGTCTCCAAAGAATTCCACAAATTTTCCGACCACATTGCTTTTTCTGAGGAGTTCCGTAAGTGTCAATACAACATCGGTTGCTGTGACCCCTTCCCTAAGTTTTCCGTGTATGTTGACACCTACCACTTTTGGGGAGAGAAAAGTCACAGGTTGCCCAAGCATGGCAGCCTCTGCTTCTATTCCACCAACTCCCCATCCGAGTACTCCCAGGCCATTTATCATTGTTGTGTGGGAATCTGTCCCCACAAGTGTATCGAAATATGCCTCAGTTATTCCATCCGTTTCCTTTGTATGAACCACTGTTGCGAGATATTCGAGATTTACCTGATGCACAATTCCAGTGGACGGAGGCACTATTCTTAGATTCTTCATGGCCCCCTGTGCCCATTTTAAAAATCTGTATCTCTCCTTATTCCTCTCAAATTCCTTCTCAGAGTTCAATTTCAGTGCATCCTTAATACCGTAATAATCAACCTGGACTGAATGATCTATCACAAGATCAACAGGTACCCTTGGTTCAATATCTTCGGGATCCTTTCCCATTTTATTGAAGACCTCTCTCATCGAAGCAAGATCAACCACTGCAGGAACACCTGTAAAATCCTGCATAAGAACCCTCGAAACGGTCAGTGGGATTTCAAAATCTCCCTGGGAAGAACCGTTCCATGATAGAAGATTCGTGAGATCCTCGTCCCTGACGGTTTCGCCATCGAGATTTCTCGCCAGACTCTCCAATGTGATTCTGATAGAAATTGGCATTTTTTCAATTCCTTTACTGTATTTAGAAAGTTTTTTCAGAGATGTATACCTGTATTTTTTTCCATTTAAGGAAAACTCATCAAAAAATTCTTCTTTTTTCATAAATCAGGATTGCATATTATTTTATAAATTTTGGAAGAAATTGTTTTCTTTATATTTATTCCGGATCTTGTCCCCGCATAATCATATTGCCAGCTCTTCAAAGTTGTTTATCACCCTGAATCCAGTAAATTTATGATTATCATTCACATCACGCTTTACAAGGTAACATTGCATCCCTGCTGATTCAGCAGCCATTATCTCCTCTTCGGAATCCGAAAGAAACAATATATCTCTTTCACTTTTGCCGATTAAATTTGCGATCCTGGAATAGCTTTTCTTTGATTTTTTATTTCCGACTTTTGTATCAAAATACCCATCAATCATTTGTGATACATCACCTTCACTGGTATGGCTGAATAACAATTTCTGAGATAGTACACTTCCAGAAGAATAGATGAAAATCCTTTTCCCCGCATTTTTCCATTTCTGTACATTTTCCTTCACATCTGGATAAAGCTCACATTTAAGTGCACCCTTTTCGAATCCTTCTTTCCAGATCTGGCCTTCAAGTTCCTTTAAGGCCCAAAATTTACTATCTTTATCAATTAATTTTTTAACTATTCCAGAGAAAAACACAATACTCCCCTCATTGCATTCAAGATTAACTGCCTGACTAATTTCGCCCATTCTGTTAAACTCAGTCTCAATCTCCTTCAGCAGGTTCTTTAATTCTTCTGAATCACAACTGTGTCTGATGAAATTCTCTACGCAGTCCTTTGCATACTGAAACATACTTCCATGAACGAATTGAATTGGTACTGTTGTTCCTTCTATGTCTATCAATAATGCTGTGATTGCCATTGAACCAAACCATTCTTAATGATCGCCATTATGGATATAGGCAGGACCAAAACATAAGGGTTGATATTTCCCATCAAGTCCGCTATTGGTATAATAAGGTGTCCATCCGGATCTGTTCTGGAAGAGTCTTATGGCAATGATATGCCTGTCCTGACATAGATCAAACCAGTGCTTTGTCCCTGCAGGAACTCCCAGAAGATCGCCTGGTTCAACTTCTATGGAGAAAACTTCTCCGTCCTTATTGATATAGAAAATGCCTGAACCATAAATCGTGAATCTAACTTCATCTTCACTGTGTACATGTTCTTTCTTGAATTTCTCAAGCATAGTTTCCAGATCAGGTGTTTTTGAATCTATATTAATTACATCCGCAACAAGATAATTTCCCTCCTTTTTTAAAGTTTCAATCTCATCGCTGAATGCCTTAAGGATCTGATCTTCGTTCCTTTCTGCTGAGGATAGTTTGTGGATATCCCATCTGTCGTATCGTATACCTCTTTCTGCCAGAAACCTTTGAGCCGCACTTTGCTGATCAATTACCTTTTTTTCACCGGTTACATTTATTTTAACCATACAACATCAACCCTATATTTTCTCCCTTCCGCTTAGAAGAATTTTCTTATAAAGAAGATCGAGCAGGAATTCAATGCCTTCAGTGTGTGTTTTTGCCTCATACACATTCATTCCCCAGGTGTATAACCCATGCCCTTTCAGTAGAAATCCATGAATTCCATCATCCCTATTCAACCTTTGAAGCACTATTTCGTACAAAGAGGGCATATCCTGAGAATTACCCAGAACAGGTATTACCTCTGTATTTTCATGACTTTTGTTGCCTTTCAATGCCTTCAGCATCTCATAGCCGCTTATGGATATTTTTCCAGTCTCTCCATACACCTCTGATAGAATCGTACTGTTGACCGAGTGAGTGTGGATAACCGCTTTTGATCCGGTAGCCTTTAAAATAGCAATATGCAGTAAAGTTTCGGCAGAGGGTTTCATGTGCCCGGAAATAACCTTTCCATTCTCATCTACTGTTATAAAATCTGTCAGTTTCATATTGCCTTTTTGAACTCCGCTGGAACTGATTTGAAGAAGAAAGGGCTCTCTGGAAATCAGAGTGCTTATATTGCCTCCTGTACCAAGCATCCAGCCAAATCTATACATTTCAGAGGCCACATCCCTCATCTTCTTCGCCTCTTTATTGGGAGAATTCTGCGTTCTACCTTGGATCTGTGTAATATTCTTCAATGTGTCCTTACCTTTTAGGATGATTATAAAATGATATTGAAAATAATTGTGTAGTGTTTATTTTAAAAAAACATTAGTATAAGTTGTTGAAATGACTGATTAAAATCAGGGATCATATTACTGGCAATATTTTAAAATTACACTGGTAAGCAATTTGTTATATATTTATATGCAGATTTGCACTATTCAGAAACATGACTCCTCTTGAAATTGAGAGGCCATGGATTAAGGAAAGACTCGGCAGAAAGACATTTATTGGCGTTGTAGCAGTGTTCATTGTAACCTTTATTCTTATTATTTCATTCAATGGAATCGGCGGAGCCACTGTCAATATACAGCAAATAAATGTATATTTCAAAAACATTGACGAAAAAAGTTATGCGATTCCATATGGAAAATTCACATATGCTGGATCATCGACAGTAGATATTTCAGTTTCAATTTCAATAAGTAATGGAGCTCATTTCACAATTAATTCAGTTTCAGCTCAGAAAGGTTTTACCGCCAGATTGATCTCCCCTGTAAGCATAAATGGCAATGGTGTATACAATGTTCCAGTCACCGTGACGATGCCGTCATATAACTATGCGGGCACACTTAACCTGACGTTTTCCTGATCAATCAAGTTACAGGCAAGTGAAATTTCCTTTGTTCTATCTTACTCTGAGTAAATTATATTACCACTACAAATAGTAAGTTGGAATGAAAAAGTTATTTAAGTTAAGGTTTGGTAGATTTTTAAAATGAAGAGAGATTCATTTATATCCATAGTATTTTTATTAATCGGCATAACGGCCCTTCTGGCGATGGGGGTATACTCTCCCGTTACGGAAAATTACAGAAGCCCATCAGTGGGCAGTTCACTATCTGAGCGAGCCGATACGATCCTGAAGTACAATGAAGAGAATGCAACCCGTTATTTTTGGGATTGTGCAAACCCAATAAACGGACTCGTCAGAGATCATTCTGAATCGAATTCGCCCTCATCCATCTCTGCCGTTGGTTTTGGAATGACTTCACTTATCATCGGATATGAAAACGGGTGGTTTACCCGTTCAGAAGTCTATGATAGAATACTCACAACGCTTAATTATTTTAATAATACGACCCAGAAACACGGTTTTTACTATCACTTTATAAACATGTACAATGGATCAAGCGCCTATAACAGCGGTTTTTCTTCCATAGACACTACCCTATTCATCTCCGGGGCCCTGTTTGCCGGGCAATTCTTCAACAATACTCCCATTCAGAGATTAGCTGATAGGCTGTATGAAAGGATAAACTGGCAGTGGATGACAAATAACACTTCACTTTTAAACATGTGCTATTACCCAGATTCCGGTTTTTCTCACTATTATTGGACGGATTACAGTGAGGCTCTTCTCATGTATATACTCGCAACAGGATCTCCAACACATCCTCTCCCTGTATCAGATTGGGAATACTGGATATCCACATGGAGGGAGAACGGACAGGGGGACCTCAGACACTGGGCAGCATCTGACGAAAGTATGTTCACATACCTTTATGCCCAGGCGTATATCAATTTCAAAAATCTGAATTTTAACTATGTTGGAAATTTGTGGAACAACTCTAAAAGAGCCATAGAATACGACATATCTTTTGCTCAGAGTTGCACAAAGTATGAAACATTTGATCAGGGCTACTGGGGGATATCTGCCAGCAACGGGCCAACTGGTTACGAGGCCTTTGGAGCATACCCTGGAGGTACCGATGGAACCGTAGCCCCATACGCTATGATAGGTGCAATTCCCTTTGTGGCAAACCAATCTAAACTTGCAATCATAAACATGTGGGACATCAGGAATAAAACATATTCTACCTATGGCTTTGTGGATGCGTTCAACCTTGGGCAGAATTGGTTTTCTCAGGTATATATTGGTATTGACGTGGGCATTGAAATTCTGATGACACAGGATTATTTCAACGGAATGGTTTGGAAATATTTCATGGAGATTCCATATGTTGATAATGCACTGCTTGATCTTGGCGTTTAAAGATTCATAGAGAGCAGCTCATCATAAATGTAAATTTATTGAAATGCGTTAATCAAATTTTTAATAGAAATTTTTTATTTAAGTTGTTTCAATAACAGATATCTGTCCAAAAGTTCCTTCGTACGCCTATCCACATTATCCCTTCTGAGAAGCCCTGAAATCTCAAGATCTGCAATAATTGCAGAAATTCTTATTGCATTTGCATGGGTTCTCATAAATTCTTCATAGGAATTATAGTTGATTGACGCAAGTTTTCCCTGAAGAAATGACTTCTCCTTGAGATTTTCCATATAGTTTTCATATTCATTTTCCAGCTCTTCTATGATATCGTTGTACTGCTCATTGTTACTTTCAAGATAGATGATCTCATCCTTCGTGAGAGGGCAGATTCGCAATAACTTCCTGATGTCCATTAATATTTCATCTCTTGAAGTTCCTTTATAATTCTTACGCTGAAATCATAATCCTGCCTCTCTCTTTGAAGAGCCTCATTATTTTCTCTAACCATGGAGGTGAGGTTTTCTATTTCCATTGAAAGATCATGATTCATCTCCTGATACAGTTTGAGGCTCTGCATCAGTTTTTCATAAATAATATCAACCACATAATGAATATGTTTAAAAAATAGTTATAGTTTATTTGTTCCTTATTTACTATAAATATTGTCTCTTATTCAATTATACTCCCGCCTGAATAATGCAGTTCATAAATTATGCCGGTTTCATTCTCAATGCTCTCGTAACCCATAAAATAGTCAAATTCCCCGGAATATTCGTTGTGATATGTAAAAATACCATCTGAAAAGCTCTTCGGGCCTCTGTATGGGGCTTCTCTGTCAACAAGATACAGAGACTTTTTAAGGAATGCATAAGTTCTCTGGGTATTTCCATTTTCATCCAACATTCCTCCAGAATAAACCATTCCCCAAACAGGATTTTCATTCTCCATCACTGTCTCCATTCCAGAGAATGTGACAGTTCCATACCAGAGGTCTCTGTATGTGAAATTTCCACTCTGATTGAAGCTCTCATGAGCATTCTTAAATGATTTGCTGCCTTTTTCATTGTTTGATGCGTACCCCTTTCTTTTTGAATCTACAATGAAGTCCAGTAGTTTTTCATAATCCATAAATCAGTATCTCCTGTCAGGATAAATAAATTCCATAAATGTTGAGAAAAATAATATTTCTGTTACCAGACCCTGATCTTTTTAAATCGACTCTCATTGTTTGCTGGCAAACCAAAGGTCTTCTCAAAATCTTCATGTGTTACCACCGGGACTTCCGCTCGTATTGTAGATGGCGAATGTGGGTTGCTTGATACAATCCATCTCAAAAGCTCTTCTGTATCCTTCTCTCTCCAGCTCTGTGCCCATCCCAGGTAGAATCTCTGCTCCGGGGTAAATCCGTCTATTTTCTTTCTCATTTCAGGGTTTCTTGAAAGTTTTCTCTGCAAAGCTTCATACGCGATACTGACTCCCCCAAGATCTGCAATATTCTCCCCAAGTGTCAGATCGCCGTTTACATACAGGCCAGGAAGAACTTCTTGGGCGCTGTAAAGTTTTGAAACCTGTTCGGCACGCTTCATAAATTCCCTCTCATCCTCTTTGGTCCACCATTCAGTCAGGTTTCCCTCAGCATCAAATCTTCTACCCTCATCATCAAATCCATGGGTTATTTCATGTGCTATAGTCCCTCCGGTAGCACCATAGTTGACTGCATCATCCAATTCCGGATCAAAAAACGGCGGTTGAAGTATGCCTGCAGGAAAAACTATCTCGTTATCGGTAGGCGAAAAGTAGGCATTAACAGTTGGTGGAGTCATTTCCCAAAGTTCTCTATCCACAGGTTTTCCTATTCTCCCTATCATTCTATGGCTTTCGAATGTGTTTGCTCTTATTATATTCCCAAGGAAATCATCCGGTTTTATTTTCAGTTCTGAATAATCAATGAATTTTGATGGATAGCCTATCTTGGCACGGAATTTTGAAAATTTTTCCAGTGCCTTTTTTCTCGTTTCATCGCTCATCCAATCTACTTTTTGGAGCCTCTCCCTGAATACATCCTTTATGTCATTGATCATTTCATTCATTTTTTCAACGTATCTGGAATCAAAATGTTCCTTTACGTATATTTTTCCCAAAGCTTCTCCCATTTCTCCATCGATCAGCCTCACAGTTCTCTTCCACCTTGGTTCCTGCGATTTCTGTCCAAAGACCTTTCTGTGAAAGAAGTCAAAATTCTCCTCTTCTAGTTCCTTATGGAGAAAGGGAGCAGAGTTCATTATGACATGCCAAGTGAAATAAACCTTCCATTCATCTAGGGGGATTTCCCTAATCATATCCTCCAGGTTATGGAAGAAGTTTGGTTGTCCTATAATAATATAATCGGTGTTTTTAACTTCAAGTTCATTTAGATATCTGTCAAGTTGTAGACCGGGGAATTTTTCCTTCAGTTCCCGTAACATATATTTATGATAATTTTTTTCCGGATCTCGCAGTTCCACCGGTGTAAAACTCGACTTTGCCAGCTTTGTTTCTATGTTAAAAACAATTTGTGACATATGCTTGGATTTTTCCTGATCATTTCCTGTTAACAGAAACATTTTCTCAATATGCTCCTTATATTGCTTTCTGAGTTCTTCAAAGGTATCTAGAATGTAATATTCCGTACTTGGAAGAGAAATGCCTCCCTGAACAATATAAAACGCATAAATGTCGCTTTTCTTCATATCTCCAGAGGATTCATACGAAAACATTGGTTCTATTCCCATCATATGGAGTTTTCCTGTTAATTCCATGAATTGCTCCTTTTGCTTAACATTGTGGATGAGATCAAGTATTGGTTCCAGAGGCTTTGTTTTCAGGTTCTCTATCATTTCTATATTCATGGCGGAAAGATAAAAATCTCCTAATTTTCTTTCATCACTATTTTCATCCCCGTCATCACCGGAGGCACATTTTTCCAGAATTTTGCCCAATACATATCTGTTGTACTCTACGAGCTCTGTGGTTGCACCCCATTCCATCTTATCGTCGGGAATCTGATTAATGTCATCCCATTTTCCACAGGCATATCTGTAGAAATTATCGGCGGGATTAACTGCCATATCCATAAATTCTACTGAGAATTTTGGCATTTTTGGAGGATTTTTTTCATCTATTTTTTCAATATTTTTTCTTATTTCGTTTCTTTCCATTTTTACAAGACTATTTCATACCATATTTACTTTTTGAAAAACAGGTGCCTCAGGACAAGTTCTAAATATGGTAATTTACCCGCTTTGAGGTTTTACATAGGCCTTCAATCGGTAATTATCCAGCACATTTCGTTAATTGAATAAAGCTTATACAACAAAGATGCAATGGTTTTCATTAGGGTAATTATGGTTTCATTCGCCCTAGGCATGATTAGGTGCGAGTTTCCTCTTAATTTTGTCTGGAAAATTAGTAATATCATGAAAATTTTTCATTATAATTAATTATTGTGGGACATATTTATTGAAAATTTCATACAAGAGAGTAAAGCCATACATAGAAATCTCAAAAGCAGAGAAGCAAGCAATTAACCCAGATTCATTCAGAAATATTCACGGTGAAAAGCAAAAAAACCCATTCAGTAATGTATTGTTTAAAAAGATAAAACCTGTTAGTTTTTATGTTCAATCGTAGCCGCAACCACACTGTACCGCTTCAAATTCGGTGTCGTGCTCAGCACCGCATGATGGGCATACATGTTTTCTAACTTCTTCATATACTGTTTCCATAAGATTTCATAGTTTTATGGCATATAAGTGTTGCCGTAGTAAACTTCGTCATTTGTTACGCATTGTACCCAAATGACGTAATAGTTTAGGGAACAGTGAAATAAGGGAATATTTCTCATATTAGATAGGCGAGGGGGAATCTGACGACAGACGCCCATGGACAAATTGTTCATGGACTATATAAAGAAAAATCATAAAAGGTAAATAGTATTTAAAGTGATTTAAACTTTATATTCTAGTAAATCGACAGATGACTTATTAAGAAAGCCTCAATTTTTTACAAAGAGATATCTTTTGAT
>JAKADQ010000116.1 GCA_021820405.1 Thermoplasmata archaeon | reverse complement strand
ACCTGCCCGTCCATCATTCCGGAAGGTGCAATTATATCAGCTCCAGCTTTGGCCTGGCTTACCGCAATTCTTCCATAATAGGATATTGTCTCATCGTTATCGACATCCCCATCAACTATTATTCCGCAATGGCCGTGGTCGGTATATTCGCACATGCACAGATCGCATATGACAAGCAGGCCGTGTTTTTTAAAATACGGGATTGCCCTCTGCACCACTCCATTATCGTCGTATGCCTGCGAACCCTGTGAATCCTTGGAATATGGAACGCCGAAAAGGAGCACATTTTTTATCCCAATTTTACTGAGATGTTCCCCATAGGAATCAAGGCTGCTGATTGGATACGAAAATATTCCCGGCATGCTTTGAATCTCCTTCGGTTCGCTGATATTTTCATCGACAAACACAGGCATGATTAACTTTTCTCTTATGATGGATGTTTCTGATACAAGACTCCTGATTCTATCATTTCTTCTGAGCCTTCTCATTCTTAATTCCGGATACATGATAAAGAATTGCTAACCAATATTAAAAAGTCTTTGGCAAAAATGTATTTTCTTTCTACTGCCTACACAATTTTGGTAAGCGTATAATTGACCCATTCATTCTCATCGGTTATTGTTTCAATCGCAAACTGATCGTCGGAGCCTGCATTCAGATATATGCACCCTTCAACATCAATGAAATGAACGGTGAGAAATGAGTAGTGGCTGAGTTTTCTGTAATAGTTGTCATCCACTATGATAACAATAATTCCTGTAACTCTCAGTTCATTGATCAGGCTCAGCAGTTCACCGATAAAGTTCTCTCCGTAGGTGAAGCTCAGAAAATCTGTTGAAAATATGTACACATTCGGCCTTTTGGAAGATGCCATGAAGAATTCGATGACCTCCATCGGGAAATCCTGCAGCAGGCTCTTTCCTTCAAGGTTTATTATGAACTGGCTTGTCCTCTTGGTCTTTTCTGCCGTTATATAGTGAGTGAGATAATCTGGATTTGTCGTAGACATCATTATCTTGAGTGTATCATAGCTGCTCGATGATACGTCCATGGCCCCTCTTCCATCAGCTATTGTTGTCCTTATTAAGGTATTTTTAACAAGACCTACTGCCATTTCAGTCCTGTCAGAGATAGTATTCCTGTGGAAAAGAACAATTGATCCAAGATCAACGTTTGCATCTCCATGTGGGAGGAGTTTCCCAATTTCGCTGTTTCCAAGTGGAACCATGTTCTGTACCTGCTCGTTTATAACGGGCATACCTATTCTCTTTCTTGGATAATCCAGATAAAGTGAATCAAATATTGTGAATCTTCCGTTGAGAAGTGTATAAGAATAAACAGGAAGGGAACCGATCGAAATACCCCTGAGCTTTTCTATTCTGAGTTTTCTCACCAGATAATTCTGAACAATCTTGCTGTTGAGCGATATGACACCATCTGAATAGTACTCGAGCCTTTCGTTTTCTGTCGATTCCAGAACAACTACAAGACAGGCACCGCTCTTCTCCACAAGATCATTCTGAAATACAGAAAATATCAGGGTAGAATCTATATGGTATTTTTCCGCAAGTGCCTCAATGGAATCAAGTATGATCACGGGGCTCTTATCTATATTCTTCTCAACAAAATTGTATATTTCATCAATCTCAGGGATCACTTCAGTGATATCAAAAACCAGGCCTCCGCTAAACTCGCCCTCGTTCTTCATATTATTCTGTTCTATTATCCCCTCAAGTTTCTTGAGCGAATCAGTGCTGACATATTTTAAATTTTTCTTACTCTCGCTCTCCCGCTGTTTCATTCTGTACGATATCTTATCTATAAAGTCAAAATTCTCCTTTAAAGGTTCATCAGTGAATCGCGAAGAAAGATAGTGGATAGGCTGTGTTTCCAAAAGTTTGGAAGCCAGCTCCAGGGAAAATGTGGTTTTCCCACTACCTGGATTTCCCTTTACAACCAGAGATTTCCCATATTTCTGATTGAAGAACGTTTTGAATATATCGAAAGCTTCATTCATTATTACTCTAACCTCATCCTCTAACGTCCCCGGGAATCATCCACTGTATTACCGTATTCAATATGTGCCAATACGCCCTATTCCTCTATACGTTCCACTCTTATCCCTAACACATTCCTTACTATCTTGTATTCTGACACCTCAGGAACAAGAAAGAATATCTATAATAAATATTTTAACGTTTTCAATTTCAATATTTTGCAGGCACGAAATGTTGCCTATTTCTAAAGTATGTTTTTCGATTCATTTTCGATCACCGGAAAGATCAGGAAGATTCCAGAAAAGTTAAAATACTTTACAATACAAGGATAATTCCCCACCTTATCCCATCTGGCCATATCTTTGCCATTATCCATATATAATTGATTTCGTTAATCTAGCAACAGCTAACGCTCTGAAAATGCCTTGGGATTTTAGCTACCTATGTATATATATGGAATTAAACAACCGCCATATGCAATATCAACAACTGCTCATAGAAATATGTTCATAATCGGTTTGGTTATTATGCAGAGCGAAGATCAATAACATCTGTGATAATTAAAAATGATCAGTTGATCAATATTATCCGCCGTGCTTGAAATCCGGGTAGAGAAGCATACCTCCATCTACCGGAAGTGTTACGCCAGTTATATATGATGCAAGATCACTGCATAGAAATGCCACAGCCTTTCCGATATCGTCGACCTCACCGAGCCTTGGCATGGCGACCTTATTCAGAAGATCCCTGAGGCTGTCGGGATTTCCCCACACATCCTTATTTATGGGTGTTTTAATTGCACCTGGTGCCACCGAGATAACCCTGATATTGTTCTCTGCAACCTCCTGTGCAAGTGTCTTGGTGAACATCGAAAGGCCTGCCTTTGAACTGGCGTAGGCTGAATAACCTGACCACGGAACAAACTCATGATCGGATGTCACATTTATGATAACGCCTTCGTTCTTTTTCTTCATTCTTTGAACGGCCTCACGGGCGCAGTAGTAGGGTCCGAGAAGATTTATCCCAATCACTCTACTCCATTCGTCCGGATCATCGCCGCCTACCATCTGCCTTTTTCCATCAGTGCCTG
>JAKADQ010000023.1 GCA_021820405.1 Thermoplasmata archaeon | reverse complement strand
TAATACTTATCAGATAATTCCTCAACGCCTGATTCCAGTTCTTTTATTTTCTGTGAAAGCTCCTCTCTCCTCTCTTCCAGGCTCTTTTTGAGTTCAGAGGGCTTTCCCGACATCTTCATTATGAAAATTGGCCTTGATTCTCCGCTTCCCAAACTCTGCGAGAATTCCTTTTCCCTTTCCTTTGGAACGCATACAATTGTGGAACGCCCTGCATTTATTGTTATTATATCCGGAGATGTGGCATTGTAAGGATAATTAACGATGAAAGAGGATATGGAATTGTTGTTGAAATATGACAGATCAACGTCCAGATTTGCCATATAGGATAATACTTCAAGCCTGTTGTCTATCTCCTTCAGCGTTGATCGGATATCCTCCATTGAAGAATAGGCAATTCTGAGATCCTCTCCGATCCTGATATCAGAAGCAGCCTTCAGAATTTCCTGCCTGCTGGTAAATTTCATTTTTTTCTGCACAGGCCTGGGATGTAGCAGATTTTCATATCCTCTGAATCTGTTGAGTTCATCGATTATTATATTCTTATCAGGCAGATCTGTACCCTGTTTCATCAGTGATTTGACATCCTGGGAGACTTCCTCCAGCTGAATTACCTTCATATCATGGAGCGTGGAAACTATGGCATCGGCTCTGTCCTTTGAGCCTATGACGCGAACCTTTTCCATTGGCACCGGTTTCATTCCCATTCAAATCATTCCATATTTTTCTTCATGAACTCGAAGAGAAGTTCTGCGGCCTTTTTATCGGTCATTTTCAGAGATATGGATTCAGCATCCTTTCTGGCCTTCTTCCTACTCTCTTCAATCTTCTTGTCAACCTCTTCCTGAAGTCTGGCAATCTTCTTTGCATATTCATTTTTATACTTCTCTTCAGCCTTCTTTGTCTCCCTATCAAGGGTTTTTTTTGCCTCCTCAATTTTCTCCTGGCAATCCTTTGAGGCTTTTTCGATCATTGCCTCAACTTCTTCCTCCTTGCTCTTTATTCTCCTTATCTCTTCAATACCTTTTTCCGTCATAACTTCACCAGCAGGAATATAGCTAACACTATTACAAGTATCCTGATTGGAAACATATATCTCCATATGGCATAGAGCTTTCTTTGCTCACTGTTCATCTCCTGAAGCCTGAATTTCTTCAAATTCTTTACTTTCAACTCCCTCCTCCTGGGCAGTGATTTTCTTCTTCACTATTTTGAGGGTTGTAAATGTATCTCTTTCAAGTTCGTCCAGCCTCATTCTTATATATTTAGCATCTGCGTTCAATTTTGGAATCATCACAAATTCGATTGCATTGGATCTTCTCTTTGTCTTATCGATCTCGTTCAGAAGCCTTCTCATGGATTTTTCCTTCTCCACAACAGTTATCAGCGACTGGAATAATCGCTCAAAGCTATCGATGGAGTCGTTTATGGACGAAGGCACGGAAATAGCCCTGAACCTCTCTGTAAGAACGGCTCTCTCAGTATTGATTCCGATTTCAGGTATCCTGACACCCATTACATTTTTGGTGTTCATTGAAACGCTTGATTCTCCGGCCATGAACGCGAATCTTTCAATGGCAAGCCTTCCTTCAGATATCTCCGCCTTTGTTATGGATTCAATGGCCTTTGCAGAATCATTACGCAGGTTCTCCCTGAGACCTCTCATCTCTTTGGCAAGCTCAAGAAATTCCATTATCAATGCAGACCTCTTCATTTTAAGAAGTTGATAGCCTCTCTTTGCAAGCTTTATCCTCTTTCTTATCTGTATGAGCTCAATCCTTGTGGGCTTAACATTGAGAGATGCCGTTTAAATCACTTCCATTTTCCGTATTTTTCAATGAAATCCTTCTTGAGTCTCTTCATCTCGCCAACAGGGAGCTGTGACATAAGATCATAACTTAGGCTTAATGTATCCTCAATGGTTCTGTCTTCATAGAGCCCCTGGTTAACATACCTCTTCTCAAACTCGTCCGCGAACCTGAGATAACTCTTATCGTTGGCGCTCAAGGATTCTTCACCCACTATTGCGCTCAGGGATCTGAGATCCTTTCCGTTTGCGTATGCAGAATATAACTGATCGGCAACACCCCTGTGATCCTCCCTTGTGCTGCCTTTTCCTATTCCCTGGTTCATCAGCCTTGAAAGGGATGGCAGGACATCAACTGGCGGATAGATTCCTTTTCTCTGGAGGTCCCTGCTCATGACGATCTGGCCCTCCGTTATATATCCAGTAAGATCCGGTATGGGATTTGTAATATCGTCACCAGGCATTGTCAATATGGGTATCTGGGTTATTGATCCATTCTTTCCCCTTATTTTTCCTGCCCTTTCATAAATTGTACTCAGATCGGTGTACATATATCCAGGAAAACCTCTTCTTCCCGGAACCTCCTCCCTGGCTGAGGATATCTCCCTCAGTGATTCACAATAATTCGTCATATCCGTAAGTATTACGAGCACATGATATTCTCTCTCATATGCCAGATATTCTGCTGTCGTGAGGGCCACCCTTGGAAGTATTATCCTCTCCATAGACGGATCCGATGACAGATTCAGAAATATGGCGGCCCTGTTTAATGATCCGGTCTTTCTGAATTCGTTCATAAAGAAGTTAGCCTCTTCGCTCGTGATACCCATCGCACCAAAAATGACGGCAAACTGATCATCAGATTTGAGTGTTTTAGCCTGCCTTGCTATCTGTGCGGCAAGCATATTATGGGGGAGGCCTGATGCAGAGAAAATAGGCAACTTCTGTCCCCTTACGAGGGTGTTCATGCCGTCAATTGTGGATATTCCCGTTTGAATAAACTCGGACGGCTCTTCCCTTGAATATGGGTTAATGGCATCACCGACAATTTCTACCTTTTCTGAACTTTGAATCTGAGGGCCATTATCAATGGGATCTCCCAAGCCATTGAAAACTCTTCCGAGAACCTCGTCTGATACATGAATTCTTGCAGTTTCTCCCCTGAACTTTACCACCGTGTTAACGTTATCCAGTCCGCTTGTGGCTCCGAAGACCTGGACTATAGCAAGTCCATTGCTTGTGTCCAGAACCTGGCCGGATTTGACCTGGCCGTCAGGTGTTTCAATCGAAACCATCTCGTTGTACCCTGCATTCCTGATTCCTTCCACGAAAATGAGAGGCCCGCTGATTTCTCTTATACTTTTATAACCAACTTTTACCATTATCTGTCACCCCTTATTGCTTTGATATCATTCTCAATGGATTTCATAGCATCGGCAACATACGCTTGCAGATCTTTATCCTTAACCTCCTTAACTCGGGAAATCTTCTCCTTTGAAGGTATATTCTGTATTGCCTCCATACTCACTCCTGCAGAGGTAGCCTTTTCCACCTGATCTGAGTAGAACATTATAAGATTCATCATCACACTCTGCTTCTTAACAGAGCAGTACTGATCAACCTCATCGAAGGCGCTCTGCTGAAGGTAATCTTCACGGATTATTCTTGCCACGTCAAGTGTTGCCTTCTCCTTGTCAGGGAGTGCATCATAACCTACAAGCTGGACAACTTCCTGCAATTCGGCCTCCTTCTGCAGAATTGACATCATTTTTCCATTTATTTCAGGCCAGTCCTTTGAAACATTCTCTCCAAACCATGGAAGAAGTTCTCCAAGATATAGGGAATAAGAGTTAAGCCAGTTAATTGACGGAAAATGCCTTCTCGATGCAAGAGATGCATCTAGAGCCCAGAAAACCCTGGTCACCCTCAGTGTATTCTGGGATACTGGCTCAGATATATCTCCACCTGGTGGTGATACTGCACCCACTATGGTTATTGATCCGTTTCTATCCGGAGACCCGTCTATGATCGCATTGCCGGATCTTTCATAGAATTCTGAAAGCCTCCTTCCAAGGTATGCCGGATAACCCTCCTCCCCGGGCATCTCCTCAAGTCTTCCTGAGATCTCTCTCAATGCCTCAGCCCATCTTGAGGTGCTGTCTGCCATCAGGGCTATGCCATATCCCATGTCCCTGTAATATTCCGCTATTGAAATTCCGGTGTATATACTGGCCTCTCTTGCGGCAACAGGCATATTTGATGTGTTGGCTATCAATATGGTTCTTTCCATAAGGGGCTTTCCACTTTTTGGATCCTGGAGCTCAGGAAAAGTTGTGAGGATCTCAGTCATTTCGTTTCCCCTTTCTCCACATCCAACGTAAACAACTATATCGCTGTCAGCCCATTTTGACAACTGATGCTGTACCACAGTCTTTCCTGAACCAAACGGTCCCGGGACTGCCACAGTTCCACCCTTTGCCACAGGAAAGAGTGTGTCGATAACCCTCTGCCCTGTGATCAAAGGTATTGACGGAGGCAACTTGGATTTAACTCCCCTTATTGATCTCACAGGCCAATCCTGCCTCATGGTTAATTTTGTGTCCCCATTCTTCCCTTTAATATGGGCAAAAACATCCGTAATTTTCAATTTACCATCAGATATCTCATCAACAGTTCCAGAAACGTTGAAGGGAGCCATTATTTTATGCTCGATAAGTGATGTTTCCTGTACGGTGCCTAAAATCTGCCTTGGTTTTATAACGTCCCCTTTCTTAACAACAGGGACGAAATCCCATTCCTTTTTTGTATCAAGTGGCGACGCTGTATACCCCCTTTTTATGAAGTCCCCTGTTTTATCTCTAATAACATCCAGTGGCCTCTGTATACCGTCGTATATGGATTTAAGAAGGCCTGGGCCCAATTCTACAGAAAGAGGCTTACCGGTAGTTTCAACCTTTTCGCCAGGCTTAATTCCACTTGTATCCTCATAAACCTGTATTGTGGCACGGTTTCCCGTAATCCTTATGATTTCACCAACCAGGTTCATTTCGCCTACTCTAACCACATCGTACATCTTGGAACCTTCAATATCCTCAGCTGTCACAACAGGGCCTGAAACCCTGACAATTTTACCCATATTTTTCACCTTCCTATATCAACGCCCAGTATCCTTTTTGCCATGGCAGATAGAGATTCTTCGTTATCCTCACCAGGCAATGGGATGAACATAATGAGCGGATTCATTACACTCTCATAATAGGTCATTAATCTCTTATCCATATATTTCTTAAGCGTTTCGCTAACGAAAATTACCGAATATTTCTTTGATTTTGATAGTTCTTCGAGCTTTGAAACACCTTCTTCACCAGTGTATTCATAGGAATCAGCTATTCCGATCAACCTGAAACCCAGTGCAATAGCCCTTTCACCAATTACGCAAATCCTTCCCGAACCTTCACCGAACCTTTCCATTATAGCACCAACATCTTCATTATCTGTTCCTTTCCAAGCCCATGGGCCTTGGATGCAAATATTGTCCTGAGATTGTTCCTTTCATTCTCGGCCAGTATTATACTGTTAAATATTGCACCTAATGAATTAGACTGCGAAGAGAGCTTAGGTACATTCTTTTTAAACACGTGTTTCTTTATAAGAAATTCAAGGTCGCCAAGATTCAGAGATCTGATTTCTGCGCTCTCCTCAACTTCAAAGATTTTCAGTACATTCTCTATCATGGAATCTGTATCCTGTGAATTGTACATATTCCTTATCTGTTCAACAGGAATATTGCCGAATTCAATTATCCCTGATATTATTGACGTGAAATCCAGACTCAATTCTTTAGCCTTTATTGCAGTCATCATGTTTTTGATGTCTACCTGCCGCCTGAAATAATATCTCAGGGTCTCCTCGTCACCTCTGTAGAATTTAATTGAATCTATTAACCTTGAAAAATAGGCTACATCCAAAGCATATAGCAAAACGGATATATCTTTCTCCTTTCGATATTCATCCATAAACCTGAGCATATACACTCCGTAGCCAAGCTTTGTCAGATATTTTGTGATACTTTCCACATCGTTTTCATTGATCATCAACGAATAGTCCTCTTTGGTTATGAGATTGCTTGTTAGGCCGATGGGAAATCTCTTGGCGTCAACTATGAAAAGATCATCTTTCTCTACCTTTTTTCCCAGAAATTTTGCCGTCAGTATACTCTTTATACTGTCAATATCCCATCGTGAAACGTAACTTTTTATGGGCTCCATTGCTCCTGACGGAGGAGCTTCAACGATTTTCAGTATGAAGGATATCATTCTACGTGTTGAGGCCAGCTCAAGAAGATCATAGCCTGTGTAAAATGTGGAGAGTGCCTTGAGATGCTCCTGATATGGAGTGCCATCCAGAATTGCTATTATATCTGTTGGATTTTTTGCATCAATGATTCTGTTAAACTCATCCTGAGTAAGAAGATCGTTCTTCAAAATCCTGGCTTTGGCTGCTGAGCCTGCATAAGTTGCATCCATTAATTTGCACCCATAATAGATACTAGCATTTCTTCTAATTCTTGCCTGTTTTCAAGAATCAAAGAATGGAGTGTAAGATCTAAAGTCCTTTTTCCGTCCTTAGATATGGCAACTATCCCTACTTGTTGGCCGGATATCTCTTTTGTTTTAAAGTCACCCTCTATTTTTGAAACTAACTTCTTATCTTTAGGAGAAACTATAACAGTGCAATTTTTGCCAAGTTCTTTAAGTGCCTTTGATACTGCGTCAGCAATGAAGGAATCGTACCCCTTCAACTCCCTTATTTTATCGTAAAAACTCTCAGAGTTCTCGATAAAGGATTCAACCTCGGATGACTTTTTATTCATAATTATGCTTCTGTATTCCAGTATGGACTCGTCCTCTCCTCTCCTGGTTAAGTTTCCCATATCTTCTTGAATCTTCTTATTCCATTTCTTTTGGATCTCTTCCAGAGCTTCCTTCCTGCGATCGTCAATCTCCTTTAATTTCGTGTCACACTCGGAGTTTATCCGGGCAAGTTCTTTTTTAGCCTTTTCTTCGATACTGGATATAATGTCGCCCGATGACATCTGTAACTCACAGGACTCCCTTAAGGAGAATTATACCAAGCACCAATCCTATAATCCATAGGGTTTCTGGTATAACGAAGAATATAATAACCTGACCAAATTTTTCTGGTTTCTCAGCTATAATTCCCATACCTGAAGCACCAATTCCCTGCTGCGCCATTCCAGTTCCTATCAAACCACCCGCAATGGCTATTGCAGCAGCTATTGCTTCAAGTGCATAAGTATAATTTACGGTCGAACCAGTACCTGAACCCGTAGCTGGAACTGCAACCAAAGCAGCTATTGCACCTAATACTGAGCCTGCATCAACAAACATGAAAATCCTGATTGCCCAATGAAGACTTTTTATTTAAATTTAATTCTACGAATCTACATTTCTAAGAGATATTTTAGAGATTGATAAAAATACCAATATTTAAAATTTTTTATAATTGATTCAATAGTTTCTTAGAACCCCACATTTCATGTAATATTAGAAAACTGTTTTATGTTTTGTTCCAATTAACATTTATGGATGAAGATCACTCTAAAGTTAGACTTGTTTTCTCCACAGGGGCTGAACTGCCAATCGCAGAAACCAGAAACCTAGGAAGGGCTGATTTTGAAAAAAATGTTGAAGACGAACTGAAACTCCAATACATCTCACGGGAACAGATCAGGATCTATGTTGAAGACGATGGAGTTGAAATTCAGGAGCTTGAAACAAGCAAGAATGGTACATGGCTTATTTCTGGTGGAAAGGTTACAAAATTAGAAAAAGGTAATAGATATAAAGTCAATGATGGAGATGAAATAAACTTTTCAAAATCAGTAACACTTAAGGTAAAGATGTAAGTAGAAAGAGAAACAGTTTCAGAAAGCTCTCCTGACTAGCAATAACAATTTTTCACTGATTCCATTCCTTTTCTGGAATTACGGCCTATAAAAAAATTTCAGGCAATGCGTGGATGATAAAATTTTCCGAATACATTGATCTGTTTTTGAGTTATCGTTGGAAATATCTCATGAACAATAAGGATAAAAGAATATAAGATGCAACACATTTAATTAATTGAGTTTGTATCTTAAAATGTGTCCTCAGTAAGTAAGGAAAAAAATGGCAAAATTGGAGAGGTAATTTTAAGCAGGGTTGAAAAGAGGAATGCGTTAAATTTGAACATGATCCTGGAAATGATGAGGATTATCAGGGAATTTAATGATGATCCAGATATAACGGTAATTTCAGTACGATCTGGAGGGAATGACTTTTCAGTTGGGGCAGATATAAATGAACTTCTGGATATGAATCGCGATGATGCAATAAACTTTAGGAAAACTATGAGACAACTTACCTCAGCTATCCGCGACAGTGAAAAGATCACAGTATTTTTTCTCACCGGTTTCTCCCTTGGAGGAGGCTTCGAAATTTCACAGTGGGCAGATTTCAGGATAGCGTCGATTGACGCAAAAATAGGGCAACCTGAAATAAAAATAGGTGTAAATGCAGGAGCAGGTGGAAATTCTATCTTTCCAATGCACATTGGATATTCAAATGGAATGTATCTTTCCCTAACAGGAAAAATTATCGATGCGCAAAGAGCATTGGATCTTGGTATAATTCAGGACATTGTGCAAAATTATATGGAATATAAGAATATAATTGAATCCCTGAGTGAAAGGGATTCCAGATTGATTACTGGAATGAAACTAGCAATGAGGGAAACCTGGAAAACTAACTTTATGAAATCTTTTGATATAGAGGAGAAAACCTTCATAGATGTGGTTCCTTCTGATGAGAGCAAAAAGTCTATGGAAGAATTTCTCAAGAGGAAGTGAGCTTGCCATAGGGGAAATTAAAAAATTACTTTTTCAATATATTTCAGGAAACGTTGGGAAAGAGAAAACAGATGACAAAACATATCGGCCACCCGAACTTTTTGAAAAAACAAACATTCTACTGATCATCAAAGAAACTTACTTTTCATTTATGTAGTTATCTAATAATCATAATTAGGAACAATTAAATATAATAATAAATTAATATGCCAATGAAAAACAATCGTCTGGTGGCAATACTTATGGTAATTGTCCTGGCTCTATCCATATCTGCACTCATACTGCCAGAATCGGAGTATAATGTTTCAGGTGGGAATTTACTGCTGAAAGTATCATATAACAAAGACGCTTATTACTGGGGCATATCGGAACATACCAGCGTAAATGCAAGAACGATCTATTCAAGGGATTATTCCAATTCGACCTACTGGTGGAATGAGAAATCAGATAACCTTGTGAACTATTTTCTGGTTTCCCTCGGTGGAATAATTTTGGCGATTGCGGGTTCACTCGGTGCGGTCATAGCAAGCTTTGGAAAGAGAAAGAAAAATGAAATCAGGGCACTTTCGCTTATTGCAGGCGTCGGAAGCTTACTTGCGGTAATATTTTTCATTGTAGGAAACAATGATCTTGAAAACAAGTTTGGCGTAACTTTCAGCTTATACTTCGGCTTCTATCTTACGGTTATAAACATCGTTCTGTCTTTCATTGCAATTGCCATTTCGTAAAACTGCCGGAGTATGCCAGATTATATATAAAAATGAAATATCTCCATTATAATGTATATAGTTTCTACTCAAAAAACATCAGATTTTGCTGGAAAGATGGCAGCCAGGTCAATGCTTCATCTGAGTTATGTTGAAAAGAAAAGATTTCCAGATGGAGAAATGTACATAAGAGTGCCTGAAAGATTGCACGATCAGGATGTAATTGTGGTTGGAAATACCCGATCTGATGAGGAGATTCTGGAATTACTTTTCTTGCTTGATGCAATCGAGGAACAGAAACCATCGAGGACGACCATGGTTATTCCATATTTTGGATATTCGAGACAGCATATGATTTATAAGGAAGGTGAAGCTATATCCTCCAAAGTATTGATGCGCGCAATTTCCAGTTCTGTAGACAGAATAATAACAGTAGACATACATGATGAGGCTTCATTCAAATATACAACAAAAGAATGTAATGATTTTAAGGCAGCTAAGACCATCGCAAAAGCCCACAGAGGGCATGGCATAGATCTTGTAATCGCACCCGATGACGGAGCACTTAAGAGAGCAGAAATTGTTGCCGCAGAATTGAAAATATCAAGCACATATCTGCACAAAAAGAGGATAAATTCAACCACCGTTGAGTATGAAAAACAGGAAATTGATGCAAAAGGAAAGAATATACTTCTGGTTGATGATATTATATCAACCGGCGGTACGATTCTGAGGTCAACCGAAATACTTAAAAATGCAGGGGCCAAAAAGATATTTGTTGCAGCTACCCATGGCCTCTTTGTAAATGGTGCAGCTCAGAAAATAAGCAAAGTGGCAGATGGCCTTTCGGTTACAGATACCATAATGACGGATTACAGTACAATGAACGTATCCGATGATGTTGCTGACTATCTGGAGGGAAAATAGGTGATGAATGAGGAAAAAGAACTCAGGGTGTGCAATGAGGATGGACCTTTCAGGGGGATTAAGTGCCCAATTTGCGGGGAGCCTGGAAAAAGGCTGATGTTTCCAGATGAGGTCTGGGCAATAGGTCGAATCCTGGCAGGAATGTTAAGGCATTTTCCAGAAAACTACGGCATAAGGCTGGATTCCCATGGATATGCACGAATATACTCCATAGTTCCGGCCATTAAGGCGCAAAAAAGAAGATACGGTTGGCTCACACCATTACACATTGAGTCCCTTGGGCTTACAGATGAAAAAGGCCGGTACCAGGTAAATGAAAAGAAAGAGATAAGGGCAACCTATGATCATACCATTCCTGTTGATCTTTCAGATCTTCCAACGTCCGATATACCTGAAATGGTGTATTATCAGACCACGCCCGAGGAATATGAATTGATAAGGGAGACTGGAATAAGCCCATCCGACAAAACATACATCCACATGTCATCCACATTCAGAAAAGCGTACGTTTCAGGAAGATTCCATGTTGATAACCCACTGATCATTGGCATTAACCGAACAAAAATGGAGATGGCTGATAAACCAATTTACAGAGCTTCCAAAGAAGTCTTTCTGGCCATGGAGATACCACCTGAATGTATTGTGGAGATCGAGCAGGAAAATGTGTCCCTCACTGATGATGAAATGGAGGAGATCCAACAGGTAAGGAGGAGAAGGGAGAGAAAAGTTATGGGCGATCGCCTTGACTAATCGACTCTTTTATATTGAGCATAAGCCCTTGCGCTCCAGAGGCCTTGCAATATTGCCTGATACAGGTCATATTGCCTTTTTTCATAAAAACTTCTTTTAAACCTTGAATCTACGTTTTCCACAAACTTTATTCCAGATTCCAATGCTATTCTCCTGTATTCAATTCGCCTGTGTCGATCCATTGAATCCAGGGATCGTTCAGTCATATAGACCTTTGAATTTGCCGCCAGAGCGATGGCCTGATCCAGATGCTTGTATATGTTTGAATCTATAAAGATCTCATCTTCCCGGCCAATATTTTCATATGTTTTTTCCGGAATCATGTATAGGTCAACATCATCCCTTTTTACACTTTTATTGAGAATAACTTCAATGGAAAATCCCTTAATTCTCTCCAGATAGAATGCAAGCAATTTTGAAAAGTCCCTGATCTTATTGGGATCTGAAATTTCGTTCAGCTGTCCTCCAAGCCTGCCCGATTTTTCAAAGATGGTAACATTGAAGCCCATCCTTGCAAGATTTATTGCAGCCTCCATGCCTGCGACACCCCCACCTCCTATCTTGACCTTTCCCTTTCCTTGAATGGGGATGAAGGATGACTCGTTTCCTGTGACTGGATTTACTGTGCATCTCACCTGTCCGTTAGCTAGATCCCTGCATGCCTGATTGCATCTGATGCATGGCCTTGGCTCCCTCCCTTTCATCAAATTCTTTGGAAAAAATGGATCGGCCAGAGCCGCCCTGCCAAGTGCCACGAGATCAACTGTTTTCAGAGCCTCCTCAACATCTTCCATGGATGTGACTGATCCTACTCCTATGACAGGAATTTTAAGATTTCCCCGGATATGCCTGATTATATGGTTATGGCTTGAGTAGTACGACGCGGAAGACCCCGGTGGGGCATTCCTCCCGGCGGAAAAGTGTACGTAATCAATATTTCTCAAATTTTCGGCAATCTTGATGCCGTGTTCTGGAGAATATCCATCTGGATCGTCCTCGTACAGGCTCAGCCTTATTCCAACGGGTATGGACACCTCCTCCCTTATGGAATCAATGATTTCCTGTGGAAATCTTAACATGTTTTGAAGGCTCCCCCCATATCTGTCTTTCCTCAGATTTAAGGATGGCGACATGAATTCCTGCAACAGATAGCCATGAGCCCCATGCAATTCGATTCCGTCAAAGTTTGAATCTTCCACAATCTTTGCAGATCTTACGAAAGCATCCCGTATTGCTTCCATTTCTGATTGATCCAGCTCCTTTGGAATCCTTCCATTGTATGGGACTGGAGATGGGGCCAGAGCCGGTTCACCATTCTCAACAATTGCCTTGCCCCCTGCGTGAACCAGCTGCGCAAATATCTTAGAACCGTTCCCGTGGACCCTCTCTGAAAGCCTCTTGAATCTGCCAATCTGTTCTGGCCTTGCAAATGATAATTGGTTTCTCGAACCTCTGCTCGTCCTTGAGGGCACAAAGGAATATTCTGTCATAATCAGGGAGAAACCCCCAATTGCCCGTTCAGTGAGATATGCTGTATGAACCTCATTGGTTGATCCGTCTGTATCTGCCAGATTGGAGATCATTGGAGCCATTACAAATCTGTTTTTTAACCTGCAATCACCAATTTCGAATTCCTCAAACGCCTTCATTATCCTTAGATGTGTAAATAGTTATTATTTTATTGGATGAATCTCCGAATCACTTTTTTCCTCAGTTTTTATGGAACTCTTATGGATTGTTGACACAAAAAGGATGTAAAAGATAATGCCTGCCCCTAGCTGGACTAAACCTCCTAGAAATTCTGGCAATGGAGTGTACGCATCCATAAGATATCCGGACGAACCCGATGTGGTTTGGGCCACCCTTGCAGCACTGGCCTGAAATCCAGACCCTGCCCCATAATCCCCTTCCTTGAGGCCGCCAACGTTGATCGAACTTCGCGAAGGTGTGCCAAATCCTGCGATTCCCATTCTAAAAACATATATGGTTCCTGCGATCCAGAGAAATGGAGAAAATGCGAGGGGAATCATCAGAAACCCCTGAAGCATTCTCCCATAGGCTCCAATTTTCCCGGCCCTTTCACCTCTCATTTTTATTTTAGAAGCCAAAAAGGAACCAGTACCAGTGGAAATATACGAAATTGTAAATACAATACCAATTTCTGTGCTGGTCGCATAGGGATACATAACCTTAAACCAGAGCGAAATAATGGGCATAGACAGGCCAATGCCTGCACCATTGAAGGCATTAGCGAGCATCACCTTGCCAAGATGGTTTCTTGAACCTGAGGTGATTAACTTTTTCTTTTTAACAGGAGCAACATTTCTCTCGGTTACAAAAATTATGGATATCAGAGATATGAAAACAAGTAAGGCACTGACTCCAAAGAGGAAACGATAGGAGCCAGAGGATCCAAACAGGAATTCCACATATTGTCTCATTATGACCAGAACTCCCCCAAAGGTTGAAAAGAAGGCTCCTATGGATGTTATCATTCCAAGCCTGTTGATTCTTGATGATGGGTCCTGCCAGTTCTTCGCAACAATTGCTGTCGTCCCTGGAGAGAATGCCCCTCTCATTCCTCCAGGGCCACCTCCGATTCCTCCTATCACCGATAGATAAATCAACGGGCCAGATTTGACAAAGAAAAGTGAAGTTAAGGAGACGAGAGGAAAAATTTCCCCCAAAAAGAGAGTTGTTCTGTATCCAACTCTGTCCCCAAGGGCACCTAGGAGAATTGTCTGTAAGATTGTGAATAAAATAACAAGAAAAGCCATAAGGCCGACATCCACGTTACTGAAACCGATCAGACTAAGGTACAGTGGATATGAAATGGCAGAAAAACTCAGAGAAACACTTCTAGCAGCCCTGGATACTAGAAGAAATTTGAAACCTCTATCATATGTACCTACATTTTGCACAATAGGGATATATATTTAATTAACAAAAGGTTTATTGCTTAAGATTCTAAGTCGAATTATAAAAATTCAACCCCACCAAATATCCTTAATTATCACAAATTGAAATAATTGAATTCTGCCTACTATTTCAAAATGG
The DNA here is from genome assembly GCA_021820405.1 of Thermoplasmata archaeon. Taxonomy (GTDB): domain Archaea; phylum Thermoplasmatota; class Thermoplasmata; order Thermoplasmatales; family Thermoplasmataceae; genus Cuniculiplasma. The sequence goes on along the minus strand of JAKADQ010000023.1, from coordinate 2,447 downwards.
GAATATTCCAATCCTGGATCTTATTTTTTGCCTTTCTAATCAAAAGCGACCTTTTCCATCATTAATTTGTCTACTGCCAAAGTACAACAAATACTTGCCTATGGCATTATTGTATTTAGAGAAAATATGGAAATAGCCTTTGGAGAATTGCTTTGGTTCAAAAACAACGAAAGGTTTATCTCAATTTCCTTTGATTTTGCTATTATGGCGATACCATCACATCATGAGTAAGTTTTTATTTCAATTTATATTTCCGTTGTACGAGGGGCTGTGGGGTAGCTTGGTATCCTACGGGCTTTGGGAGTCTGAGACCCCGGTCCAAATCCGGGCAGCCCCATTATATTTGCGGGGATATAGATAAGACCAAAAAAAGTTGTGATTTTTAGAAATAATTATATTAATTTGGGAATATTATTTATTGATATCTGAGTTAACGCAAAGGAATTATGACCAATATTGATCAATTTTGAAGGTTTGTAAATGTTAAAAGTTAACAGAGGCCTTTACGAGTTTAACAGATGTTTACATGTTTTAAATTTTTTAACATTTGCTGTTTATTAAATAATTACTTTTAGACAATGTTAACAGAATTTGAACAACCTTAACCTTTAGATTTAGACGGTTTCCACTCCTTATCTTCGTTTTGATCTTGTAGAGGGCTTGTTGTGATATTCCCTCATCCTTAACATCCCTGGGCTTCAGTGATAGAATCCAGTTGTAGAATTCCCGGAGGTTATCATATTCCAGATAGTCATCCTCTTCAATACCGGTAATCTGTGTTTCATCAAGGTTATTCGTTTCCTTACCGATGTATCTAATCCTGTCAGCGATGATATGTTTCCTATGGGCTATTCCTTCATCATCGTAATCAAACTTGTTATCATTATGCCTTACGTATTGTGTTAGGATATCCTCTAAGGTATGCCAATATTCGGTTGAAGGCAACAGTAGTTTATCAGAGGATGTATTGCTCTTATAATCAACGAATTTCTCATACTGTAAGCCGTTGAAATCCTTACGATAGGGCAAGCATGGAATAACATCGTTTTTCTCTGATCCGATAAGCATGAAATTGAAAGGCTTGATCTGTTTACCATACGGCTTATCGGAATTCATTTTCTTAAAACGATTAAGGATTGAAGGCTTCGAAATGGTTATCTGGGATACTGATATCTTATTATCATATCCCTTGAAATCCTTTGTAAGAATAGATTTCCATATCTGTTCGCCGTCAATATCCTTGAGGTGTCCTAAGCCATGAGTGGAATATTTCAGTATGTTAATCTTATCATTTTCAATTTTATACAGACAGTATCTCTTTGCTGATATGCCGTAAAACATCACATTATCTAACGGCTTATGATCATCATTATCTTCAATCTTGAACATTTCAACGTCTACTGAATAAGGATTCAGCAAGAGTAACTCTAATTTATGAATCCTACAGGTATCAACATAGCTATTTCAACGCTTCAAATAATAAGCAAGAACGATGCCATAGCATAGCCGATTCCTCCACCAATCGATCTGAAAGCCACAACCAGAGTTGAATTTTCAGATGCACTTTCTGATGCAGATAGGAGCGTATCTACCAACGGTTCAAGCAGGACCGAAACAACTGCGAACGAGAATAGGAGTACTACAAATAGGATTTCGCTGACCTTGTAAAAATCCAGGGACACAAATGTAGTCACCAGTATAATATAAATACATATCAGATAATAACCAACTCTGATTTTGGCTACAGACATGAACCCCCGAATGCTAATCCCAAACTGAAGTACCATGTACAGTATAGTCTCCCCTTCGACTGCAGATAACACGACAATATCAGGAATTCCTTGCTTTACACCCAAGGCAAAGACCACCCCCATCCATAGATATTGCAGAAACCAGTTAAAACTGGCAAGAAAGATTATAGGATAAATTTTTTTCACTTGTCTCATATTTCCGGAAAAGAATTTCATTTGCACTCCGATGTTAGAAAAAAACCGAAAGTATGCCAGAAAGATCAAAACAAGTGCTATGAGTACCAAGAGAATACTTAAAAAAAGATTCTTATTTGGCGTTAAATAGGTTAAGATAGGGGCAATAAGAAACGCAATTGATTGAACACCGGTAATTACAGAGAAGAACTTTGACGCATCCTTCAGATTTTTAGACCAAGTTATTTCAAGATTATAAATATAACTGCCTGTAAACATCCCTAAGAACACAGATATCGAGATTCCTACAAGGTAGACCACTATGTTACTTAGAAGAATGGATGACATGATAATTAATGCCAAGAATGTCAAATGAAATATGGGTAGATTCTTGAAAAGCCATTTTTTCGGCAGGAGAAGAGGCAGGAAACCCCGAATCACTATCGAGATGCCATATACACTCCCCAGAATCGGGATCGCATTAGAAAATGCTATGAAATTTGTTGAGTAAACCGCAAAAGC
>JAKADQ010000115.1 GCA_021820405.1 Thermoplasmata archaeon | reverse complement strand
AGAACCGCAACAAAGGATGCATTCGTCTACGGAACCATGATTCTGGTTGTATTCACCCTTATCGGATCGACCATACTCTATCTGATGGGAATATCAATAATGGCCATTCAGATTGCAGGCGGAATTATTCTTCTCATCATGGGAGTGGAAATGGTCAGGGAAGGTGATCGGCCAAAATCTACAGGAAAAACCTTCAAGAATCCGGATCTCGGGATTGTTCCATTTGCCACTCCACTTCTTGCTGGCCCTGGTGCAATTTCCCTTGTTATAATACTTTCAAAACAAAGCCTGACCTCAATGCTTCTCACCATAATATCTGTCGTGTCGATCTTCATAATAGTTTTAGTCCTGTTCTGGTTTGCCACACCTATATCCAGGGCCCTTGGCGACAAATCCATGAAGGCCATAACAAGGATATTCGGTCTGTTCGTGGCTGGATTTGCAATTCAGTTCATACTGGATGCAGTGTTATCACTCAACCTTTGAAAGAAAATGAAAAAATAAGTTTTTCAGATGATCTATTCGATCTTGAATTCCTTGCCGTTGAAAGGCAATATAACATTGTAATTGGCAAGGTCATCAACGATTGCCTCTCTCTGATCACCATGGCAAAGGATCACATTTTCCGGCTGGCAATCCCTTATGAACTGAACAAGATCGTCATGGCCTGCGTGGGCAGACATATCGAAAAATTCCACCTGCATATCGGGTTTAACTTCAGCCCCTGATATGTTAAGTGTACCCTTTTCCATCAGATTTCTTCCATTTGTGCCTTCAACCTGATATCCGGTCATGAATATGGCACTTTTCGGGTCATGAACATACTTTTCAATATATCCCAGGGCAGGTCCGCCATCAAGCATACCTGATGTTGAGATGATAATATCAACATCCTCCATATGCTCTCTCATCTTTCTTCCACGTACTTCCTTAACCCTTGCCACGGCCTTTCTGAACTCCTTTTCGGATCTGAGGTAACCGGGTGTATTCAGATATATGCTTGTTATCAGGTTTCCCATTCCATCGGTTGCAATCTTATATGGAAGATCATAAAGGGACATGATCAGTTCCTGCATCCTTCCCATCGCAAAGGATGGCAACACCACCTTTCCGCCGTGCTCCACAACCTCTGAAATTCTGTCCCTGAGCCTTTTCCTTACCTCCTCTCTCTCCTCATGGTTTTTTCCTGCATAGGTGCTCTCTATTATCAGATTCCTGGTCTTTCTTGGTTTTGCACCGGAAAGTAATTTGGAATCCCTTGTATAAAGATCACCCGTGATCATGATCTCGTCTGAATTCTCAAACTTCCACATGGTTGATCCAGGTATGTGACCGGCAGAATATGGTGTTATTACAGTATCATCAAGCGATATCTTCTCACCATATCTTAGCATGTTCATCATGGTATACATGCTCTCCACATCCTCTCTGTTGAATCGTTCCACGTAACCCTCCAGGGATGTTACCTTTATGGAATCGTTCAGCATCGGCCTGGTGGTATTCGCAGTCATTTCCGTTGCAAAAACGTCCACGCCTTCATCCTGAAAATACATGGGCATTGCACCGATGTGATCAAGATGGGAATGGGTTATGAACAATCCGTCTATTTCTTCTGGCGGCATTGGAAACAGGGGTGGTTTTTCGGGAATAACTCCATAATCGATCTGGTATTTTTTTCCCTCCATATCTATTATTATTCCCAATCTCCCTACTTCCTCAGCTCCTCCTAAAAATTTAATTTTCATCAATTTTATAACCTCGCGCTATCAAGTCTCTTTGAACACTGGCATGTTCTCTTCTCATTATGATTAGAAAGGAAACGTTCTACAATTTTTTCCGTTTTTTCCTCATTGTCTTTGAGTATTCTGATCACTTCTGAAGCTTCAACAGGTGTCTCAGACCACACGTCGTAATCAGTAACGGTTGCAATCATGGAATAGCACATTGCCATTTCATTGGCAAGATTAATTTCTGGGACAAGTGTCATCCCTATAATATCAGCAAACTGCTTGAACATTTTCGATTCTGCTCTCGTTGAAAATCTTGGGCCCTCTATAACCATATAGGCACCGCCCTTATGTGTCTTTCCATATTCGGCGGATGAAGCAAATAATTCATCATTCATCCTCGGGCAGAAAGGATCTGCCGAAGATATATGCACAACATCGGGGCCGTCATAAAAGGTCAGTTTCCTGTTTTTTGTGAAATCGATATACTGATCAGGAATGACGACATCCCCTGGTGCCATATCCTCATTGAGTGATCCAACAGCATTGATACCGAGGATTTCATCAACACCGATGCTGTTCAGAGCCCATATATTTGCCCTGTAATTTACCATATGCGGTGGGATATTGTGCTTCTTCCCATGTCTTGGAATGAAAGCGACCTTCTTTCCATGAAAATTGCCAATTTCAACTTCAGAGGATGGAACACCATAGGGGGTGTCGATGACCTTGCTCTCTTCAACTTCTATGAGATTGTAAATTCCGCTTCCACCTATTATGCCTATCAAACAATGTACACTTCCGAGACTATAATACCAGATAATATTTAATCTATTTTTATTGTTGCCATATACAATCGATAAGTCTATAACATTTATGGAATTGGGAATAGGATGCCAGAGGAAAAGTTGACAAAGATTTCGGATATAAATGGAGACATAATGGAACTGAATATAAAGGCAAAAATACTGTCCATATCAAGCAAGGAAACAGAAACGTCCAAGGGAAAACTCACATACCATTACGGGCTTCTTGGTGATGATACCGGTGTTCTTCCATACACAGCATGGTCAATACCACAGACAGTTAGAGAGAAAGATGTGTATGAAATAAAGAGATGTTATTCCAAGACCTTCAAGGATAAGGTTCGGATCTATTTCGATCAAAAGACTGAATTCAAGTTTCTCACGGATGATATTGAAGTAAAAAGAAGTTATCGATATTACAGCATCAAGGATCTGAACATTAAGGATAAATTTGTCACTGTCGAGGGGGTCCTCAAGGACGAGAAAGTAAAGGATTATGAAAAGGATGGAGAAACGAGAAAAATATATCAATATATGTTGAGAGATCAGACTGGGGCCATCGGAGTTTCCTCCTTCGGGATGCCTCTTAAAACAGGAAAAGGCGTCAGGCTTGAGGGTGCCAGGCT
>JAKADQ010000022.1 GCA_021820405.1 Thermoplasmata archaeon | reverse complement strand
CAATCTCATATCCGGCAGCCTGACGCTACATGTGTATTGATCTCCACAACCCGCTTGATGCCTCAGTAAGATATCGACCGGTTCATGTTTTTAAGAAACAACCGTTTTCAAGGATTCTCCCAACAGGAAGAAATTTATATTCCTGTGAATTTGCTTATTGTAGACATTTTCTAAAAACTACTCTCACATTTCCAGTGTCACCTGAACCAACTTAATATATCCATGCTCTTAAGAATCCACATTTCAGCAGATAATCCTGATACTTTTTAACCAAAAGCTTTATTCATGCGATCCCGATCAATACGCATGGACATAATGAATTACGGTCTCCGCGAGAAATATGAACAGTTGAAGAAGTTTGGCGACAGGCTTTCAGACATGAAGGATATAATAGACTGGAATGGAATCAAGCCTCTCCTTTCTGATCTTTACAAAAATGATACAGAAAAGGGTGGCAGGCCAAACTTTGATCCTGTATTCATGGTGAAGATCATGTTTCTACAGTCCTTATACGGTCTTGTTGACGAGACCATGGAGATCGAGCTCTACTCAAATATAAGATTCATGAACTTCCTGGATTACCCGGAATCCGTGCCGGATGCAAGAACCATCTGGCTTTTCAGGGAGAGGATAGCCAATAACCACAAGGACAAGAAGATATGGAAATCGATCTAGAAGCAGTTCCAGGAGAAGGGCATAACGGTCAGGAAGGGCACAATACAAGATGCCACTTTCATTGAATCCGATCCCGGTCATGGAAAGAGGAAGAAAGGTGACGGCACAATAAAGATTGATCCGGAATTCCCTGAGAAACCAGCCGATAAGGAAAACCCTGAAACTGAGCCGTCAAAGAATGAGATGAAGGCAGCGAAGAGGATCGAAAGAGAAAGGAAGAAGAAAGAGCGGGAAGATGAACGCAGGAATGCGAAGACAAGGAGATCCAAGGATGGCACATGGGCTGTTAAGAACAAAAAGGCACATTTCGGGCACAAGCTGCATACCGGGCAGTGTGTGGAAAATGACATGATACATAATTATGCCGTGACAACAGCATCCGTTCATGATTCGCAGATAGACCTGAGCATACCCGGCATCGTAAATTACAAGGACAAGGGATATTTTGGCGTTGAAGGAAGGGGGATAGACGCAACCATGGATAGATCCCTGAAGGGATACAAGCTGCCTGTGGAAAGCATCCGCCGGAATATAAGAATAACAAGGAAGCGATCCAGGGGTGAAAGACCATATTCCGTCATCAAAACAATATTCCATGGTGGTCATGTCTTCGTTACCACTATCCCAAGGGTTCGGGTAAAGTGCATGTTCATGTGTCTTGGGCACAACCTCATGTGCATGATAAGGATGAAAAAGAAGGGGATGATAGCGTGAGCTGTGGAAATTCCATAAAGAATGGATGAAAAAAAGGGAAAATAAGAGATAAAGGAACCTTTTCATACAGCATTGGCCATGAATTCACTGTAATCTCCCTGAAAGATCAATCAAGAGCCAAAATTAATAAGTTGTTAGAAATTGTCTCTATATTATCTAATAGGGTTTGAGTTGCAAGGAGAACTCGGAAAATAAAGGCTCCATTTGAAAACAGTGACCAAAGGTCAACGTTTAAATACTAATAGAAAAAAATGGAATAAAGTTTAAATATTAAGAGTATCATAAATCCAATCCCATGTCCCTGACTATCTTATCAGCTTCAAGATACATCTTCCTCCTCTCCACCTGCTTCATATCCTCATTCAGGGAGTGGAGATCGATGTTATCTTTTGCAAGTATTTCATTTATGATTCTCTTATCCGCAGGGTCTTCGGGTTCAAGAAAGTTGGAGATTGTCAAGACAGGGATGCGGATGCCATTATCAACAGTTCCCCTTGATCGATGGACTGCTTCCAGAAGCTCGGCGATCATTGATTCGTAGATTATTCTCTTCAGTTGTTCATCTGTCTCTGGTTTCACAGAGAATCCCCTCAATCGTGTCTCTGCAACCCCGACATTATTGGCAAAGGCAACGACCTGAGGATCCAGTGCATCTCCAAAACAGACTATACTATCATATCCCTTATCAGAAGCTGTCATTCCATGCATTGCATTCGAGAAATATGCGTAGTGATTGAATGTCTGTGCCAGCCATTTTCCATATTTTTCTCCTCTGTACTTCTTCTTTAAACGCTGGAGATGGTTCACAAGTCCTGTGTATGTGATCAGCATTGGATTCTGGAACCGCTCTGATTGTGTGATGAAAACATACTCCAAACCCTTCTGTATCAGACTTTCAGATTCTTCAAGCCTTCTGTCGAACAGTTCCCTTTCCTTTGATGTCAGATTTGTCCTTGACTTATTAAAGATGATGTATCTGTTTTTGGATAGAGAGTGTTTGGAGACTGCAAGATTGTAAACTGTTGTCCTTCCGAATGGTGTGGGAGAGGATATAATCTCAATCTGTCTTGCCGTAATCTCTGTTCCCTTCGTGACTTTGAACTGATCTGACAAGGTGGGATTGAACATCACAGAATCCAAAGCTTCGGTCTGCATCAAATCAAAGAAGAAGATGATCTTGTTTCTTTCGATGATGTGGTGTCTGAGCCTTGCACTTCCAATGATAATCTTGACAGGATGCTCGATGGCATATCTGAATAATGCCGTAATGGGAGGAGCAGAGACCACATACATCTTTTCAACGTTGAATTCGGTGAAATAATTTGTTGAAAGCACCTTTATTGCATTAGAGATGTCCCTAATCCGATCTCTGTTTTCCTCAATGAGTTGTTTGGTTTTAGTAAGTTGCTCAAACTCGGTTTTGAAGCTATCTAAAATCCCCTCAGCATTCTCAAACTTTGATATGTTCATGTATGGGCTGGCAAACAACAACTTCTTTTCTGCATTGACCAGAGTACTGAAGACATCGAACGATTCAAACTTGTGTAAGGTGGGAGATAGAAGACCATCAGACTCATCCACATAAATGACTGAAGGTTTACCCAGGAGAGTTGGATTCTGTTTTAGGTGTTCAATCCTTGTCTTGAGATTCTGAAATGAAACGAGAGATAATCCTTTGAGGCTCTTATCCCTTTCAGAGTACGGACAGTCTTCTGCAGAACAGATAAAGCCGTGAATTCGGTCTGGAGGGATGTTCAACTTCCTGTATCGCTCAACCTCAAGATCCAACTCAGAGGGAGAATCCACTGTACCGTGGTTTTCCAGGTATGTTTGGCATAAATCTTCTAAGGTGAGAACTATGTGTGCTTTATCATTCTTCTGTGAGATTTTTTCCAGATCTTCCTTCAATTTCTTGCGACTTTGCTTTACCCAGATTGCCTCATTCTGTGTTGTGAAATCATCCATCATACTACTGGTTTTTCCTGTTCCTTGCAGTGATATAAGAACCTTGACAGAGGCAGGTTTCTTGATCTCGTCCAGATGCCATTTGTATAACTCCTTGATTCCAAAAGATGGGTTGGAAAATTTAAATACTTCTTTTTTGTCTTTCATTTGGACTCACTCCTTCCCTGGTGGGCAATCCGTGGCAGGATTGCCATCATTTTTCATCGGGTTTTCTTGACCTCCTTTTCCATCTTCTGCTTGTACCTCTGTTTCTGTTCTTCTGTCATACCGAAGATGTAAGTCCACTCTCCTACACTCGGATCGTAAACCCACCAAGCTGTTACATCACCTCTCTCGATAAGCCTCGCGATGTGGTAATCGACGTCTATAGCGAGATACGTCATCCCGATAAAGCGCTCTTTTTTCCACTTTGGAAGTATTTTCACTATGAAGTTAATCTTCTCTTCAGTAGTTAGAGACATCACAGCACCTCCACTGTTAGAATTGCAGATTTCAAAATGATCAATTGATTCTGAGAAGTCTGAAGTTTGATATCGTACATTCCAAGCTCCAACAATCTCCCTTGCACCACAGAACCATTTGTCAACGTTATTTTGACGACCTTACCGATCAGCTCTTTCGTAAAGCTGTCTTTAGAATATCTTTGGGCTTTTCCTGGACCTTTAAATACATTCTCTCGATCGTAATATGACATTCCTTACACCTCCTTTTTTTTAATTCGCTTTTTCCGAATACTTCTGAAGAAACCAATCTAACAGACTTTCAAGTTCCTTCAATTCTTTCCACCTCGTTTCGATAAGTTCCACAACATTGCAAAATTCTCTAAAAACCGATCCTCTGGCATCTGACTCGGCATGCTCTCGAGGACGGCTCTGGCAGGTCCCTGCATTTCATTAGCAATCTTTTTCAGCTGGGAAAGGTCAATCACTGCCTACCCCTCCCGATTCTGATAATGATCTCGTCCTTCTCCCGCTCATATTTCACTGGGCTATCCCTCGTTATGTCGTATTCCTCTGCCAAAAATACGGCAGATTAACGTACCACGAGGTTCGCTGTAATACTGGGTGCTTAGTGCTTTTCCTCATTTATTGTCACCAAGCAAGTTTATATCACAGTGGTAAGTATAGGATTTCTTTTTTAAAATTTGGGCTTCTTTATAGTAATTTTAGAATATAAGTATAAATTATCCTATGTTATTACAAAGTAATTTTAAATACTACTTACTTATGGCAAAATATGGATTCCTTCCAGATCAAGGTTCTCTCATTCATCGATACCTTCAGAGAGATCGACTTATACGGTCTGAAGGATGTGTTGGACACTGGAAGGGACAGACATACCTTGAGGAGGCTTAATAGAGCCATTGCAGAACTTTTATCACTCGGTCTTGTTGTTCAGAGATTCAAGAAGGACATACCTTATGTCTCACTCAGTCTGAAGGGCAAAGAAACATTGAGCAATCTCAAGCCCATGCCCGTTGTGCCGTTTGAGGATCAGAGCACACAGAAGAGAATTAAAATTTTAACCGAAGACCCTGTGGAGTTTAACGGGTTCTGGGAGACGGTGTGATTAATATTCTCCTAAAATTTAAAAAAGATTTTAGCCTATCTCTTCTTTTGGTTATTAATTATAAAAGGACAAGGAGGTTAAGGTAGCCTAATAATAGCCTTATCGTTGCCTAACATAGCCATAAATTCGAAGTCAGCCTCCAGGTATTTCTCCAGAAGATTCACAGGAATTATTTTCTGCCTTGCGCCATTGGTCTTCTTTGAAAACTCCTCCTTATCCCTCTGAACCTGCTTATCAATATCCTCCGGTCTCAATATTGATCCAGAAAGCCTATCCCTGACAATCCTTTGTATCTCCTCTGTAGTTTTTTCCAAGAGGTTCTGAGATTCTATCTCCTCCTTTGTAAAGCCAACCATCAGAAGCATCTGTTCCCGGAACTGCCTGTCCAGAGATTTTTGGTGCTCCTCAAGTTTTTCTTTCAACTCCTCCTCTGACAGACCTTTTTTCTCTGTTTCAAGGAACTTGGCAGACTTTTCATAGGCATTGCGCATCGATTCTATCATATCATCGGGCAACCTGCCCTTATTTAAGGTATAACGGTGTTCGATATCGCCTACATGGCCCATAAAGAATGACCTGTAGTCTCTCGGAATTAATCGCTCATCCTGAGCCAATAAGAGCCTTGAGTCAAAATATCCCCTCAAAACATAGGGTCGCCAATTAAAACCAGCATTGCGGATTGCATTCCTAATTGTATCCCCCACGTTGATGGCTGTTATGTGCTACTTCCCTCTGTATCCTAACTTGGATGCCGTTATTATGGCAGATTCCGGTGTTATCGTCTCCCCTGACCTAATTCGTTCTATGAGATAGTTCTGGAGATACATGCACCCCTCCTGTCCTAAAAATGTGAAATACTTCTTCCCAGATTTAGAGAGCTCTTCTCTAACGATAACCTGTGCGGGGAACCTGAGAAAGGTTATCTGATCGCCATCTATCTTAAGGTCGGGAATATCCTTTATCTTAAGTCCGTTTGTCCCCTTATAATTGCCTAATACCCCTATCCTGACTCCAGTGAAAGCAACCAGTGCACAGGCAGTCCTCTCCCTGCTGTCTCCTGCATTGAGTATCCTCTTAAGCTCGTCAGGAGTGGGTATCCTTTCCTCTGTCAGTGTGGGGCTTTTATCAGCGTCCTTTACCTTTATCTGCCTGGGGAGCTTTATCCCATTGAATAATAGCCATGACTTGACTGCCTTGACCGTGCTCTTGATGTACGATCCTGCATTGCCTTTTTTCTCCCTTGATATCACATAATCGTCTATGATATCCGCCAATGCCTTATCCTTTAATTTAAGCAGTTCCTGGGGTTTCTTTCCCATTTCCCCACAGAATGAACCTAACCTTCTGAGATATACGTCTCCTTTTATCCTGGAGCCCGTATCAACGCTATGCTTCCAGCGGCTATATCTTTATCCTTCAGAAGATATCCATACCTGTTCTTTCCCATGTTTATCAAGTGACAATACAGATACAGTATTTAAGTTTTTTAAACCATATACAGTATGAACCCCGGTCAGGCCCACTAATAACTATATTGGTTTTGGACCTTCCTTTCAATACTGAACTATAACCAAAATGTTATTTAAAGATATAAATACAAGAGAATAAAATTAACTGCATTCTGATAGAAATTTTGAAGCGATAAAAAATGAAAAGCGGTAATATTAGACCATGAGATATACTTAATCAGTCATTAATAGCTTTATTACCAGATAACAGAAACGCTATTGGACCATAGTTGTTAGATCTCCATGTGCAACTTAAGATAATGCGTATTAAAATATTGGAGAATGATACAATTGATATGAAAAATAAAACCATTTCTATTGACCATAAACCATGAAAAAATCGGAAGATAAACAAATCTACTTTGTGTTATCAGCATAAAAAGGATTAAAGAAGGTAAGATCATAAAGATGCATAATAAAACAATGATGACCATTGAATGATGGTATTTCCTAGCAATAAGTTAATGCCCAACAGATTGAATAACAGATTAAATATAAAGAGGGGATAAAATGATAGAAGACCAAAAAACAATTTTAAAATTTGAAGGTGTGTTGGATAACATTGTTTTGGGAGATTCTATAGAAATTATGAAGCAGATACCAGACAACAGTATAGATTTAATTTTTGCCGACCCCCCATATAATTTGCAATTAGAAAATGATCTTTATAGACCGAATGAAACCAAAGTAAATGGTGTAAGTGAAGAATGGGATAAATTCAAATCATTCAAAGATTATGATGATTTCACTTTTAAATGGTTAAATGAATGTAAAAGGATTTTGAAAAAAACAGGAACTATTTGGGTTATAGGCTCATATCATAATATTTTTAGAGTAGGTAAAATAATGCAAGATTTAGGATATTGGATATTAAATGATATCATATGGATAAAGACCAATCCTATGCCAAATTTTAAAGGCACGCGCTTTAACAATGCTCATGAAACTCTCATATGGGCCTCAAAGGATAAAGAGTCAAAATATACATTTAATTATAAAACAATGAAAGCGTATAACGATGATTTGCAGATGAGAAGCGATTGGTACATTCCAATTTGTCAAGGAGAAGAAAGAATAAAAATAAATGGGCAAAAAATCCATCCTACCCAAAAGCCTGAAGCATTATTAAATAGAATAATTACTGCGACATCGAAACCTGACGATATAATACTAGATCCTTTTGCTGGAACAGGAACTACTTTAGCAGTAGCAAAAAAATTGGGCAGATCTTTCATTGGCATTGAAAAGGAACAACTATATGCCAATGCATGTAAAGAGAGATTGAATAAAACTGAATCGTACTCACAAAAATTATTAGATTACCCTTTGGAGATGAAGCCCAGGAGAATTCCCTTTGGTAGTTTGATTGAAAATGATTACATAAAGGCTGGTGAGTATCTATATTCCGAAAATAAAAAATACAAAGCATTGGTTTTGGCTAACGGAACGCTATCTTATGAAAATCAATATGGCTCCATTCATAAAATAAGTGCTACGATATTAAATAAACCTGCTAACAATGGCTGGACTTTTTGGTATATTAAAAGAGATAATGAACTGATAAGTATAGATAATTTGAGAAAGAAATTATTAAAGAAGATGTAAATGTTAATTATGGATTGGCCAACGCCATCACATAAATAAACCACCATGATAATAACATCATAGAAAAGGACAGATACACGAGGAGCATGCGTAGAGTAGTTTTGTAGATCATGTGTTTCATGAAGTAAAAATACTCGGCAGAATATAAATTCAAAATCGTAATGGGTACTTCCTAGAGATCGTATCACAGGGTGAAATATGCCGTAGGCATGGAATATATCATTTACAGTTGAGTAATTGGAGGGAGTGGTTCGTCCATTGTGGGATTAAAGCACTTTCTCAAAGAAGAAATCTGATTCAAGGGATGGCAAAAATTGAGGACCCCAAAGAAGATCGTGGGGATCAGTAACTGGTCATAGAATCTTTTAGAAAAAGCTTCAACGGAGATCAAAATTGATGATGATCAATGATCTCAAAGATCATATACCTCTCAGGAAGATATCAAAGTATAATGGTTAACAGGAAAATGACCAGAAAAATTCTTAATGATAACAAATTGAATGTTCCTGCATGGTCCAGATCAGCTCTGGGGAACTTACATCATTTATATTTTCACCTAATCTCGAATGGCTTAACTGATGTGCGTCAAGGATTGTTCTATGAAAGAGACCCATATGGATATCTTTTTTGATATGATAATAAGGGAATCTTCTGGGTTCTTCCACCAATTAAAGTATGCCTCATTACAGTCGGTATCATCCGTTCAACTCTACTGTTTCACAGAACCATTATTTCTGAGATTCACCTTATGGACCTTCCAATTCTCCAAAGTTCCCTGATCCTGAATCACGCTTTGAGATCTGTTTCCTTTACATATCTCTCATATGGTTTCGAAGTTTTCCTTCGCTACCACTGAGGATAAAGAGAAATTAAAGAGCACAGGTTTCATGTCATTTCAAAATATGCTCTTATTTATGTAGTTTGTTCGGGTCATTCCTCTGCAGACTCAGCCTCTTCGATTATCTGGTTGTCAATTATCTCTTTTATTCCAGCGTTTTTAAGAACTTCAATTACTTTTTCAATATCCTCGTCGTCCATTGCAAGGTCGTATCCTATAAACTCGCTGCTGGGGAATATTGATGGAAGTGAAAAACCACCTAAAGAAGAGAATAACTTTGATAGAAAACCCTTCTTATTTTTAAAAGATTCTTCTAATGCTTCATAAAAGGCTTTTGAATAATCCATTTCGAATGAGATGAATATGGCGTCTTTTCTTAAAATCTTCCCCTGTATCCGCTTGTAACCTGTAATGTTGTTCCACTCTACTGGCACAAGATTACGCAAAGGAAGTTTGGTTGAAAACAGAGTGCGTTTAGGATTTGTTAACTCCACAAGGATCTTCATTCCTTTAAACCTTGAACCTGACTCGGCTACTTTCTGGATTACGGGAATGACACGGTTTTTGACCTCCATTTCTATAAATGGCTTGAATTCGTCTGAATAAACCAGAGAGTTGGAAATATATCCATTAAACCATGATCTAAGGGACATATCCATTTCCCAAAACGTCCCTTTTTTTAGTCTTTTTCTTGCATTATAAACGTTACCCTGATGATCACTCCTTGTGTAATATAGGTGATCTAGCATAACCATTATTCTCTTGTCCGTTACTAGTAGCATTCCTTTTTTGGACTGACTTTTTTCACGCTTCCTCCTTTTGAGTATGGCTGTTTTATAAACGTAATGTGCAGTGATCTTCCTTATTCTAAAAATCTCCTTTTCGTTTCTAGATAGAAGATAATCCTCCGGAGGTCCCAAAGCAATGGGAATTCGAAAAAACATTTAAGTGCCTTTCATTATTCACCATTCATTTACATTTACTTAAATATTTCCTTGGATTATTTGACTATAAAAGTGAAGGAAATTTTTAGCGAGTTAACTTTTTACAAACAATTTTTCACTTATTTATGATTTACATTTTTCACATTCAACTCGAATGAAAGGGTACATAATCTCTCTAAAAATATTTAAATACTTATCATAATATCATAATTTACTATGTTTAGAAAAAAAGAGGATGAATTTGGAAATACATTAGACGAAACATATGCGAAGATAGAGGACATAAATTTCTACGTCTCATATTTTCTCGCAACAGAATTTCCAGACACTGAAATAGGCTCACTGATGATAGAAAATAGTGAATATTTGAAGAAAGACTTCAGGGATAAGATGAAGGAAAATTTGGATATTTTTACCGATGAAAAATATTCCGCACTGGACAGAACTGAGAAAATCAACTTGTTCAAGAAAAGGATAGAATAAGATTTATAGCATGATCTACCCATAGCGTTTGAAAAATGCAAGATCCCCCATGTAGCATTGCTAGGTAATTTATCCAGTGTTTTAATGGATTCTGTGCCGCTCCAAAATGTCAGAAACTTAATTAGGCTTGACCTTAGTTACGTCCTCAGGTGAATTTATCGTCCATGATTTGTAATTTTTTCTAGTGTTTCCCATATATTTTAACATATGATGTAAAAATTTAACTTTTTTTCACTTTCCAGATTAAATCTAACTATTTTCTATTACCTTTAATTATAAGAATCTAAATCGCACAAACATCTCTTTAATGAAGTTAATAATACTCCTATGATGGATGACCTTTTCATTGCAAGGCATGCAGAAAGCGTGTTGAAAGAAACGAAACTTGGCCACTTTCCAAAGGATTATCTAAATTCTGAAAACGAGTATGGCGAAATAGAAATTCCAACCGGACAGGATATCTTTCTGTACAGAGAAACAGAGGGAGTTAATCTCGTTATAGATGGGAGGAAGATGTATTTTAATGAGAGGCAGATGGCTAAATATTGCTTTTATTGCGCAGTGATCGGTTATTCAAAAATAAAGATCCCAAACGTAATAGAGGCAGGTGAAGTTATAAGGAACTTCGAAAAAGACCTTCAAAACGCATCGTCAATAATAATGGAACTGAGAAAAAAAATGTATATACAGGATTTTTACAAGTTAAAGGATATTTTGGAGGAAAGAAATCCAACCTACAAAATTATATTTTATGAGTGGGGCGACTAGATTTTTCATGTTTTCTATAGTTGGATCATAATTTGAAACCAACACCATTCATTCCTGGACCGTTCATAAAGTCACTTGATGTTACGGCATGCATCATTGTCCTATAAAGAAGGTATGTTACAAAGAGTTCGGTTGGGATATCTCCTGAAATGTTTCCTTCAAAGTACTTGCTCTCTAAATGATGCTTAATTTCTCCAACTACACTTCCATTGCTTGATATCTTTATATGCCTACCGCCTATATTTTCTGTAGCTTCATATTCCTGACCGTTTTGTGCACGAATGATGGCCTTTCTATTGTGAATGTCCATTTGTCCTATTTCGTTTCCGTTTGGATCCAATATTGAATAATTCTTAAATGCTTGGATTAACTTCTTAGGTTTGTTGTGCTGCGTCCTCAAAAGCATGTTCCCTTGTGGGTCGTTAAGCTGAAAATTCGCCTCAAAGGTTCCCGCCAAGCCTCCACTGAATGCAACAGAACCTATAGTGCCTTGGTCATTTTCTATCACTACCTCGAGTCCGCCACTCAAAACTCCCAGTCTTCCCATAGTCTTGAAATGATCGCCAGTCACAGCAATTGCACTTCCTTTTCCGTACACTCCAACAGGTTGCGCAGCTCCACACTGAGGACATAACGAAGTACCATCTTCAATTTCTGCACCGCAAGATGCACACTTTGCCATGTATAAGTATTATTCGAGTCATATATATATGTTTTGTAAAAATTTTTGAAATATACCTGATTTTATTTAAATATATATTATAAATTATTCCTTAAGGCCACCTTTCATATGTCTCTGTCTCATATTTCAGTTTCTTTTTCATAATTAATTTGAAAATGGAATAATGATCTTTTCATATTTTGACTGTCTGATTCCTATATATGTATCGATCCATAGTGATCTCTGCAATATCTGTAGAGTAGAGGCCTATCCTTGATATTTCCTCAGTTATAGAAGATACGACCACATCGTTGAGCCTTTTCTCATTTATTCTTCCTTTCATTTTTCCTATTTCCTTTTTATTGTTCACGATTTCATTAAGAGTTTGAAGATCGGCCCCCATAAATGAAGTTGTCGACTTTTGAAGAAGTTCATTGGTCAAATTCATGAAATCCAGAATAAATTTCTTCTTTTCGGCCGAATTGATCTGATCATTTTTAAGCGTAATACAGATATTAACTGAATGATCTGCTATCCTTTCAAGGATTCTTGAGAATATAAGGTAAAATGTTAACTCACCACCCTCCACGTTATGGCTTCCAATCTCCTTCATTATATAGAAGTGGTATCTGTCTACCTCATCATCTCTCGATATTATATTTTCTATCAAGTCGGTTTCATTGCTTTCTATGGCCTTTATGGTATCCTGGAACATGTTTTGAACATTCATAATCATTCTTTTAAGTGCGTTTGACAGTGGGAATGAATTTGAGTCCAGAACGTTTTGAAGAACTATCGATCGTGAACTCTCTTCAAAGATCTCAACCCCCATAACGAGTCTTGTGAACTTCTTCACAACATCCTTAACACCCTGAGAAAGGTACGTTGATGACTTGATGATCAACGTGTCGAAGCCGGATATGTATATGGAAATCATCGATCTTTGTAAAAAATCATCGGTTACAGATGAATTAATTTCCATTGTTCTTACCACATCCTTCTTCTTCTCCTCGCCGGGATAAATCGTCAGATTGTCGCCATTTATATCCATGCTGACAAGGCTTCCCTTGCCCATACCATTTTTCCTGATCCACTCCTGAGGTAATGAGACAATAAATGTGGAACCTCCTGTAAGCTGTACTCGTCTTGATTCAATTGTCACACTTTGATATATGTACCAAATATATAGAATTTTTGAAATTACATAGGTCAATTATGCATATGTTCTCTTCTGTAGGCGGCACTGTTGGATAAACTTCTTGCAATCAATAAACCTGCTATATAAATTATACCCAATAGCAATATAAATAGAAATGAATAACTATATAGTAGGTAGGAACCATATCCATATATGTCTGAATTTATGGGTCCCTTGATAAATCCTGTTGTTATATTTCCCTTTGTTGTGTTCAGATTCACCACGACGAAAAATTGGCCTTCAGGTATATTCGTAAATGTATGAGATACATTAAGGATACCTTCGGGAGCTGTGGTATTTTTCATTACATAATAGCTCACGTTGGATAGGGAGGATGCATCTATTATTATGATAACGGGCTTGTACACTGCACTCTTGTTTAATCCGGAAAAGTTTGCATAGATGAGATGAGTCGAACTGTACCCATTATACGGAGATATGTCCATTTTTATTGAACTGTCTCCCTGGGTCTGAAAGTTAAGCACGCCAGGGCTCTGATAGGTGATTGGGGTCATGATTAAAACCATGGTGAACAGGAGAACTATTATTACCGCGAAGCCATATTTTAGCCTATTTTTGAAGCCCCAGATACCCGTATAATGAATTCCTATAAATATTACAAGTGGTATTGCAAATAAAAGTTCATACAGCCCGATAAATATGAAAAGCACTTCAAATAATATGGACGGAACTATAGATATAATCAGGAAGAATAGAATCTGATGCCTTTTTATTACTTCTCTCATACTTTCTTTCTTTTCTTGTTCGACCAAGTTTATCGATTAGAGATTGAAACACTCAAAATAATGTTTCCTATTACCTTGAATAATCAAATATTCCGTATTATATGAGTAAAATTATTACCCTGAATGAGATAATGACGTATGCTTCCATCGGTTCAGGAGCTTGGAAAGATGAGAAAAAGCCTTGGAATTAGTCAGAAGGAAATAGCATCTGCCTGTGGTTTGAGTCAATCGTACATCGCAAGAATGGAAAAGGGTGACATAAATCCAACCTATGAAAATGTAAAGAAGATTTATAATTACCTTTCTTCTCATACGGAAAAGACCAGAAACATTGACATAATGGCATCAAGAATAATGACAAGAAACGTAATTGTGAGCAACCCTTCTGACTATGTGCTCAGAGCTCTTGATCTTATGAAGGAGAAAGGTGTTTCACAGATTCCGGTAATCTCCGATGATGGAAGAGTGGTGGGGACTCTGTCCGAATCTGATATAAACGAGCTTCTCATAAGGGGCATTAATCCAGAATCTTTGAAAAAAATGACAGTGTCGAGAGTGATGAGCGCCCCACTCCCTCAGCTTCCAATGGAAACTCCGATCTCTGCAATTTATCCGATGTTAAGATTTTCAAATGCCGTCCTGATAATGGAGGGGATTTCATTAAAAGGAATAATAACCAAAGCTGATATACTGAAAGCTGTTGAAGATTATGCAGAACCTGGGCTTTGACATACTGATAGGCATTATTGCGTTTATCCCTGCTTTGGCCGCTAATCCTGGAGCAGTAATTACAGGAGGCTATGGCTTAATGGATTTTGGCAAAAACTGGAAGGATGGAAACAGAATATTCGGGGATGGTAAAACCATAAGCGGGTACTTGGGTGGCATACTTTCTGGCACCGTCATAGGAATAATAATATATTTCATTTTGAACAGTTATTCTCTGCTACCGTATAAGATAGGCCTTATCTCATTGATCCTTATTCCCTTTGCACTCTCATGGGGATCTCTTACAGGAGATCTCGTAGGGTCATTTATAAAACGAAGAATGAATATGAAAAGCGGGCAGAAAGGCAATCTTCTTGACATGTGGCCATTTGTGATCGTTGCCTTTCTTTTTTCCTTCTTAATTACCGGGAAGTTTTTCATGGCGATGTATGGGAACTTAATCGACATAGTTCTCATTCTTGTTCTTACTCCACTTCTTCACAGAGGAGTGAATATACTTGCCTACAAAATGAAATGGAAGGATGTCCCATGGTAGACGAAATGAAGATGGTCATTGGAGTCAGAAAGGACCTTGATATGGGAAAAGGTAAAATCGCAGCCCAAGCATCTCACGCAGCAGTTAACTGTGCTCTGTGGGCCCAAAAGAATAACAAAAAAGTGTTCAAAAAATGGACGGAACAGGGGCAGAAGAAGGTCGTGATAAGGCTTCAAAACATAAGCGAACTTTACAAACTGAAGGATGAGTGTGAAATGGAGGGTCTGAACACATCAATTATAACTGACGCAGGTTTAACTCAAATTGACCCGGGAAGTGTAACATGTATAGGAATTGGCCCTGCCCCATCAGAGATTATTGACAGGATAACGTCAAAATATCCCTTACTCTGATTTTAGAACGCGGCATATTTTATCTTTCTTCCTGGTCAAGTGGATACCTCGTGATCTTATGGCCACATATTCTGCAGTTTTCAACTTTTTCCTCGTACTTGGCTCCACACCCCTTGCATACGTATCCCCATCTTATTCTGGACTTTATACATTCCAGGCCGCAACCCTGAAATTCAATCTTTAGTTTAGAACTCACATTCTGAAGTGAGTAGTCGTCTGATATAATAACGCCACCTATCTCCAGAGCCACTGCAATTATGTCCATATCGGTCTGACTCAGATAAGGAAGATCTCCTGTTTCCCTGGCAGCCATCTTCACCTTCTCCATATAGGCGGACTTTGGATCAATTATCTGGATAACACACATTTCATGATCCATTAATCTTCCCATCATCCCCTTTCGTATTTCCTTTATCACTCCTGATGGTACCACACACCTCATTGAAAGAATGTCAATCTTTCCTGTAAGGATTGCAGAAGTGTCAGGGACATATACAACGTCCCGACCCTTTTCTGGTTTTGAATCATCCCCCATTTCATTCTCTTTCATTTATGGGTTTGTATTTTAATGGTCCCTTTTCTCCAATATATTTTGCCTTTGGTCTGAAAAGTTTGTTGTCCTGTATGTATTCCAGAGACCTTGCCACCCATCCCGATATCCTACCCACCGCAAATATAGGAGTGAATATTTCGGTCCTGAATCCAAGGGCTGAATAAACCATGCCAGAATAGAAATCAACATTTGGGAATATACCTTTACTTCCAAACTTGTTGATCATAAGCTCCTCTATCTTATTGGCAGTCAGGAACAGATTCTTGTTATTTTTCTCTGTAATATACTGAGCATACTGTTTAAGTATCTTTGCTCTGGGGTCATAGACCTTGTATACCCTATGTCCAAAACCCATTATCTTTTCCTTTTTCTCGATCATATCTCCAAGGACTTTTTCTGCATTTTCAGGCTTGCCAACTGTCTGGATCAGCTTCAGTGCTCTTTCGTTTGCACCACCATGAAGGGGCCCCTTAAGTGTTGATATTGCAGAAGTGATTGCTGAATACATGTCTGCCATTGTCGATATGGTTACAAGTGCGGAAAATGTTGATGCATTCATTCCGTGATCTGCATGTATGATCAGGGCAGTATCCATCATCTTGCTCTCCATAGGATCTGGCCGTCTGCCAAGGGCCATATAGAAAAAGTTCGCAGCGTACGAAAGTCCCTTATCAGGTTTAATTATTTCCTCCCCTGAATATACTCTGTGGATTGCACCCACAAGAGTTGGCATCTTTCCTATTAGTTTTATTGCCATTTCCTCCTGATCGGCATAATCGCTGCTGGATTCCTTCTTATCAAATGTGGCAAGATATGAGACCGCCGTTCTCAGTGATGTCATAGGATGAGTTTTATCTGCCTGTTTTCTAATCAGATCATATACCTC
>JAKADQ010000021.1 GCA_021820405.1 Thermoplasmata archaeon | reverse complement strand
CTTGAAGTATGTCGCATCTATGTAGATGAATTTCATGGGTCGGTCTATACTCCTTTCAAGGAATGATTTTACCCTTGCATCCAGTTCGGATGCAAGTGTTGATACATAAGATGCTGATATATTCTCTACACCGAGAGATTCAACAACATTCATGACATTTCTTGTTGATACTCCCTGTATGTATGATTCCAATATGACAGAATCCAGAGCTTTCTCAACCCTTGAATACTTTTCAAACACCTTAGTCTCAAAGGGAAATTCTCTGATCTGGGGTTTCTTCAGTTCCAGTGCACCGTCGACTGTCTTCAGTTTCCTTGTTCTAGTACCATTCCTGTGCCCTTTCCTCTCTTCAGTTCTCTCGTATGGCATGGATGATAGCTGAACTCTTGCCTCTTCTTCCATAACACTGTTGAGAAACCACTCTATCAGTCTCTTTTTTCCTTCCTTGCTGTCCTGAAGAAAACTACTTATCACTTCTTTCACTACATCTAATTGGTCCTGCATCTTTTCACCTCTTCAAATCTGAATTGTGCAGGACCTTTTCAATTTTACAGCAGATTCAATACAGTATCACTTAAATCTCAACTTAATATATAAATAAGTTATTATTCTTAATTCTCAGGTATTATTCATGAAGGTTTCAAAGACATCTTAAATAACTGAGAAAATTAATTTTAAGTCTCATCAATTATCTTCATCATATGCATCCACAACAACATACTATATCACATAGTATTGTAATTTCGAATAAATTTAAATAAACAAGTTCAGTCAAAACGTTCATGGGTATTAAAGATAGAAAGAAGATAGTTATTGCTCTGACTGCAGCCATCCTGATGGTTCTTTCGTCAATGCTGGTATTAGCAGTCTCAGCAAATGGCAACAACTCTGACGGTGGAATTTTTGCAACACCGCAGACGACCAATAGCACGGCAAATTCGACACTGTATCTCTCTCCGGGCCCTACTCCTGCATTTACTGATAATTTCAATCCGTTCAACATCTGGAGCACCCCTGCGGGAATAATGGGCTTTATATATGAGCCACTTTTTCAGATAAACACATACAACGGTACGGTTATTCCATGGCTTGCAACCTCCTATCACTTCCTTAATGGCGGGAGAAATTTAACTGTGGATCTGAGACATAACGTCACTTTCTCAAACGGTGAACCATTTAACGCTTCAAGTGTAGTGTTCACATTCAATACTGAAAAGAAGGACTACGGAGAATGGGGAACCGTCAGTAATATTTCGGCTATAAACAATTATGAAGTTGAATTTAACTTCACACAGCCACAGACTCAGTACCTGTTTTACATTGGATCAACTGTAATTATACCAAAGAATGTCTGGCAAGGTGTAAAAAATCCGGCTAGCCAAACAGTCACAAATCCGATAGGCACAGGTCCGTATATGATACAGTCTTTCTCACCTCAGAAAATTGTGCTGGTCAAGAATCCTCACTACTGGCAGCCAAATGAGCCAAAAATAGACCATGTGGTATACGTGGATTATACAAGCAACAGTGCACTTTCTCTGGCACTGGCTGAAGGAAAGGTAGAATGGGCCTCTGTATTTGAACCAAATGTAACTCAGCTATTTGTGGCAAACGACCCAGCACACAATCATTACTGGTATCCACCAGGTCAACCGGTAACTTTGTTGTTAAATAACCTGATATATCCCTTGAATCTGAGTTACTTCAGACAGGCTATCAGTCTTGCAATTAACAGGACTGCCATCATGAATGTAGGGGAATACGGTTACGAGACTCCGGCAAATGCAGCCAATATACTTCAGCAACAGATGAATTATTTAAATTCTACCAATGCCGCGATGGCTAACGAGCTGGCTCAGTTCAATCCATCGAAAGCATTGCATCTTCTCGAATCACATGGATTCACACTTAAATCCGGAACACTATACTCACCAAATGGGCAGGCAGTTCCAAACCTGAATCTTATGTCAATAGCTGGTTATTCAGATTGGGATACGGACATAACCATAATCGCATCAGATCTTAAGCAGATAGGCATATCTGTAACAACAACTACACCAACTCAATCGGTTGTAAGTGGTGACGTTACAGACGGAAACTACACGATGGCGCTGGATGTAGACACTGGGATCGGACCAAACCCATGGTATGACTATAGCGGTATTCAAGGTCCAGTGGTTCCAGTAGGGCAAAATGCATACATCAACCCAGAAAGATGGAACGTATCATCCCAGTTCGAGCAGTACTTTAATAATTTCCCATCAGCGATTACAAACGCAACCCAGGAAAAGGACATAAATGGAATGGCTTCAATAATGCTCCAGCAAATGCCAATCATTCCTCTTGTATATTCAGCCGACTGGTACGAATATGTGAATACAAGTATTGGAGGATGGCCCAATGCAGCACATCCATATTGGATACCCATGCCGTGGTACCCAGGTCCAAGCGAAGTAGTACTGCTACATTTATATGTGAAGAGCAATGCTCCTAACAACACCGGTATCAGCAATGTCGATTACTATGCCATTGCCGCTGTGGTTGTAGTTGCAGTCGCTGCGGTTGCAGCATTCGGATGGGTGAGATCAAAGAAGATGAAATCTAAAGAATGAAGGTAGGTATGTTTGAAAATCCCTATAAAATATATTATTAATAAAATATTTCTTTTTGTAATAGTATTATTCGGTGCCATAACGTTAAATTTTGTCTTACCAAGATTGATCCCCGGAAATCCTGCTGAAACAATATACGAAGACGTTGTAAAAGAATCAGGAGGTGCCGTGAATCCTAAATATCTTCATCAACTTGAGGCTGAGTACGGCCTTTCCCATGCTCCAATCTATCAACAATATTTTACTTACCTAAACGATCTCTTTCATGGGAATCTTGGTGTCTCCATCACATATTATCCTGTTACAGTTTCAACAATACTGTCCCAGGCTTTGCCATGGACTCTTTTCCTGGTCATTACCTCAATCTCCATTTCGTTCTTCATAGGAAATAGGATGGGAAGATATGGTGGTATAAACAGGAACACCTGGAAGGACTTGACTGTGGATGTTTTTAGCATGTTCATGGCGTCATTTCCAGCCTTCGTAATGGCTTTTATTATTCTGGATATATTTGCTGTGGATGGAAAGTTATTTCCTCTTGGAGGTGCGTACAGCTACACAATGAATGAAAGTCTCTCAATTCCGTTCGTAATATCCGTATTATATCATGCATTTCTCCCCGTTCTCACCATTGTTCTTACATCCCTTGGGGGATGGACCTTGGGAATGCGGAATAATATAATACCAAATCTGAATAGTGATTTTATAAACTATTCTGAAAATCTGGGAATGAAGGATTACCAGCTGAAAAGTATTGCTTATAGAAATGCAATTCTCCCAAACCTAACCGGTTTTTCAATGTCAATAGGTCTTTCCATGAGTGGAGTAATTATAGAAGAATCGATATTTTCATATCCAGGTGTCGGGATGTATATGATTACCGCAATAGATAATCTGGACTATCCACTCATGCAGGGCATATTTTTGATGGTTATTTTAGCAGTTCTGGCTGGGAACTTCATCGTTGATCTTCTATACGGATTCCTCGATCCAAGAATAAGGCAGGAGAGTGCTTAAAATGCATAAAGTTAATGAAATGGGTGTAATCGAAAAGAATAACTCATTGGAAATCTTGAGGAATATACTGGGCAAGATCAGATCTTCCCTTAGTATATTATTCCAGAATGGAAAATCCACTTTTGGGTTTTTCCTTTTACTAGCAATAGGTATTTTTGCCATAGCTGGAATATTTTTTACGCCCTATAATCCTGATGCTTACCTCTTTAGAAGGTCACTACCACCAAACTCAGTAAATATTCTTGGAACAACAGGGTACGGTCAGGACGTTTTTTCTCAACTGTTTGCAGGGGCCGCACCAACCCTGATGATTGGCTTCGCTGTAGGGATCATAGGGACACTCATATCGGTATTCGTTGGCGTTCTTTCGGGCTTTGCTTCGAAGAGAGTTAACGAACTGATAAATTCCATAGTAAATATATTTCTTGTTGTTCCCGGAGTGTTGTTAATCATGTTATTTGGAACTTATTTCCTAGGTTTGAAAGAGAACCTTGGGTACTTTCCAACCATTCTAATTTTGATAATTACGGGGTGGGCATTTGGAGCCAGAACTTTCAGATCAGTTACTCTTTCCGTTTCTAAGAGGGATTATATATTGTCATCCATACTGATCGGCGAGTCAAGAATTAGTATAATTTTTCGACAGATAATTAAGGCAATCATGCCGGTTATTGTTTCCAACTTCTTTTTTACTGCAATGTATGGAGTAATGGGTCTGACCTTTGTGGAATACCTGGGTGTTGGAAACCTGAGTCAGGTCAACTGGGGTACAATGTTATACTGGGCTATAAATGACGAAGCATACCTGACTGGAGAGTGGTGGTGGATTTTGCCTCCAAGTTTGATGATCTCAGCCCTTATGTTTTCGTTTATACTACTGAATTTCGGTCTGGACGAAATAGCGAATCCGTCGCTTAGAATTTACAATAAAAAAAGGAGGAAAGCTAAGAATGCAACAAATACTGAGAACTGAAGGAATAAGTAAACAGTTCCTGGTAAGAAAAGGGCTCGTTGCCGGAGATGTGATAAATGCACTTGACGACGTAAATATATACCTTAACGAAGGAGAGATTCTTGCGCTTGTGGGCGCCAGTGGGAGTGGAAAAAGCACTCTTGCAAGGATACTTGTTCTTCTGTACAGGCCAAGTAAGGGAAAGATATATTTTATGGATCAGGATGTAACAAATTACAAGGGCAGAAGACTTAAAAAATATCGTTCAGATATTCAGATGGTTTTCCAGGATCCATATGCATCTCTTGATCCATATCACACCGTGGACTGGCACATACGCAGACCTCTGATATTGAGCCATTATAAGGGGAATATAGATGAAAGGATCGATGAGCTTCTCGAGATGGTTAAATTGAATCCTCCCTCTTATTTTCGTGGGAAATTTCCCCATCAGATATCTGGTGGCCAGAGGCAGAGGGTATATCTGGCCAGGGCACTGGCCGTAAACCCCAAGGTGCTTATTGCCGATGAGCCGGTTTCGATGCTGGACGTATCCTTGAGAATAGAGGTCCTCGATCTGCTGGCATCCATAAGGGATAATCTTGGAATTGGGGTTATCTATATTACTCATGACCTTAATACGGTGAGTGTCATATCTGATAGGATTTACGTTTTACATGATGGAAAAATTGTTGAATCAGGAAGAACGCAGGATGTTATTAAAAATCCAGCCGATTCATATACAAGAGCTCTTATTGAGGCTGCTCCTGATCCTTACAAGAGGCTATAAGTGGTTGCCATGTCGGGAAATTCAATAATGAGTGTGAGAAATCTCTCGGTAGGATATTATTCCGATAAAGGATATGTCAGAATAATCAACAATTTAGACCTTGATGTTACTGAGGGTAAAATTCTGGGAATAGCTGGGGAATCAGGGTCAGGGAAAAGCACACTGGCGCAGGCCATATACCGTTCATTGAAATATCCTGGGGAAATAGAGTCAGGAGAGGTCATCTTTCAAGGCAAAGATATCATGAAAATGACGCAAACTGAACTGAGGAGAATCAGGGCGGTAGATATATCCTTTGTACCTCAGGCCGCAATGAATGCACTCAACCCAGTAAAGAAGATTCTATATCAGTTCTTTGACGTTTTAATAGCCCATGGAAAGGATCCTGAACAGAATATGGATAAAATAAAGGAATCTGTAAGAATGGTAAGGCTCGATGAATCAATTCTCAACAATTTCCCTCATGAATTGAGTGGAGGCATGAAACAGAGAACAGTGATGGCAATGTCCCTTCTTCTTTCTCCAAAACTGGTAATTTTTGATGAGCCAACAACAGGCTTAGATGTCCTTATTGAGCATGATATCTTAAAAGACATAAGAAAAATACAGAGGGATACAAACATCTCTGTGATATTTATTACTCATGATCTTTCAATTCTTTATGAAATGTCGGATGAAATAGGGATGCTCTATGCGGGGGAGCTTGTGGAAAAGGGGCGATACGAGGAGTTTCTAAACAATCCGATGCATCCCTACACGTATCTTCTTACAAAAAGCATACCAAGGATTGGAGTAAGTAGAGAAAACATAGTTAAACTCAAGGGAACTCCAACCAACTACAATCCAGAAAACCATGGATGTCAGTTTATCAGCAGATGTCCCTTCAGCGAGTCCTACTGTTCTGAATCTCATCCTGATCTGGTACAGTCCGATGAGGAGGATCATTATTACAGGTGCGTAAATTTTCCGGGATGGAAAAGGAAAGCCGGAATAACAAAATAATTTATTAGGCTGTTCTTACATTAGGAATAATATATGGAAGAGGACATCTTTGAGGGACTATCAAAATTTGGCTTATCCTCATATGAAATAAAGATATATGAAAGCCTTGTGCTAAAAGGGCCCATGTCTTCAACAGAAATTGTTAAAAGCACTGGCGTTCCACAACCAAGAGTTTATGATTTATTCACATCCCTCCTAAAAAAGGGATTCATTGAGCAAAGCCTTGGCAAGAAGACCATTTATAAGGCGATACCAATCTCGACAATTATGCGCCGACAGAGGGAATGGCTCGATTCATATTCTACAAATCTGGAAAGGTACGTACAGAAGCGAATGATGTATTCGAGCAACTACAATTCTTTCCTCTCGGTAGTTGAAAAGGATGAGAAGATAACTGAAAAAATCCTGAATATGATAAGCGAAACTTATTCTGAACTGATACTCTCCGTAAAATACCCGCGGCTCACGGAAATTAAGGAGGAGGTTGCGAAAGCTTCAAAGAAAGGAATAAGCATTCTGCTGCTTGTATTTGTTGGAAGCCAGAAGGAGATCAATTCCCTGAACTTTGACGGAAAAGTGTTGTTGAGATATTCACCGGGTAGGGGAAATGAGATGACTATCTCAGACAGAAAATCATGTCTCATAACGGTTCAGGGGGATGAGGGCTCAAAGGATTACGGAATATATCTTGAGGAGGATGATCTAATTCACGTTATGTCATACTACTTCAATCAATCGTTGTGGAAAGAAGCAAAAATACTAAGAAACTTTGATTCATCGAAAACCTGGGAGTTCTGCAATGTGTGGGTAGCTTGCGATGCAATTGATTGCTTCAAAAAGGAATCATACGAGATCGAGGCAACTGTCGAAGGATACTATCATGAAGATAAGAGGCACATCAAAGGCATCGTGGATAGGACTGAAAGGATCCCATTTGTCAGAAATTCATTTTATGTGAAGTCAGACGATGGGAAGATTTATTCAGTTGGTGGAAAGACTGCATCGCTTGAAGACATAAAGATGACAAGGGTCATTCTAAAGCCATTTAAACCAAATAGCGTTTAAATCCTGACTCAGGATTTTTTGCTATACTCAGTAGTAAATTAAGTTCGATTAATTATAAATAATGTTCAGCCTATGGAAAACGATGTTTCCAAAGGATTTCAAATTTGGTTTCTCAGAGGCAGGATTTCAATTTGAAATGGGGCTGTCAGATATAGATCAGAATTCGGACTGGTATATCTGGACGCACGATCCGAAAAATATTGAAAAACACTACGTTTCTGGTGACTTGCCTGAAAACGGGCCGGCGTACTGGGATCTCTTTAAAAAGGATCATGACTATGCGCAATCTATCGGAATGAACTCTGCCAGAATTGGCATTGAGTGGTCCAGGATTTTTCCAACATCAACTGAAGATATTCAAGTTGATATCCACAGAAAAAACGACTCCATAGTTAAGATTGTAATTTCTGAGGGTGCAATGAAGAAGCTTGAGGAAAGAGCAGATAAACACAGCGTGGAACATTACAGGGAGATCTTTCAGGATCTCAAGAAAAGGGGTTTTTATCTTGTTATAAATCTCTATCACTGGACAATTCCAAAATGGCTCAACGATCCTTCTCTCATATCCGGAAAAGAAAAGGAATGGGCAATAGGTGGATGCTTTGACGACAGGATAACGATCGAATTCGCAAAGTATGCTGCCTTCATCGGAAAAACCTTTGATTCACTGGCAGACAGATGGTCAACAATGAACGAGCCGAACATGGTTTTTCAGGGATGCAGCCGGGACTTTTCCAGAGGGGGCTTTTCCAGAAGGAAGAGGAATTTTGCACAGGCACATGCCAGGGCATACGATGCACTTAAACAGTATTCTTCAAAGGAAGTAGGAATAATTTACGCAAATGGTGATTTTCAACCACTGGATGGAGTAGACATGGATCTGAAAAATATGGTTGAGTTTCAGATGCGTTATTCCTTCTTCGATGCCATAATTCACGGAGATTTAAAATGGTACAATAAGGATATTGAAGATGACAACAGATTCTCAAAGGATGAGGATCTAAGGGAAGATATGAAAAAACATCTTGATTGGATAGGTGTGAATTATTATAGCAGAGATGTTGTGGAAAGGATCTCGGATCCGCCTGGGTGGAGAATTGTCATGGGTCTGGGGCATGCAACCGGTGAGGGAAAAAAATCAAAAGATGGGCGCTCCACAAGTGACACAGGATGGGAAATATACCCAGAGGGAATATACAATGTGCTGATGTCATATCATAACAGATACCACATGAAGATGATGATTACTGAAAATGGAATGGCAGATGCAATAGATCAACTCAGGCCAAAATATGTCGTTTCCCATCTTTTCAATGTAGAGAGATCCATTAAAGACGGTGCAAATGTGGAGGGGTATTTTCACTGGGCACTCACTGATAACTACGAATGGGGAAACGGATTTTCCAAACGCTTCGGCCTCATAGGTGTGAATCTTGAAACAAAGCAGCGAGAACTCCGGCCAAGCGCTCTTGTAATGAAACACATCATAGAAAACAGAGGTGTTCCAGAAGATATGATGTGGATCGCTAATCTCAAAATATAAACTTCATGTGATCATTGACTAAGTTTCAATGCGTCTGACCGAATTTCCATTTACTTTGATAAGGTCGTAAAATCAAACTTTAATGATGTTATATAATGTCTTCGTATACTGCCATTGCAAATTAAGTCTGTCTCTGGTTTTTTTGGATGGTTTTTTCTTTAGGATTATATACTCATTTAGCTTTTATGGTCTATGTCGTACTCAACAGGAGAAGGAATTATACTTAGAGTAGCAGAGGCTAATGCGACTGATCCTGGAATGTCCCGGGTGAGACTTGATGAAGAATCAAGAATTGCTCTTGGAGTGGAGATAGGTGACGTGGTTGAGATCGAAAAGAATCCAAAGAAGACTGTAGGTAGGGTTTTCAGAGCAAGGCCTGAGGATGAAAATAAGCAGATAGTGAGAATTGACAGTGTAATGAGAAACAACTGCGGGTGCTCCATCGGAGACAAGGTGCGCGTACGGAGGGTCAAGGTGGAGGTGGCCAGTAGAGTGGTTCTGGCACCCATTATAAGAAAGGAACAGAAACTAAAATTCGGTGAAGGAATTGACGACTTTGTGCAAAAGACTCTCCTGAGAAGGCCGATGATTGAGCAGGACAACATAAGTGTCCCCGGGCTTACCCTTGCGGGCCATTCCGGACTACTTTTTAAAGTGGTAAAGACAGTGCCTTCGAAGGTTCCTGTGGAGATAGGTGAAACTACACGAATAGAGATTAAGGAAGACGCCGCCTCAGAGCTTCTCGAAGATGTTTCAAGGATAAGTTATGAGGATATAGGTGGATTAAGCGATCAGCTTAGCAAGGTGAGGGAGATAATAGAACTCCCATTAAAGCACCCAGAATTATTCGAAAGGCTGGGCATAAGGCCTCCAAAGGGTGTATTATTATACGGACCACCGGGAACCGGTAAAACTTTGATTGCAAGGGCAGTTGCAAATGAATCCGGGGCTAATTTCTTTCCAATAAATGGTCCAGAAATTATGAGCAAATACTATGGGCAAAGCGAACAGAAATTGAGGGAAATCTTCACAAACGCAGAAGATAAAGAGCCATCCATAATATTTATCGATGAGATCGATTCTATAGCACCAAAACGTGAAGAAGTGCAGGGAGAGGTGGAAAGAAGGGTTGTTGCCCAACTTCTGACACTGATGGATGGCCTTAAGGAGAGAGGCCATGTAATTGTCATCGGCGCAACTAACCGTATAGATGCGGTAGATCCTGCGTTAAGAAGACCAGGCAGATTTGACAGGGAAATCAATATAGGTGTTCCAGACAAGAAAGGCAGAAAGGAAATACTTTCCATCCATACCAGAGCAATGCCTTTCAGTATGGAGGAGGAGGAAAGGGCAAAATTCATCGACGAAATAGCAGACCTTACGTATGGCTTTGTAGGTGCAGATCTGGCTGCTCTCGCGAGAGAGTCCGCAATGAACGCCCTAAGAAGATATCTCCCTGAAATTGATCTGGATAAGCCTATCCCTACCGAAATACTCGAGAGAATGGAAGTAAATGCGGATGATTTCAGAGAAGCACTTAAAACAATTGAACCCAGTTCCCTGAGAGAGGTAATGGCTGAAATACCGGATGTGCACTGGGACGATATAGGCGGAATGGAAAATGTCAAGCGTGAGCTCAGGGAAAGTGTGGAGCTTCCTCTTCTGAGGCCCGATGTATTTAAGAAGCTTGGGATAAGGGCCCCCAAGGGATTTCTCCTGTACGGACCACCAGGTGTTGGTAAAACCCTTCTGGCAAAAGCTGTGGCAAATGAAAGCAACGCAAACTTTATTTCTGTTAAGGGTCCGGAGGTTCTCAGCAAATGGGTAGGAGAGAGCGAGAAGGCCGTGAGAGAAATATTCAAAAAGGCAAAGCAGGTTGCCCCTTCTATAGTTTTCCTGGACGAAATCGATTCAATTGCACCCAGGCGTGGAGGTGGAACAGATTCTGGTGTAACTGAAAGAATTGTAAACCAGCTTTTAACGTCAATGGATGGTGTCGAGGTTCTTCAGGGCGTGGTTGTGATAGGTGCAACAAATAGGCCCGATATCCTTGATTCAGCACTTATAAGGGCAGGGCGTTTTGACAAGATGATCTATATTCCTCCACCAGACAGGGATGCAAGAATACTGATTTTGAAGGTTCACACAAAGAACATGCCACTTGCGCCGGATGTGAATCTTGAGAAGATCGCTGATCAGACAGAGGGATATGTAGGCGCAGATCTTGAGAATCTTTGCAGGGAGGCAGGTATGATGGCATACCGTTCCGATCCTGACGCAACCACAGTAACACAGGCCAACTTCAACGATGCGATGAAGACAATCAAACCATCAGTGGACGATGAAGTCATTAAATTCTATGAGAATCTGTCCAAGAATATGGGAAAAAGCGTCAGAGAAAAGAGAAAACAGGTAGAGCAAAGTGGACTCTACAATTAAATTTTTATTTGAATAAGCACTGAATGTTTATGAAGATCAGATTAAGAAAGGTGGTGGGTACTCAAATAGGAACCAGTGATGGGACGATCGTCGGCACAATCGACGACTTCATTTTTGATCAGAAAACCGGAAAAATTCAGAGCATTCTGGCAATTCCCAGGGACTCAAGGCTGGTTTCACTCAAGAAAGATGAAAACGGCAGATATATAATTCCATTCGATCTTATAGTGGCAGGAAAGGACTACCTCGTTTTGGACGTTGCAAAATTAAAAATGTTAAGATGAGTGTGCCTCTTTCTGAGGGACATATCTGAGAATCCCCACAACACCACCAAATGCCTTTTTGAGAAGTTTTCCCTCATCGCTCTCTTCTCCTATCATCTCCACCGTAGCTCCAGAATCTTCTGCAAGTTTATACAGGGTTTTTACAAAGTCATCCTCGTGATCGAGTTCCATGGATGAACCACACGCCGGACATGTGTTATCCTCAGGTCTGGCGTTGAATACCTCTTCATGGCCACAGTTCGGGCATTTGTAATAATACTTGGTTCTTCTGATGCCATCCGATATTAGCAAAATGTCAACAGCCTTCATTTCGAGTGCTCGATGAACTTCTGACTCACCATATACCGCAAGCCCTTCATCGCCCTTCCTGACCTCTTTCATAAATCTGTTAACAAGATCCTTCTCACGGGCTATTTCAAGGTCTTTCATGGACTCAGCCGCTTTCTCAACAAGTTCTCTTAGTCCGGATTCATCAGTATATCCCACATCATAAAGATCAACGACCTTTCTTGTGATATCATTGAACATATATCCATTTTCAAAAAAGAAATTCTTTGTCGAACCTGGTCCTCCTATGAATATGCCCTTAATATCTTTGATTATTGGCATAAAGGTATTATTCACAATTTCTCCAATCTTTTTGAAATACTCGTTGGCTGCTATTTCTATGAGTCTTTCATATCGGCGTGAAGACTGTCCACCCTGATGATGCTTACTTGGCACAAGTGATTGCTCATTTGTAACCGGGACAATATTTGTTCCGTTGAGGAAACCAATTGTAGCCTCTTTTCTATCAATCACTATTAAACCATATACTTCCTTTGCTTTGAGCTGTACAAGTAATGGTTCAGTGTAAAATTGTGAATCACATTTATATATGAATGTCTGAATTGGTTCAGGTGGCTCAATGATTTCACTGAACATTTCAGTCTGATCTCCCCGCTTCTGCACATGGCCAACAAAGAATACCAGGCCCGTTTCAGGCGGGGACTTGTAATACTTCAACTTGGACATTATGGACTCAATTGCGGAGAGAACATTCTTCCTGGTCGATTTTGATTTTATGTTTGATGAGGTAGAATACTCTTCCCTTAAGTACTGTACAACATCCCAAATCTGTTTATCTGGAGGTATATACAAAGAAATCAGCTCGGTCCCTCGTCCCTTTAAATTTGAAAGCTCCTCCATAGCCTTCTTGAACTCATACCTTCTGAGCTGTTTCTCATCATTTGCCATAGCTTAGAAAATTTATAATACTATATAACTTTGATGAATCGATTTCATGAAGGAATTTATAATATCTCTTGGCGGTTCAATGGTAAACCCTGGTCAAATCAATACTGAATTTATAGATAAGTTTGTAAATACATTGAAGAAATTACAACATGATAGAATAGGCATTGTGGTTGGTGGTGGAGTTACAGCCAGAAACTATGTAAACGCAATGAAAAATTACACAGGTAATAATTTTTTTCTTGACGAGATAGGTATAAGGGCCACGAGAATGAATGCAATGCTTCTGATCGCCTCAATGGGCATCCAGCAGGAAACAGTTCCTGAGAATGTTACGGATGGCCTGTCCCATATGAATAAAAACGGAATTGTGATCATGGGTGGTACTGTACCTGGCCATACAACAGATACAGTATCGATGCTGCTAGCAGAATCAGCGGGAATCAAGAACGTGATAAATGTAACATCAGTAGATGCAGTCTATAGCGATGATCCCAAAAAGAATAAGGAAGCGATAAAATATGATCAACTTACATACGAGGGAGCTTTCAAGATTTCACTTGCAAGTTATTCCGGAGCTGGGAGTAACCAGTTTATGGACTCAGTTTCACTCCTGATCGGAAGAAGGGCAGGAATAAGCATACATGTCATATCGGGAAATAATTTTGATAATATAGAACGATGCCTTACTGACAAAAAATATGAAGGTACAATAATAAAAAATGATTAACCTATTATCTTGTCTTCAAAGGTTTTCTCAGGATCCACAACTGTAAAACCTGCTTCTGTTGCTATGGTCTGTTCAGCTGGGGTTATGTCAAGATAATTAGGAACATTTTTGTTTATTCTCGTTGTAAATGGTTCTATGGCAGCGTTTTGATAGAATATTCCAGTTGGTATCCTGTCGCCCCATTCCTGTGCTCTAAGCATTGCGTTGGAGAATTTCTGATCTGCTTCAGATATGTTCTCCTGATTTACTACTGGATTCCATTCCTTGTCGTCCTCTAACTTATAGACTCTCTCCTTGTACCATTCCATAGTGTTGACATTATTATAAGTGGGGCACGGCTGAAGTATGTCAATTACTGCCGATCCTGGGTGATTTATTGCCTTCTTTATTATTTCCTTGAGCTGTTTCATATCAAAAGAAAAACCTCTCGCTACAAAACTGTATCCGGAAGAAAGGGCCAGTGCTATAGGATTCAATCTCGTGAATATATTTGGTTTGGAAAGGCTCTTGGTCTTTTCGCCTAAGGGCATTGTGGGGGCAGCCTGCCCTTTCGTGAGCCCGTAAACTTCATTATCATATATCATTATGGTAATTCCGGAATTCCTTCTCCCTTCGGCAACGAGATGTCCTGCCCCGATTCCCATAAGATCTCCATCTCCACCCGTTACCAGAACTTTCAGCTTGGGGTTTGCCAGTTTCACTCCTGTGGCGTAAGGTATTGCTCTTCCATGCAGTGTGTGCATCCCTGCCACATTGATGTAATGTGGAGTTTTGCCGGAACATCCAATACCCGAAACCATCACCACACCCAGTGGATCAAGGTTAAGTTCGGTCATCGCTGATGTTATGGATGTCACTATCCCAAAATCGCCACATCCAGGGCACCAGTCTATAGTTAAATCCGTTTTAAAATTATGCGCCATGTTTTAACACCTTCTCTATTTTATTTCCCTTGTTTTTAATTATCTCCATCGCGGATTTGAATATCTCATCCTCCGTCATATGTCTACCGTTATACTTCAAAATTCTATTTTCAATATTTATTCCCGTATTAGCCATAACTACGGATGCAGCCTGGCCGACATAATTGCTCTCCACGTCTATGATTATCTTGGCCCTGGAAAGTACTTCCTTAACGAACTTGGTTGGGAATGGTATGAACATTCTCAGATAAAGCAGGTTTGCATTAATTCCTTCATCCTTAAGAAGATCGATAACATCAAGGATAGGTCCTTTCTGGCTTCCCCATGTAACGAAGGTAACTTCAGCCTTTGGATCTCCGTAAAGAACTGCCTTATCCTCTAATGGAATTTCAAGATCAGCCGTTTCCAGTTTCTTGAATCTCTTTTCCATCATTCTGTCCCTTATGTCACCATCTTCAGTTACGTGGCCAAGTTCATCGTGCTCATCGCCAGTCATCCAGAATATATCCTTTCCGAATGCGCCAAGATTGGAAATACCGTTTTTGGTATCAAGGTTGTATCTCTTAAAGTTTGTTCCGTGTGGTTCAAATTTCTGAGCCATAACCGGAATTTTCTTTGGGTCGATAACTGAGACAAAGTCGGTAGTATTTGCCAGATTCTTGTCAATGAGATGAAGCACAGGCATCTGATATCTCTGGGCGTAGTTCAGAGACTTCATGGCATCATATATGCATTCCTCAACATCTCCGGATGAAAGGACTATTCTGGGAAACTCTCCGTGACCTGTATTCATTGCAAATAAAAGATCTGACTGCCCATTTCTGGTAGGCAGGCCAGTGGATGGTCCCCCTCTCTGATATAGTGTAATAACAAGTGGTATTTCATCAATACCCGCAAATCCGATAGCCTCGGCCATAAGAGAGAATCCAGGGCCACTTGTGGCAGTTGCAGTTCTCGTTCCCGTTATCGCAGCACCACTGGCCATTGTCGCTGCTGATATTTCATCTTCAGTCTGCACTACGACCACTCCTGCATCCTTAAGTTTGCTTGCTTCAGCATCTATCCACTTAATGTAGTTGTGCTCTTCCATTATGGTGCTTTCATCACTGGCCGGCGTTATGGGGTAGTAGGTCTGCAATCTTAATCCGCCCATTACCTTACCTATTGCTGCACCATCATTTCCTGTAATCATAAATCTCTTCGAATGTTCAATATATGGCAGAGTCTCTCCAAGTAGACCGTTATTTCTGCAATATTTATATGCAGCGTCAACCACACTGACGTTTTCTTCTATTATCTTATCTTTTCCTGCAAAGACCAATCTGATGCTCTCTTCCATGTATTTTCTGTCCACTCCTGCGATTGCCAGAGTAAGAGCCGCTCCAAGAGTATTAAAGTACCTGCTGGGCACACCCTCCTTTATTGCCTCCTGGACGACGTTGTTGAAAGGAATCGATAAGGGAACGGCACCTTTTGACTTCATCCACTGTACAGCACCTGCCACCGTATTGGGGAATTTATCCTCATCCAGAGTTTCCTTGATCTTTTTTGCGGTGTCTCTCATGATCATTCTTGCCTGTGATAAGTCTGCTTTTTCAATGCTGCTGTCATAAATAATCTTGGTACCAGGCCCGATGTCTTCTAGATGCTCAAAAATACTGTCGGGGTCAAGGGCAACCAGAAAGTCGACAGGATACTTCAACGAACGAGGGCGTTCAGATTTAATTCTTACGTGAGTATAACTGTGTCTTCCTTTGATATTTGAGTGGTATTCTCTAACACCAAAAACATAATAACCAGACTGTGCAAAGGCCCTGCTTATCATATTGGAGGATGTATCAATACCTCCTCCCTGAGGGCCACCAACTGTAATGTTGATGTCTATTTTTTTCATCGTATTAGGTATTGTTTCGTTATTAAAATAGTTTTCAAAGTTTTAAAACACAGAAATTTTAAGGCTCTAAATACGCTCGTCATATTATACAATTCGCATGGGCAATGTTAGCACTTCTACGCAAATTATTTATTTCTTGAGACGAATATAGGAATATATATTTTTAGGAATATGAAAGAGTCTATTTCATTATAAGCATACAACGTAATTTAATATTTGGTTAATTTGCTTTGAAATATTTTGAGCAGAAGATTACAACCTAAACTCTTCATATTTTCAGGCACATAATCTTCTTAATAGTGGATTTGTTTAGTTATTCTAAGGTTTTGTAAGAGAATACTTTATATTTAAAATGTGCCTAGTGTACTTCTATGAAGAGTTTCCAGAGGATCAAGATTGTCCATGGGAAACCATATCTGTACGAGATTACGCCTTACTATGACAGGGAAAAGAAGAAGATCAGGCAGAAATCAAGGTACATTGCTCCCATTGTGGACG
>JAKADQ010000114.1 GCA_021820405.1 Thermoplasmata archaeon | reverse complement strand
GCAATGTCCACTCCAGGCTGGATGATGGGACAGGTTATTATACAATAAACAACATTTTTTATTTGAATGGTCTTTTCCTTTATGGAAAATATATTTGACAATATTTTTACATGGATCCTTAACAATAAATCAAGGATCGGATATGATCTGGCAGCAAGTGGTATGGATGCCCAGATTTTCATAAAATCCGGAATAGATTTTTCAAGGGAAGAGTTTCAGAGGGAATCTGGTAAAATTGAAGAAAACTTTTACGAAACGGTTGCAGACATTTATGGCGTGGACAGAGATGAAGTTGTCAGCACAAATGGCGGCTCCGAAGCAATCCAGATCGCATCATTGTTTCTTTCCAGAGAATCCGAAAGAATCGTGATACCTGTCCCTGAATATGAACCAATGTATCTTGTACCTGAAAGGTATGGATTCAGAAGCACCCGCATTCGTCTGGAAAGTGAATATGAATTGAAAAGGAATGAATCCTTAAGTTTTACTGACCCGAACAACCCCACAGGTGCTCTCCTTTCCAGGAAAGAGTTTTTCAAATCTGCGCTGGAGAATAATCCTGTTTTCTGCGATGAGACATTTTCTGAATTCACTTTTCCCCACAAGCCATTCACAAATTTCACGGAATATCCCAGCGCGATTACATCCTTCACTCTGACCAAATTCTATGGGGCGGGTTTTCTCCGTGTCGGATTCATGTTTGCTTCGAAGGATAAAATAAGCAAATTGAAGGAGTACAGGCGTCTGTCATCAGGTTCTGCAAATCTAATTTCACTCTACCTCGGAAAGAAGATACTTGAAAGGAGGGAATATTTCGCCAGAGAGGTTAAGAAAGTCATGGATGCCAACAGGAAGATCCTCAGGGAAAAACTTTCCTCCTTTGGCTTAACATTTTCTGATCCAAATAATTCTTCAACGACCCTTGTAAGTGGAGATTTTGATGAAAAGTGGTGCAAGGATCTGATGGAAACAAAAGGCGTCCTTGTTACGCCTGGAAAATATTTTGGCCTTGAGAAAGGCTTCAGGATATGCTTCACCTCAACATCTCCTGAAAAATTATCAGAGGGGCTTGATCTTATAGGAGAATTCGCAGGTGCGAAATGATGTATAAATGGCACAGGCTTGTCTTCACTGATCTGTATCCAACAACAGACATATGGAAGTACAGATCTATGGCAGAACTGCTCGTTCCATGGAAGAATGAGATAAACAGGTTCAGAATTGTGAGCAATACGGAAATAACTGATTTTTACATAGGAAGTTCAGGGATAGAATCCCTATCTATGATGAGATCATTCTTCAAAAGGCTCTACAGTGTTAATCTTGAGCCTGTTGATGGGCCACTGGATGAGCCTTATCCATTGAGAAATTTCATATTGATTCCAGGGAAGCCAATAAGGCAGCTCTATTCGAAATCACTTGTTCAGAATCTGGCAAATCTGCACACCATAGAAGGAAACGAGCTGGTTTCGGACTTTGCAATGTACAGAAAGGGCAGGGATAAGATTCTGGTGTCCCTGAGGATAGGCACATTTTCCGATCTGCATAAATTCATGGGAGAGAACGCATATATAGATAGAATGATGAAAAAATTTTCGCAGGAGACAAGGATCAAAATAAAAGAAGTGAAAGGGATTGGAACCTTTCACAGAGCCAAAGCTTTCGATCCAAACAGGCTGATAAATATAATAAGGGTTCCCGATGATGAGGATCTGCCCTAATCCTTAGTGGTTCCCTCTTCCGTATATTTTCTGTTTGTGCCAAAGGGTGAAAAGGCTCTTCCGTTGCCATGGTAGAATTTTGAGAAGAACTCCACGTAAAGAAGCCTCACGCCCTGTATGCCGCCTTCGACAATGGCAAGAAGCAGGGCAAAGATCTGCCCGAATATAAGTATGATAACACCAAGGATGAACATAAAGGGATTTGAAAGTGTACTGAAGAAGAAGTCATTGATCAGTGATGTAAGGATCACAGAGGCAAGGAGTATACCCATAATCCTTGTATATGATAGTACGTGGCTGATTATGGATGGCAATTCGATTATTCCCTGGACTCTCTCAGCGACCACTATAAGAATGATTCCAATGGCCATCACTGCAACATCAATATCCGCATATATGTTCGTTGCAAGATTCAGGTTAAGGCCGTATATGAGCGACAGGCCGAAGGCAACTATGCCCCATACGAACAGAAGCCATCCGAACTTGCCCCATACATGGATTTTCTCTCCATAATAGTGCTCGTTCAGCATTCCCAGTATAAGTCCAAATGAAACCATGAACACACCAAAATAACCGCTCATCAGAAGTATTTTGGATGTGTAATCAATTGGATTGTAATAGGTAACATGAAATGGGCCAATCTGTGTTGGAAGGATCGAATACCCAAAGAAACCGTTAAACACAATTCCGGATATTATGGCAGCTATTCCGCCGGGAATCAGCGCCCTTGCGAGAACCTGCAACTGATACGGGGTGAACACAGAACCTATGAAATTTGTAAGCTTCTTCGGCAGCTTCACCTTCTTTTTATTGCTGTTCAACCTCTTGATGATCCAGATTGACATCAATAGTATGACTATTCCAAATCCGAAATCACCAACCATTATACCGAAAAATATTGGAAATACCACGGCAAATATCAGAGTTGGATCTATCTCTATATCCTGCGGCA
This sequence comes from Thermoplasmata archaeon, assembly GCA_021820405.1. Classification (GTDB taxonomy): domain Archaea; phylum Thermoplasmatota; class Thermoplasmata; order Thermoplasmatales; family Thermoplasmataceae; genus Cuniculiplasma. The sequence continues at coordinate 577 of JAKADQ010000114.1, read as the reverse complement.
ATGAATAGAACCTTATGAAGGATTCAAACAGCCTGAAACCCTTTGGATTCTGGAGCAGCGTTGGGCCCCTCTCTTCCGTATTTATCCTCTCAACTATGCATTCCTTTTCCGTAACCTTTTCTATCTTATTTTTCAATCTGGAGAAACTATGCCCGGGTATCCATCCCTCAAGTACAAATATGCTTGATGTGGAAGGCATCCTCATTGCGGCCTCAATCTTCTTTGCCTCAATTTCAAGAGCCTCCCTGATGGAAACAACCTTATCGTAATACTTATCAGATAATTCCTCAACGCCTGATTCCAGTTCTTTTATTTTCTGTGAAAGCTCCTCTTTCCTCTCTTCCAGGCTCTTTTTGAGTTCAGAGGGCTTTCCCGACATCTTCATTATGAAAATTGGCCTGGATTCTCCGCTTCCCAAACTCTGCGAGAATTCCTTTTCCCTTTCCTTTGGAACGCATACAATTGTGGAACGCCCTGCATTTATTGTTATTATATCCGGAGATGTGACATTGTAAGGATAATTAACGATGAAAGAGGATATGGAATTGTTGTTGAAATATGACAGATCAACGTCCAG
>JAKADQ010000113.1 GCA_021820405.1 Thermoplasmata archaeon | reverse complement strand
AGCCTTCAAGAATTGTACCCACTCCGGAACCTTGACCCTGTCGTCTTTCTGAAGTTCCTCCTTGACCTTTTCTATTAATGAATCGGTATTAACGTTCCTGACATTTACCATTACGAATCAGCCTTCCCTGATGTAAAAAGTACTTATAACCCTTTCTTCATAAATCAGACTCTCCGTATTTCTGACTTATAGGTAAAATATCTTCTCACGCGATTGCCAAGTCTTTCAATACCAACACTCGGAAATTTGCCTGACAAGTTAAAATTGGGGAGTTGATTTTAATTTGCAACCAAAGAGAACACATCCTCAGATAAGGAATGGGAGGACAGTAAAAAAGTCTTTCTTCCATTCGCTGAGAGGTATATTCCCTGATAGTAACCAGCGGTTCAGGTATTCTTCTGGAGACATCGTGGGGTTAATAAGGAACGCAATATCCATCAGTGAGTAAATTGACGTATGAGAGAAACAAGCACATATTTGCGAACTTCTTTCAGTAAAATGGTATTCTGGTGGATAAATGATATTGGATTGGAATCCGGATCACGCCCGAGAAAGGAATCACAATCCCATCAAAGATCATCCAGTCGCGATGGGATAGAGATACCTCCATGTTCTGACCTGGAACGAAATCCAGAAGAGATGTCCTACTCTCCTGTGATACCCAGGCCAGCTGCTACTTATAGATATACCATGGGAATGAAGAAAAAGGAATTGACTCTCACGTCGAAGAAGTGCCATGATCACGCTCTAGAGCTTGGAGTCGAATTATATAGGGGTCAATCATTTCCATTCAATAGGAGCCGGGTGAGTTCAATTGGCATTAGTTGAAATCGAAGATGTGTCAAAGGCATATTCTTTGGACAAAATTGCTCTTAATGGCATTTCTATGGATATAAATAGGTCAGAATTCGTCGTAATTGCTGGTCCAAACGGTGCAGGAAAAACCACGCTCATGAAACTGATTTACGGGGAGTTGAATCCTGATCGAGGAAAAATAAGGCTTAATGCACCAGTTGGGAAGATTGGTGTTATGCCTCAGGAATTTACCCTCTTCGAAGAACTCACTTCCGAGGAACACATCAGTTATCTGACGCAACTTAAGGGGATACCAAAGCAGAGGTCTCTGGAGATAACGAGAAGGATCATCAAGAAGCTTGGGCTGGAGCAGGAAAAAGATAGGATGGTCCGATATTTATCAGGAGGCCAAAAAAAGTTGGTCTGTTTTGGACAGGCCCTGGCAGGGGATAATGAAATTCTGATTCTCGATGAACCGACGGCTGGCATCGATGTGGAGAATAGAACTGCACTTCATGCTTACCTTGATGAATTAAGGAAATTGGGTACTACGATATTATACACGACGCACTTCCTTGATGAGATAGAAGGCTGGGCAAACAGACTAGTGATGCTGAACAAAGGCAGCATAATCTACGATGGAAGCCCAACTTCAATGGTGGAAAACCTCTATCATTCAAGGATTGAAGTTCCACACACCGTGAGAACCCTGGATTTTGTAAAGAACATGGGCCTCATATATACGGTCTCAGACAGTGAAATAAACATATTCATTAGAAAAAGTGAAATTTCGAGGATTAGAGAGATTATCGACTGTGGCATACCGGAGGTTCAGGAAGGACTGAAGATCACCAGACCTACGCTGGAAGAGGGCTATCTCAGTTTCCTGAAGAAATTCAAGAAATGAGAATTACGAATATTATAATCATAGGAAAAATCTACGCTAAGTGGTTTTTCAGGCGACCCCTCACATACATGTTCATAACTATATTCATGCCACTTTCAATAATAACCCCTATGTTGCTGCTTTCTGGCCATTCAAACTGGCCAAGAGTTATCATCGGGGCTGCTCTTTTTTCGGTTATTGGCGGCGGCATTGCTGACATAACTATGAATGTGTCCTTCGACAGAAGGGAAGGAAGATTGACGTTCTTCCTTACGAGACCAATCAGCTCAATGGAGTACATGTTAGGTATCTTGCTCGGCGGGGGGGCATATACTCTCGTGAGTGCTGGAATTATTCTTGCATTGGGGGACGTCATTCTTGGTTTCGCCTTTGATGTACTTGACCTGCTATTTTTTGTTGGTATTGTTCTATTCGCATGGATTGTATCTTCAAACCTCGGCTTTATAATAGCGTTGTATGGGCCGAAAGACTACCGCTTGGCCGGTACCCTTTCAGATTTCCTATTGTTTTCTATCATGTTCATTGCTCCAGTGTTCTATTCAATAAAGATCCTCCCCCTATATTTGCAGAATGTATCTCAGATTCTTTACACGACCGATCTTTCTCTTATCGCAAATCATATAATCAACAATAGCCCACTTCCAAATGCACTTTTAACTATAATTGTTCCAGTTGTTTTCGGCACAACTCTCTTTTTCATTTCCGCTAGGAAGTTAAAATGGAAAACAACTTAAGAAAAATAACAAAAGAAGTGGGAGATTTGGTCAAGATAAGAGATCCAGTCGAATCTCCGTTGTGGATTAAGAACCATCTAAAAAACGGTTCTGTTACGTTATTGGGACATACGTATCGCAAACCTAATATTGGTGACTTGGCATGAATATTAATGACACAAAAAAAGATAGTCTTATATCCATTTGATGAGGAATATACTGAAACACCTACCGTAGGGGAGTTCAGAGAATGGGTATATGATCATTTTGAGATTTTTAGGCATGACCTTACGACTGCTTTAAGTGGGGATATCTTGATTTTTTGCTTCAAAGAAGAACCAGGGAAATGGTTAATGGTAGGTGAAGCGACTGTCGACTTTAACCATCAAATTGATGAACCGGCATCCTATTGCGATATGTGCAGTGATAAATCTGAAGAATATGATGCAGATTTCCTTCGCCATATCTCTACCACGAATTACAAACAGTATCGGAGAAATGTCAACGCCAAGGAGATCACAGGTATCAAACTTGGTCGCTTTGCTATAATAAATGGAGACCAGTATCAAGAATTGCATGAAACACTGCTAAAACCAAGTTAAAGGCAGAGACAGGTTTTATGTGATACACACATGATATGCAATATGCACCAATTAATTAGAGATGGTATTGCATTCACTTATTCAGAAGGTTATATAGACAGGCTGCAACGAATTCCATCTTATGATCAGATCCACATACCTGGCATCATCATGCCCATGCCCATAATACCCATCATTCCCATTCCCATCATGCCCATACCCATTGCTGGACTTGCCTGATGAGTCTTCATGTGTGTTTGAAGATCCTGGTCGTTCT
>JAKADQ010000020.1 GCA_021820405.1 Thermoplasmata archaeon | reverse complement strand
TTCTGATTTCCGTGGGTAAATGTTGTGATCTTAGGATATGGAACACCCCCCATAAACTCTCTTCTCGTGTACGCAGGACCTGTAATTTTTGTATACATTCTGGCTGGTTTCGTTACCATCGCTATCCCATGGTGAATACTAAGGCATATAAAAACTCAACTACTCACTGCTTATTTAACTTCGACAGAGTGGAAAGAAAATGCTCAGGATTCAGATAAAAGTTTTTCTAAACCTATGATCTTTAATGCATATTATTTATCTTGAACTGATACTTTTAATATATAACAAGAATCAGCCATTCGCTTGAAATTTTTCAATAGAAACATAGAAGACATAAGATATCTTTCCATTTCAACTGTGTTTTTTTCCATTAGCTGGCTCTGGCTCAGTTTCAGCTTTCCGCTTAAACTGGCAATTTTTGGGCTTCCCTATAATGAGATAGGCTTGGTGGGTACGCTGACCTCATTCCCATTTATAGTGGTATCATTTTTATCCAGATATCTAGGAAAGAAATTTATCAATTTTGCTCTGAAAATTCCTTTTTTAATCATCTCAGTATTTTCCCTGATCCTTATTTTCCTCAATATCGATCTAACGTTTTACATCTTTATTATAGCTATCACAGGTTTTTTCCAGAGCATGTGGTGGATTTCTGTAGAAATTGAAACTGGACTTATTGGAAAGAAGGGAAATGCCGAGAAATATTCGGCCGCATGGTCCGTTCCATCCGGCCTATTTCCACTATTCTCCGGGGCACTTTTACAGTACGTCGGATTTAGATCTTTATATGCCATAGTTGCAGTGGTTTCCATGGTGGGTTTTTTGATACAACCGATAGAGAGGACGGAAAGGAAGAGCACCAAGAAAAACCCCCTGAAACGGTTGTTCCTTCTACCCATGACGTTCGTTGGAATTTTCCTGGGTTATTCAACATATGTACTGGTCCCTTATCTAAAAAACGCCTCATATTCATATCTTGATATAGGTATTTTAATGGCCATATCTGGAGTATCCTTTGCATTTGGTTCGCTCATTGCGGGTAAACTCCAAAAACAGAATTATAGATCGTTTTCAATCACGGCTTCCTTACTTGCTTCTTCACTTTTGCTTCTCATCATAAATTTCAATATCTTTATTTTGTCCCTATGTTTGTTCATGGGAGGATTCGGAGGAAGTCTCGGATTTTCAAAAATTCTGGCATATATTGGTGAATCTGAAGGACCAAGAACCGGGGTTTTTTACTATGAAACACTCTTCTCCATTGGTTATGTTTCGGGATCATTCGTTGGTGGAAGTCTGGTAACCCTCCTGGGATTGAACGACAGTCTTATAATTTTCTTACCATCCTTAATTTACGCTATTCTGCTCACATTCACGAGGGAAAAACTACCTCCTACGGCCTCCTTTCATAACATTGAATGAATTGAAGGTTGTTTCCTTTCCTGTGAGAATTGCCTTACATTTTTTACATGTGAGAGTACCGTCAGTATTATAATAAAATTCTACGGAATCACAATAAGGGCATGTGCCCCTAATAAATAGATCGTCAGCCATTTCCCTTGAATTTTTACTTCCTAGATCCTGTGGTTTTTTATATGCTTCAGGAACAACATTTTCCTCAATTTTAGGCTCTTTTAATAATTGATCCGGATCTTTTGAATCCTCATGTGAATCCTCTCCGTGAGTTAATTTTCTATTGACTATATTGTATGGGTAGACCAGGGAAATAAAGCCTAGTGCGACAAAGGCGAATATGAATAAATCATACATTGGGCCGGTTATGCCTCTAAAGTAGTTTGGGATTATTTCGCTTCCAAAGATTATCCCAACAGTCGCCATTCCCCTGATGAAACCATATCTCTGAATGAATAACATTACAGATAAAAATAATAAAAAGAAGATTGCAGCATAAACCAAAGTTACTTGATTCTGAATAAGGAAGATTCCCGTGCTTATCGATGCAGGTATGACAGAAAATAGATAATACCGCAATCTGTATTTATACCCTTCAACCAGCGATTTTCTTATACCCACTCCGATCTGCATATTCAATGCCAAGAACGAAACTAAAGCTGAAAGAACAATTATAATTGAAAAATAGATAGTAGTTTCCTCATAATATGTTGTTAGACCTAATTGCCCGAAAAGTCTCGTTATGTGATTTATTGGTGGTGTGATGGAAGAAATAGCAGTCATCCAGAGAAACATAAAGAAAAACAACTCGGATACATTTCCGTTATCGTTTTTCGTATCTTTCCTGTTTGCTGCATTTATAAAGTAAACGAGGTAAAACAATAAAATTACAATGAAAATTATACCGGACAAAACCACATTAAGATATATGCCACTCAAGCCGAGGAAATAATTATACAGAGCTTCCCTTGTAACTATGCCCTTACCATTTAAAATAAAATCCATGATTGAGAATGTGGCTATTATAAGTGTTCCTATAAGTAACAAAATGACAAATATATTATCTATCCGATTTATCAAATTTCTAATGTCCTTTGGAATATTGCACACCTCTTTCAGGATTTCTCCTGTAAAGTAACTCCTTACCCTGGCAACATATAACGAAATCATCGACATATGATCCGGAATCAGGTTGCCTGACTTACTTGTGAATCACTTCTGCGTATATAAGAATGTCAGTTAATTTTTTCTGCAATTGGTTACGTATAATAAGAGAAATTAATATTCGACATCTTTTTGTTTAAGATTACGATCTATGGGTGTGAAAGATATCCCTGTTGTGGACAAAAATAATACAATTCAAAGACGAATTAAGATAGTCTTTAAAAGAGTTACCACAAGGCTCATGATCCTTTTCATTGTGCTTTTAATTACAGGCTTGGTTATATCGTCCATTTCGTATAGTTATAAGAAACTGGAGCTGGTTCAGGATCAGAGTGTTACCATACCCGAGGTGTCACTAACACAAAATGGGAGCATTAATTCGTCCTCATTTGGTATTTTATATGGTTATTTTACACAAATAATTATCCATTCTGAAAATTCACATCTGCACTGGAAATTATATGCGAAAGGATCATACGTTAATTTATCTGATCAGACCGTGAGATATAACATAGATATAAAAAGTGGAAACACTAACTCCACAAATTATGAAACATTTTTAAATGATAGCAATCTCCGTCTAATTTCTTATGCAACCTATTATCTGAATGTTGTAAACGGATACGATAAGCCACAAAATGTTACTGTATCTGTAAACGTATTATCTCCAAAAGATGTTGAAATATATGGATTTTTGAATTATGTTGGAATCCCAATGATCATTTCCGGAATCATTGGATTGGCCATTGAAATGACCAGAAATTCCAATGCAATCTATTCCAGATAAACGTTGACCCTGCTTCCTACCTTACCTTTTACCAGATTCGTTTTGAGGCGGATTTTTCCTACTTCCTTTGTATCGTTAACAAGTGTTCCTAGCTCTAACTGCTCAGGGAGTCCTTCCAATTTGACTATTCTCAGTTGAGGAATATCCGGAACCTTCGCTTTGGAAACTTTCATAAGATCCTCCCTATTCAGGAAGTCCCGTCTGGGAATATAGTAATATTGCGGTTTTTTCCCTTCACCGAGATATTTGTTTGTCTCTTCCTCCAGTTCTTTTATTTTTTCTTCAGTGATTTCATTAAATTCAAGATCTATCCACGCATAATCCTCATATGTCTGGTTTATTCTGTGGGTAGCACCAAACTTTTCGAATGCCAGACCGGCCATAACTCTCATGGCAGTTCTAAATTTCATATGGTTATACCTTATGTCCCAGTCTACATATTCTAAGATCTCCTTTCCCTTGCAATCCTGTGGATAGGTATCATGCGAAATTAAATGAATTCCATCTCCATCGTCCCATACATCTACGATCTCATAATCCTTTCCGTCTATGGTGATTTTTCCCTTGTCATTTGGTTGGCCATAGGATGTTGGGAATAAAATACTGTCATCAACCACTATGACAGTAAACTCTACGAAAGTTACCCTTCCCTTCCCCTCTTTTTTATAATGATCTTCTAGATAGCTATGTTTTGTTGCCATTCAAAAGGTAATCGGTAATAACATTTATGTTTTACTCTCACAATGGAGAGTTTGATCTGATTGGATTTAACGTAAATCATATATTTTTAAGTGCACTTAAAAAAAATAAATATTCGATTAAACTTCCCTTCTTGCTTGAACAACGAAATTTTGAACTTCATATACAACTTGAAAAGAGAGGGAATTAAATACGATCTCAATGTGATGAGGGATTTTGACCAGTTTTTTGGGTCGCCCCACAGGGAATTCAATTCTGTTCATATTACTGGATCAAATGGAAAGGGTTCAGTAGCAAATATGATCTTCAATGTCCTAAGAAAGGCAAGTTCCTGTGGCCTTTACACTTCCCCACATCTAGTTAGGTTCAATGAACGAATCTTCGCGCAGGATCGGGAAATAAGTGACGATGAAATTGAGGAATATATGGAGATTTATAAAGAATTCATAGGCGGGAATATGAAATTGAATAGAAATCCCACCTTTTTTGAGGTTACTACAGAGATGGCATTTCAATATTTTAAAGACAGAAAAATGAAATGGGGTTCGGTTGAAGTGGGTCTCGGAGGGAGACTGGATGCGACGAATATCATCACCCCCAAGGTCTCTGTCATTACGAAAATAAGTTATGAACATATAGATAAACTTGGTACAACCCTTTTGGAGATCGCAAGAGAGAAGGGCGGGATAATTAAGGATAACGTCCCAATTATCACTGGAGAAACAAAGAATGAGCCACTCAATGAGATGAAGAGGATATCAAAATTAAAAAATGCTAAATTTATAGAGGCACCAAAATATGCGTCCATAAGAACCTTTCATCCTACAGAGACTGGGTCAGAAATTGATGTCAAAACTGAGAGAGACGATTATCACATTAACGTAAAACTAGCCGGTTATTTTCAGGCTGAGAATGTGAGGACAGCAATAAGTGCGATAGAAAACCTGCCCGACCCACCAGACAGGAACATCATAGAGAAAGGACTAGAAAACTCCAGATGGCCTGGACGTATGGAAATAATAAGTGAATCACCAAAGGTCATTATTGATTCAAGTCATAACCCACCAGCGGCCCTAACTTTGGCTAATTCCATAAATGAAATATATAAAAAGAAACCAGTCCTGGTAGTAGGCATGCTATCCGACAAGGATCATTATTCTTATCTACACAATATTTCAAGATGCGCTGATTCAATTATCCTGACTACTCCAGTGGAACCTCAGAGAAGTGTCAACCCCTATGAGTTAAAGCCGATAGCAGATGATGTCTTCAAAGAAGTCAGGGTAATTCCTGATCCGATGGAGGCTTATGAATATGCGATCCAGAAATATGACTTCATTTTGATAACAGGTTCTATGTATTTAATAGGCGAGATCGCATCAAAACTCGGTATTGGTATAAAACCTTACTGGAAATGAATCTATTTTGATCACAATACTTGATCAATTCATCATTAAAAATGCTTTTTACCCTTCACCGATTACACAGACTTAACGGTGAAAAAAGGTGAATCCATTTGACAGGTACCAGTTTGGGACATTTGCCCTGAAAGGAGATATTTCCATACTCAGTGCAACTCATGAGCCAAATGAATTCCCTCACAGAGAAGAGCAGATTTCCAAAATGGCTGATTCTTTGAGCTCTCTCTTAATGGGCTTGAAATCTACTCATATGATACTCTACGGCAAGACAGGAACTGGTAAAACTTCAGTTACCAGATATGTCACCGGAAAATTGTCCGAAAAAATACCGGATAAGATTATAGTTTGCTACATAAATTGCCAGAATTATGATTCACCATACTCCATTATGGTAAACATTGCCAGATCTGTTCTTGGCCCTGAACGAATACCACAGATGGGGTGGACTCTGGACAGAATCTATGAAGATCTTGTAGAAGGGCTCAAAGGGTGCAATAAGGAACTCATAATAATTCTGGATGAAGTTGATAAGCTTGTGGAAAAGAACGGTGGAGACTCACTTTATCTTTTATTGAAAATTACAGATGAGAGTATGGGAATATCTGGAAGCATTATTGGAATAACCAATGATACATCCTTCTATGAAAAACTGGACCCAAGGGTAAGGAGCAGATTGAATAAAGAATCTATAGTCTTCCCACCATACAATTCTGAACAGTTGAGAGATATTCTTCTCCCCAGGGTAAAGGATGTGCTTCCTGAGGAATATTATGATGAATCTGCGGTAAATCTTTGTGCCGCCATAGGTGCTCAGGAGCACGGAGATGCACGAAAGGCAATTGATCTGATGAGAGTTGCAATTGAGCTCGCTATAAAGGATTCATCTAAGAAAGTTACTAATGAATACGTCTACAAGGCGAGGGACAACCTTGAAATAGATATTCTAAGGGAAACAATTAAAACATTGCCAACCCATTCCAAGATTGTTCTTTTATCCGTTATTCTTTGTAGTGAGGTACACCCAAACTCTGCAACTACTGGTGAAGTGTCTTCCATATATAACAAGCTCTGCAATGAAGTTGGAATAACACCTCTTACTCAGAGGAGAATCAGTGATTATCTGAGTGATCTTGAGGATTTTGGATTAATTTCTACTACTTTGAAGAGCCTAGGAAGATACGGGAGAACCAGGCTGATAAGGATAACAGGCAGAGAGAATGATATGAAAAGATATGCACTGGAAGATCAGGATCTGAAAGTTTTATCAAATATGAGCAGGATAAAGCAATATAAATTGGATGAAAAAATCTAGTATCTATCTCTGAGATCAGGTTTCTGTAATTGTATGGATAGCATATTTTCATCATTCAGTGTTTATGGAAAACTGGGCAACGAGATTTTATTCTAATTGTGAAAGGCGCTTTCCCAAAGTACGTTTACTTTCAATATAACTAATCTTTTGGGATGGATCAGAAAAAAATAAGACAACTTATGTCTAAATAATAAAATTTGAAGATCCTTGTCGATCTGCTCCCAATAAATTCAGACAATAGAGACGGTATCAAGGCTTAAAATTCTGCTGCTATACATAATCTAAGAAAAAAATTTGCCATTCCTGGACATTTATGATTCTCGATGCGGATCATGTTCTACCTGATATCGTGGTGTGTTTTTGTCAAACAAAATATATGAAAGAAACATAATTTAACTTAGGGATATGGAAGACATTTTGCTTTAACACTTAGACCAATATGGGTCAATCTTCAGAATTAGACCCAACATTAGTTAGGATCGCCAGCAAAAATAGACATACTGGTTAAAAATGTAAGTTTAATGATTAACTTACATCCAGTTTAAATTTCTCGGCGATCTTCGGTATGATTACCTTTGCATCTGTCTCCTTTTCCACAAGATTCTTAAAAATGTTTGGATCCTGTGATATCAGAGGGAATGTGTTGTAGTGCATAGGAATTGCCACTTTTGGCTTAATCATTTTAACCGCTTCCGCAGCTTCTTTCGCGGACATCGTGTAATGACCGCCTATTGGCAAAAGTGCAATGTCGGGTTTATAGTAACTGCCAATCAGATCCATATCCTTGAACAGGCCGGTGTCCCCAGCGTGATAAATGCATATATCTCCAAAATCTATTATCATTCCCCCTGGATTCCCTGCATACATCCCTTCATAACTGGATGAGTGAAGGGCAGGTACAGCGGTTATTTTTATTCCGTCTATTTGCACATTACCACTGAAATTTATATCGTGAATCGTCAAACTATTGTCCTTTTCGGAAAGTAACCATGCCAATTCTACCATTGTAACTATGGGCGCCTCGTTATTCTTTGCTATAAAGAGAGCGTCACCGACATGATCTGAGTGCCCATGAGTGACTACAACAATATCTGCTTGAATATCTTCCTTCTGTATCTTTGCCGAAGGGTTCCCCTCAATAAATGGATCCACTATCACATTTTTTCTATTATTCAGTTCAAAACAAGCATGTCCCTGCCATGTTATTTCCACAGTTTTAGCCATAATAGATAAAGTACTAAGAGTACTAAAAGTTTGTAACAATTTAATTATTACTTTTGTATGTGACTCTAATTGCTGACCTCTTTTGATATTCTATTTGGAGCTTCTCTTGGGGTTTCTATGGCTGCCCCACCTGGTCCTGTAATGGCAATGATGTTCTCAAGATCAAAAGTTAGTACTAAATCTGGATTTCTTGTGGCTATGGGTGCAATGACAGCAGATATTACCCTGATGTTCCTTGTGTTTATTTTCAGAGAGGTTATCGATCTGAAAAGGTTCGAATCGCCAATTTTCTTGCTGGGAGGTATTTACTTTCTGTATTTAAGTTACAAAATGTACATTGCTCTAAGAAATGGCGGTAGTCTTCTTCAGGATTCAACTGGCGAGATTAAGGGGGATTACTTTAAAGGTTTGACCACCGGGCTGAGTAATCCAATGCAAATTAGCTGGTGGTTAACTGCTGGACTTAGCGTAATGGAGAGCTTTGGAACTTCACCGTTCTACTTCTTTTATGCGGGTATTGTTGTTTACACCTATTTGATATGCTATATAATCAACAAATCGTTTCTGAAGTTTGGGCAAAAGTTATCCCTGGCGATAGACGCAGTAAGTACCGGGATTTTGATGATTTTTGGAATCTATTTTTTAGTCCAGTTTACCATTTCGTTCCTTCCAATGTGAACACATATATAATACATAAACAATGTTTTATTCTACGCAATAAAGCTTTAATATATTGTACCAATAGCACTAAGACTATTCATGGCTCTTAATATTTCAGATTTAAGATTTGGGGACGAACTTCTTAAGACAGGCTTCGCAAAAATGCAGAAAGGTGGCGTTATTATGGATGTCACTAATGGTGAACAGGCACGAATTGCTGAGACTTCAGGGGCCGTTGCCGTTATGGCACTGGAAAAGGTTCCTGCTGATATACGAGCGGAGGGTGGCGTAGCAAGGATGGCAGATCCTGCAAAGATAAGGGAAATCATAGATTCAGTCACAATTCCGGTGATGGCTAAAGTCAGAATTGGACATATAACAGAGGCTCTAACCCTGGAGGCTGTTGGTGTTGATATGCTTGATGAGAGTGAGGTCTTAACTCCAGCTGACCCTTATTTTCATATAAATAAAAAACAACTGAAGATACCTACGGTATGTGGAGCAAGGAACCTCTCTGAGGCAGTAAGGCGAATATTCGAAGGCGCAGCAATGATCAGGACGAAGGGCGAAGCTGGGACTGGAAATGTAGTGGAAGCTGTAAAACATATAAGAAACGTATCAGAGGGTATCAAAATGGTAAAGGCAATGAGTAACAGTGATTTATCGAAAGTGGCTGTTGCCATATCCGATTCATATCTGAAGCTGAAAAGGGAAACACTATCCGGCTTGACGCAGAAGGAAACTGCACCAGATACCACTGATGTATTTTACGGAATTGACCTGCCAAAGATAAACGACGAATTGCTAGCTATACTTAAGGATGTGAAAAGAATGGGCAGGCTCCCAGTGGTCAATTTTGCTGCAGGTGGGGTCGCTACACCAGCTGACGCTGCACTGATGATGAAAATGGGTATGGATGGGGTTTTTGTAGGAAGTGGCATATTCAAATCGCCTGACCCAATAAAAATGGCAAAGGCAATTGTGGATGCTGTTGAAAACTATGAAGATTACAGGCTTATAGGAAATGTTTCAATAGGTTTGACATCCATGGATGGAAAAAACATTGATGAGATACCAAAGGAACAGAGACTTGCCGAGAGAGGAATATAGACCGGATCTTAAATGCTTTATGTTTTTTCACCCACATACATTTTAATCGTTAGTATAATTTTGATTTTACTTTTTGTGTTTTCTCAACTGTTGCATATGTTTGATTTTAAGGGTGCTTTGGCTGCCATAGTCATGGGTGCTATTGTTTCGTTTCTAGGATACATCACGTGGCTTCTTCTTCTAATAGTGTTTGCGATTGCATCCCATTTGGCGACTAAATATAAATTCGAATACAAAAAGGCACATAAATATCAGGAAGGAGAAAAAGGAGAGAGAAAGATAAGCAACGTGGTTTATGCCGGGTCTATTGGAGTTGTTATTGCTATTGGCAATTTTGTTTCTCCTCTAAGACTACCTTATTTTTTACTTTTTGCAGCGGCATTTGCCGCCATTACTGCTGACACCTTTGGATCAGAATTAGGTACCCTTGATTCAAAGACCTACCTGATTACAACCTTCCAGAGAACAACAACTGGAATAAATGGGGGAATTTCATTTCTTGGTGAGGTGGCAGCCCTGGTTGGATCACTGATTATAGCCATATCCTATTCTTTAATGTCTGTTAACGGAATTATTGTATATGATCTGATCGCAATTACAACCGCAGGATTTATAAGTTGCCAGATTGATTCAATTCTTGGTGCTGTTTTTGAAAATAAGGGAAAATTAAGTAAAGGACAGGTGAATTTTCTTGCGTCCCTCTCCTCGGTTTTAATTGCATTGCCATTCTTTCTGTTGATTCATTAGAAATTAAAACTTGCAGATTGAAAACTCTAAAAGAAAATTGATTTATTTAAACGACAATGCGATGATAAGCATAATTAAGATATTTATTTAACTAACGCTTGGAGATTGATTTCATCAGGAAGTATTCTCTTTCGAGAGATATGGCATTACGCATGTTCTTAAAACGGTTCTTACGTATTAAAGGCAGAGATGAATTTGTGTGGCTGAGGATAAAGCTTGAAGATTCTTCGAGAAACTTCTCCGAATCCATTATGACGTCACAGTTAAAACCTTCCTGTGCGTGCCCTGACTTAAAGAATGAGTATCTAGTTGCACTTAGTGAATAACCCATTATGGGCTCGAATGAATCATTTATTATGAACTCAGCATCTGGTCTCGCAATTATTACATCAGAAAGTAGAGCAAATTCCACACCCACGTTTGTTGCCTTACCGTTGACCATGGTGAATATTGGCTTTTCAATAGAAGTCATAAATGAAACCGTTGCAGAAGTCAAGTCTAGATAATCCCTGGTATTTTCAAGATCAAGATTTTTAATTCCGTTTAGAAAATTCTTATCGGTACCGGTGATTGCGAGAGCATTTACCTTGTCGTCAGTAATTGCCAACGTCATAACCTTAAGAAACTCGTTAAAAAAATTAAGAGTTACCATACCCTCCTCATCAGAGAGTATTACAACTACTCCTATACCATCCTCTTGCCAGAAACTGATCTCTTTGTAACCAACAACTTTTGGAGCTTTACTCATTGTAATATACCAACCTATACACACGTAATCCTATACCGAATATTATAAGTAACGCTCCCAGTCCGATTCCAAATGCAGCTTCCTGCTCCATGTTCAGAGGATTGGCCTGTATCATAAGCCAGAGTATTTCAGCTGAAATTATGAAGAGTATGGATATTATTGCCTGGGCCGCTCTCATGCTTATACTCAGTCCTTTGACTTCCTTTGGCTGCATCATTGCAAGGTGCGTATATTCGGAAGATTTAACTGTCCCAAATGCAGCGAACGCTGTAGCTGCCCCGTAGGCGCCGAGATTTAAAGCGTTTGAGGCATTTACTCCCTGTATTACACTTCCAATCTGCATCGCAAATTCAAATACGGCAAGTGAAAGGAGTATTAGGAAAATCACGAAGGATGCCGTCAGTTTGTTCAGTGACGGTTTAAAAGCCCCCTTCTTGTACAGCCTGTTCAGCATGTAGAAGAAACCCATCACCAGTATGAATGGAGGTATCAATACAATCATAACGTCTGTTGTCCCTATTGGAATACCAGGAGCTAGAATTCCCCATGTTGACAGTAATACCAGATATATGATTGCAAGAACTCCAAAGGCTGTGAAAAATGGCCTCGAAAGTGGATGGAGATTGTTTGACCTGTCAATAAATGGAACCAGCAGGAAATAGATCAGAGGTATTCCACCAAACACCACTGAAGCCATTAAGGCAGAATATGCACCAAAAGCGTTGAACATTTTAAAGTCCACGGCCTTGTACACGAATAATAGGAACCACGGAGGATAAGGTGGTACAAAAGCTGCCTCCGGTGAGGATGGAGAAACCTGAGGAAATGGGTCAAAGATGGGGGGAATTCCCATATGGATTACTCTCATAGCATCTATGATGCTTGGGAGAATTATCAATATTCCAAAAGTAAATGCAGCCAACTGTATCATGAAGAGCATATTATATGGGTACCATGGTTTGTGCTCTGGTTTTGATTTTTCGACTGCCGGTGCCTTATAGTTTACCTTCCTTTGGCTTGGCATCATACCGTTGGCCTCGGCCAGATAGAAATGGAATCCGAAGAGTGCCCCTACTAGAGCTGCGAGTATAATATGGAATCCAAGCATCCTGATGAATAGTGAGGTGTCTGTTCCATTCCCAAAAACAATTGCCTCTGACATCTTTCCCAGTATTGGTACGGAAAGTGCAATACCTCTACCGACATCAGTTGCATCAGCTGATAAAACATCTCCAGTCATTGAATAGCCAAAGTATCCAACACCTATTGTCAGAGCAAGCAGGATTACTCCAGTAACCCATTGCAATTCCCTAGGTCTTTTATATGCACCATTGAAATAATTTCTAAACATATGTAGATATATTAAAACAATCATAGCATAGGCGCCATATAGGTGGGTTGTGAGTATCAATTCACCATAGGGCACATCCCTAAGTATATACTCAGTAGAGGTATAAGCACTGGCAGGATCATAGTAAAGTAAAAGGATCAGCCCTGTTACTACTTGATATATAAACGCCATGGATATTAAGGCTCCTGTCCAGTACCAGAATCCACCCTTTTTTCTCATGTAGTCAGGCACTGTAGTCAGTGGGAGTTCTCCAATTTTCAGTGGATCTTCCCCTAAAACATTCTTAATGCTAAATGTCTTTTTCATGTTTTCAATTGTTTCTTTCATACTCATAGTAGCACCTCAGCTGGAACTCATTTTGAATACTGTGGCTTTCTTCAAATTAGAAATCGCGTTGCCCCCCGTGAGATCTGATGGATGTCCAAAGACGACTGGACCAATCAGCTTCTTAGCATAGAGATAATCTGTTATGGGGTCCCACTTCAATATTACATTTGGCAAGGGCCTGTATGTGGGATGTGTAACAATGCCTGCTCCCATAAATGGATTGTATGTACTTCCATGACAATTGCAATGAATCACGCCATGATCAAGGTCTCCATTTTGATTTTCAGATTTTATTGCCGCCTGCACGTTTGCGGGAAGTGCGCTGTATTCCGATTTAGGATAATAATGAATTACCGGAGGAATACATCCCAGATGCTGGCATATGGCACTGAAAGATACTATGTTTGAATCCTTACCTACTCCACCCGGAGATGGAAATGTCGTACCAGTGGCATCAATGGTTACAGTGACTGGCTCTACCTTTGTACTGAACTTTATTATAAAATTAGGCTCATCAGATAAGGGGTAGTAATAAATCCAGATAAGGGGACTTTCAACGGGAAAATCTTCTGACTTTAAAGGCACCGGCGCCGTGTTACCTGAACTGGGGTTTACCCAGTATAGCTGTGTTTCAGGAAAGCTCGTCAAACCAACAGATGGAGTTACAAGATTTTGTACTACACCTTTTCCAAGGCCACCTGCTGCAACTACTGCAGAAAGACCGACGAGAACCTTCAGAAAACCTCTTCTTGATGGATCTTGTTCTCCTGTCATCTATGTGATATGGAATTAATGTTTAAAATTGTTTTCTATTTGATTACGAAAATCACATAATACTTTCTAAAAGTTATTAATAGAAGGACAATATCTTTTGTTCACTTAAAACGAGATATTCTATTTCCAGTGAAAAAATCGATTGAAAAGAATTCTCTCAAATATCCCGATATAGACTTTTATAACAATTGAGAAAAATATGATTTTTAATTGATTGGAGTCGACTTTTACAATATTTCTGTACATTTAGAGTTTAAGCCCACCGATCTTCCTTCATTGTTTCTATCTCATCAAATGGTTTCATTTCAATTTTGATTTGCTTCATGCTTCCCATATCTTCAAGTTTTCTAATGGATGGGATCACTCTGGATTCAAACGTGGAGATCATTCCATTATAATTTTTCATAGCATTATCAATACTTTTGCCTAGGTTACCGATTTTATCCATTAGCAGCCTCAGCCTTTCATGAAGCTCCTTAGCCAGTATCAAAATATTTTCACTGTTTTCCATTATGGTCCTCTCCTGCCACCCTAAATTCACAATCCTGAGGAGGCCAATAAGTGTCATTGGAGTAGAAACTATAACATTCTGTGATATCCCGTACTCAAAAATATTAGGGTCTCCCGCAATGGCAGCAGAAATCATGGATTCCTCTGGGAGAAACATTACGACAAAATCAGCAGACCCTCTTAATTGGGACGTATATTTCTTGCTTCCCAGGTTTCTTATGTGCTCTCTGATGTCATCTGCATACTCTTTGATTAACTTTTTAGACAGACCCTCGTTATCGGATTCCATATATTCAAGATATTTCTTATACGGAGCTTTCGAATCGATTATAATTTCTCTGTTTCCCGGTAAATGAACAACCATATCAGGCCTGGCTTCGTTTGAGAGAAAAACCTGTTCCTCAAAATCAATTCTTGGTTTAAGTCCAGTAATTTCTACTATACGCCGTAGGGTCAGTTCTCCCCATCTCCCCCTGTTCACAGAATTCCTCAGAATATTGTTCAAATGCTGAGCCTCATCCGATACTCTTTGATTTGCAACTGCCATTTCTCTTAAAAGATCCCTTATACTGGTAGTGTCCTCAATTCTTGACTTTTCAATTTCCTCAACCTTCTTTTGAAATTGCGTTAGTGAATCAGTTAGTGGTTTTATGACTGAATTAATTTCTGCCTGCTTTTTCTCAAGAATCGTCTCCGTGGAAGAAGACACATTCTGCGCTAAAAGTTTTGAGACATTTTCGTTTTCCATCCCTGTCTCCCTTATTATTTCGAGGGCAATACTCCTGGCTGATCTTTCACTCTTCATATTCATATTTTCAAAAATCTTATATGATACAGCAAAAACTAAAGGTACGAACACAATAGCACCCACTATAAAACCATAGATGAAGTCATCAAGTGCCATAGGTATGCCATGTGTCAGACAGATAAAGATTTTTCCCAAATGCACCCATATTTCCGTACATATAAGCTTATCAAATTATTTTATAACTTGCTCTTGACTTTTTATGACATATTTACCAGATCTACTATTCATTGAGATGACACGAGCCTGCGAGTATTCTTGCATTCATTGCAGAGCCAGCTCCATAGAATCGCCTGATCCGGATGACTTGAATTTAATGGAGATTGAAAGAATTATAGATGAGATGGAAATAATCAACAATAAGTGTGTGGTCATTTTAACTGGAGGAGACCCGATCATGAGTCCTCACTTCATTCCTGTTATAAAATACTTGAATATGAGAAGAATTAAATTTTCTGTCAGCCCTCCTGCCAGTCCATTACTAGGTTTCGAGTTACTTGACTTTCTTAATGAAAACGGGATAGGATCGTTATCTATGTCGATTGACGGAACACCGGCTATGCACGACACCATCAGAAGGAAAAAAGGATCCTTTAGAGATACAACTGCCATAATTGAAATGGCGAAAGACCTCGGAATGAGATTACAGGTGAATTCTACAGTTATGATGAGAAATTTCTTTGACTTTCCGGCAATACTGAAAACTCTTTTGGATTTGAATGTGAAGGTGTGGGAGGTATTTTTCCTCATCAATGTTGGCCGTGGGGTTTCGGAAAAATCCATTAACCGTGAACAGTTTGAAGATTTTTTGAAATTTTTGTATGGAGTAGAATCAAATACGAATATTAGTATTAGAACTGTGGAAGGGCCGGAATACAGAAGGATTAAGGAGCAATTGGCCAACTCAGACACAATTACCGGAGGAATCTATTTCAACGAATTAGCTTCTATTACGGAGAAACTGGTAGGGATTGATATTAGAAAGACGATCAAGAAGCCTCAAAACGGAAGGAGAATAAAAACGCTGTTTGTTTCCTCAGATGGCAATGTCATGATTTCTGGCCTATTTCCCTTTGTTATTGGAAATATAAGGAAGAGTGAATTACACAGCGTTTTAGAGAATCCCATGCTTTCGAAACTTTATGAAAAAAACGAATATGCCGGTAAATGTGGAAAATGCCAATATTTTGAAATTTGTGGAGGTTCCAGACCAAGAGCTTACGCCCAAACCGGAAACCCACTGGCAAGTGATCCCATTTGTATATACAATCCAGCATGAGAATTGTCTGAAAGTGAGCGAAAACAATTCCGGTTATCAACATATATTAAAGTCCGATCTTTTTGGTGTTCATTATATCCACGGATGATATATGCGTTCAGGTGAATATTGGAAAATAGTTCCACTTTGAATATTTTAAGAAGAAAGGGGATAATGGTCGTTTCCCTTAATCAGTTCATCAGGGTTCTGGCAAGATCACAGATGTGGATATTTCTGCCGCTTTACCTGTTAGAGGAGAGGGGGATTCCATACATTACCATTGGTGTTGTCATTTTTCTGATGGCGATCATATCATTACCTCTGACGCTGGTTTCGGGCGTTTTAATTGATAAAAGAGGACCAAGAAAGATCATAACTTACAGTAGTGTTCTTCTCACGTCGCTCCTATTTGTGTTAACCATAAGTGTCTTCATGAGTGCTTCTGTATACATAATTTATATTCTTCTGATTGCCAGCGAACCGCTGATGAACATTATAGGTGCTGCGGACAACGTTCTCATATCAAACGCCACTTCATTCCGCGAAAGGGATTCTGCATTCAGCGTGGTAAGGATTTTTCAAAATCTTGGATTTTCCATAGGTCCATCCATAGGAGGATTTATAGCAGGCATAGGTTTTGGATATATTTTTCTAATAACCGCCTTCTCTTCTATCCTGGAATTTGCTGTATACCTGAAATACCTTCCGAAGGATAAAATCAATCGTCCGATCAACGAGACCACAACCAGGAACGACCTGTTCAATGCGTTTAAATACCGTCCATTCTTTGTTGCTTCAATACTCATATCTCTCTTTTATTTGATTTTAGGTCAGTGGGGAACCACCCTGAGTCTGTTCTGGAAAATGGCAGACGGGATGACTAATTTTCAGATAGGTTTACTCTACTCAGTCAACGGTGTCGTTGTCACGCTTGGGCAGATTCCTATGAACAGGCTTGTTAAATCCACAAATGAAATAGT
>JAKADQ010000112.1 GCA_021820405.1 Thermoplasmata archaeon | reverse complement strand
TGGGATGGATTAAAAGGAAAAGGAAAATCGAAGATAAACTACTGAACATATAAGTGAGTGACGCAAGATAACCTTCGAAGGGTATTCTGCCAAGAGAAACCTTGAGACTGAACAGTAGAACAAATGAGATGAACAGGAGGAATAAATAGAAAACCACATAGAATACAAAAACTGGTAAGACATTTACTAAGTATATTGCAATAAACAAGTATCCGAAAAGAACTGCCATGAATACGATGTTAAACCATCGAAAAAAAATTCCGAGACGATTTTTATATTTCATATGAAAGATGCTCTCCAGTTCTTTTGATCGCGAGGATCTTGAAAACGCTTTGAAAGTGAAATAAGTGGCAGCTAAAATGACAGCGGTGAATCCGAGATCGTCAAGTAGATCCCCTTCGATATTATTTGGGAGATAGGCAATTAATAATGGAGAGAAGAAAATAAAGTAG
The DNA here is from genome assembly GCA_021820405.1 of Thermoplasmata archaeon. Classification (GTDB taxonomy): domain Archaea; phylum Thermoplasmatota; class Thermoplasmata; order Thermoplasmatales; family Thermoplasmataceae; genus Cuniculiplasma. The sequence goes on along the minus strand of JAKADQ010000112.1, from coordinate 2,860 downwards.
AATAAGGCTATTGCCCACGTCGAGTAATATATGCCAAAGGCTCTTTTAATCGAATACCGGTAGAGAGATATGGTTTTTGTCTGCACGTTTTCTAAAAAATTTTTAATATTTTCATTATTCAAATTTGTCTGGCCTCCTCCATTGGAGCTGGTTTTATTTTTGATATCATAAATACGAATATCACAGAAAGGAATAATATCCACAAAATTAAACCAGCTGAAAGATAGTAAATGCCAAGAACGGGTGACGAAGGATTGGAAAGAACAAGATGAGGCCTGGATCCCGAGAATGAATAGTAACTTAGATCGACTATCTCCGAAAATGGGTTACCATAAACAAGCCATAAGGGTAGTGAAACACTTAACTGTGAAAAACCAAAGATGTAAGAAAGAATTGTCGTAAACAAAGAAAGAAAATTTATATTTTTCAAAGAGAAGTAATTATTGATGGCTACGGTCAGCGTACCTGAGATGCCAAACATGATAATTCCGCCACCCGCTGAAACAAGTATTGAATAATAGGGTAGCAATGGCGATATAATCCTATCAGATTTAATGCTAAACAGGAATGTGGAAATTATAAGAATTATGGAACCAAGTATTACCGATGCAACGATAATACCCGAAATTATTGCAATCAAAAAATGTCTAAGAGAAAGTTTTGTGAATTTGAATGCAAAGTTCAATGAGGAGTTTGAATAATAAAGAGAGTAGGCTACTGTTGTTCCAATAGTACTGATAGAAAAGAGGGCTATAACGGAAAACCAGGTGGAGGTATAATCGAGGTCATATGCATATACGGACGGCTTATATCCAAAGAGAAATGCGCCCATAATCAACCAGAAGCTCATAAAAGCGATCCCCCAGAATAACAGGTTCTTATTCTGGACTATGGATTTTACATAAAATCTGGTTATCATCAAAAATCCGCCTCCATCAGGTTTTCCAGTGTGTTAACTTCGGAAAATGGGATATCACCCTCCCCTGATGTGATTGAGAATGTCCCATACGGGAGATTTAACACAAGCAGGGCATTCTCTTTCTGGCCTATGGTAAAAAAGAGCCGGCCCACATCTTGGGTAGAAAAAGGGCCATAAAGACTCCCGTCAATGAGCAAATATAGGTCCCATCCCTTAAGGTTCTTCACAATATTAAATTCATGAGTGTTTATTACAATCTCACCAGGAAATGAATTAAGCCTCTTGAGAAGGATCATCTTTCTCCTCTGATCCACTCCATCGAATGGTTCATCAAGGAGAAGCGTGCCTGGATTTGAGGAGAGTGCCATTATATTGCAGAACATTTTTGACTGGCCTGTGCTGAGTGAATATATTTTTTTCTTCAATATATCTTCCAGAGAGAAATCGCTTATATTTTTAAGGAATTCTTCTTTTCTGGAATGGGTAATTTCTGAGTATAAGGTTATCAGATTGTGAATATCGAGGTTCAACAGTTTATAAACCTCAGCAAGATTCGTTGCGATCCCATCCATATTCCTTATTTTTGAAACGTCCTTCCCATTAATCTTCACATAACCATGTGTGATATTCATTAATCCAACACATGCCCTTAGAAGCGATGTTTTTCCAGAACCGTTAGGCCCCACTATGGCTACTTTGTTGCCGCTTAAAGTAAAATTCAATCCCTTTATGACCTCCTTTCCGTCTCCCTTAAAATGAGTGCATCTTAATTCGCTGATTTCAATCATAATTGTATATTCCACTTAAATATATATTGATAGAAAATAGTTCAAAAATTGAACCCTAAACCTTCTGTATATACCTCTCCATAAAGTCGTGGTACTTTTTCATCTGATTTTCTGTTATGGATGGTGCAGAAGATTTCAGGGCCATCTGTACGTCCATCTCTGTTATTGGCGAGGATTCACCAGAATCCACAGCCCTTGAGAATGCATATTCTGCAGCGGTTCTGCAAACATACTTAATATCGGCAGCTGAGAAGCCCTCTGATATCTTTCCGAGCTCCTCATAATTGATATCGTCACTCAGCACAAGGTCCCTCAGGAATATTTGAAAAATCTGTGACCTTGATTTTTCGTCAGGCGGCGGTATAAAGATTCGGGTATCAAACCTTTCAGGATTCAACATAGCTTCATCCACATCCCATGGATTGTTCGTTGCTGCAATCAATATTACCCTACCGTCATTTTTTTTCCTGAGGTCTGTCATCTGCCTGAGCATTTCGGGAACTCCTCTCTTCATGTATGATGAATTAATTGATGTTCTTCGCGGCGCTAGTGATTCAAATTCGTCAAAAAAGATTATAATTGGAGCATGTTTCAGAGATTCTTCGAAAAGACTTCTGATATTCTTCTCAAATTCGCCAAATCTGCTGTCAAGAATATATGAGGGGGTAACAGTAATCATAGGATATGATATTTCGTGAGATATAGCCTGAGCTATACTTGTCTTTCCCGTGCCTGGTGGTCCAAATAGAAAAATATTTCTTCCAACAATTCCGTATTTCTTTGCAAGATCAGGCCTTTCCCTTGCTTTAATAACCTGTCTAATTATTGTTTCCTTAACCTGATCCAATCCTGCTATATCATCAAAGGATGTTTCATATATTGTGGGGTGCAGATCAACAATGAATTGAGAATCAGATGCATATTTCTGGTTATGGGCAATTCCTACTTTGGATTCTTGGCTTGGTTCCGTTTTCTTATCCGTGGCCGATTCCATTTCGGAAAGTTGCTTTAGCATCATATCTCTTCTATTTAATGACGTTTCCGCTATCTTTAGAAATTTCCTCTTCTGATCGGGATTCATATTACTTGATCTGTCAAGAATCTTTCTGGATATCTCAAAATATGTGTCTGAGGCTCTTCTTTTGTCAGAGCC
>JAKADQ010000111.1 GCA_021820405.1 Thermoplasmata archaeon | reverse complement strand
AAACCTAACTTGGAAATGTATAAAGAAACATTAAAAAGGTTTAAGTAAATAGTTTACCTATTAGAATGTGGCATCATATGAATCTTTCCGATGAAAAAATCCTTAGGGGGTTGCTCAGTATATACCTCCTAAGGGAAATGTGCATCAAACCACGTTACGGATATGAATTAAACAGGGAAGTCACGGAAAAAATAGGCGTAGAACTTCCAAAAGGCACAGTATATGTTTTATTGAAAAACCTGAAAACTAAAGGACTTATAGAAAATGAGGGAAGCTGTGAAGAGGATCATCAGAAGACAGTAATATACAGGATAACAGACAGAGGGCATGAGTTCGTTAAATCACATTATCAGGCATTGAGGCTGGCCAGGGGCATGATAGATGATATACTAATGACAATTGATAATAATTTATGACTAAGTTATTTATCCTTATTTGTAATCACTATCTATGGGCATAAAAATAATGACAGCACCTGGACCAGTTTGTTTTCCCCTACTTGCAGTTGAGAACAAGGATATAGAAGTAAAATTCGGGAAGGATGGTAATTCTGACATCATCCTTGATTCCTCAATCTCACTCATGAAAAGAAGATTACCGATTCATATGGTATTACTGAGCGGATTATCAATGGTCAGCCCTGATTTCAGAGGAACCACCGCAGTACTGAGAAAGGGAGGTGCCAGTGATGTTTTATCGAAGATTATTGTAAGGAGTGAAGCTTTACCGGTAGACTTCGTTTATGGAGAGAACATGGAAGAAATAAAAGCATTGATGAATAAGGGAAAGGCAACTTCAGCAGTAGTTATGTCTATGTCTGGAATGAAAGGCATTACACTGGAGGAAAGGGCAATGAAATCTGGATTTTACGTTCCAGGAAGCTGCGCAGCTTCATTCGAGGATAGAAGCGTTTTAAATGAATTCAAGCAGATTTACAACGAAGGACTGGAGGAGTTTAGGAAAAATCCAGAAAAGGCTGCCGAAACCGTTTCAAAAAAACTACCGAATAAATTTCCTCTGGAGTTCATAATCGGAATCATGAAATCAATGAAGCCCATAATGGAAGAACCTGAAGATTACAGCAAGTTGGAAGTGGCAGTACTTAATGCCTGAGAATTCAAGTTCAGTAAAACAGATCGATCACAGAACAGTAACTGTAATCATAGTGGTCATCCTTTCGATGACATTTGCCATCCGGTCAAGCAACAATATGTATGTAACGTCAGTACCGCTCCTGGCAAGATACTATTTTTTCTTTTCTAACGTTGAAATAGGACTCCTGGCTTCAGCTGCATCTCTGACAACATTCATAATGAGCACATTTATAAATGCAAAAGTTGAGTCCAGGGCAAGAAGGAAGATTTTCATAATTTCCTCCATAGTATATGCAGTGGTTTTTCCTTTTTTCTATATCTCTACTCCATTAACCATATGGCTAATTCTACCAGTTGCATCCTTCACGCTGGGATCCATAATGCCAAATATAATCACATCTGCCTCACTTTTCAAGGATAGGAAGCAGAGGGAGAGAATACTTTCAATTTACACTCTCACTCTCAGTCTTTCCCTGATTTTGGGACCATATATTGAGAGTGAACTTCTCCACTACGTATCACTTCCGGAATCATTCCTGATCTTCTCAATACTTCCAGCCATAGGAATGATCGATTCCTTCTTCATAAAATTCCCTGATGAGATGGGTGTCAGGAGAAGGGGATTTGATATAACAGTACTGAAGGACAGAGGGTTTCAATCATCACTTCTTAACATTCTTGCTTATAACATCCCTTTCGCTTTTCTCACCACATATGGTGGGTTGTTTGGCATATCAGACTTCAAGGTATCTCTTTCAACAGTGAACCTCACATTCAGCCTGTTCTTTCTTACATCATTCATCTCAAGACTTGTATTTTCTGTAAGAGTTCCTGAAAGATTGCCAAGATTGATGTTTTCAGCCGTTATTCTTTCTGCAATCGGATTGCTTGTCCTCGGAACAGCAAAAAACTATGATTATTTCGTGCTGGCATTTCTGATCCTCGGCATACCACATGGACTGACATATCCACTTTCCGTAATGTCCATAACAAGGAGTTTCCCTGAGAACCGGAGGAACATGGCAAATAGTTACTTCTTCTCCATAATGATGGCCATAGGAACCATTATGCCGTTTATATCAGGTGAGGTAATAAAAATAATAGGCTACAGAAATGCATTCCTGGTAGTTATACCGGTTATATTTGTCATCCTGGCAACTCTCTACTTTGTACTCAAGGCGAAGGGTCGTGAAGAATCGGCTTCAATAACAGAGAAAATGTGATCAATATAACCTTGCATTCAGGAAAATTTTGGAAATAATAATTCTTAAAAAACAATTATTTAAACATTATCAATACAATTTTTAAACCAGTAAATAATATTGATTTGGTGAAAAAATGGTAGAAAAATGGGAAAAGAAAAATCAATTAAAGCCAAAGGGACTGGACGGTATATCAGATCAGCAGATAGAGTACCACTTTGAGACGCATTACAACGGATACGTCACAAAGTTGAATGAAATATGGGAGAAACTCCCAAGCGCAGACAGGAGCAAGGCAAACCAGAACTACAGCGAATTCAGGGAACTTAAACTGGAGGAGACTTTTAATTATGATGGCTCACTTCTACACGAGATCTATTTTGAGTCACTGAAAAAGGATGGGCTGAAGAACCTCTCAGAAGAACTGAAAAAGAAGATATCTGAGGATTTCGGAAGCTATGAGAAATGGGTTGAAGATTTCAAGGCTACCGGTACAGCATTCAGGGGATGGGCACTTCTTGTATACGATCTGAACACCGGAAAGCTGAGAAACATAGGTGCTGATGTACACAACACAAATGGAATATGGAATGCCATAGTTGTTATGGCTCTTGATGTCTACGAGCACGCATATTACGTGGATTACGGAGCAAAGAGGGCACCATATCTGGACGCATTCATGAAGAATGTTGACTGGGCATCAGTGAACAAGAGATTCGAGAAGGCTAACAAGGCATATCTCGCATTCAAATAAACCCATACTTTCATTTTAATTTACAACTAATATTTTTATAAATGGTATACTTTTTACTGTATTGAAAATGGCAAGCATGCTTCTGGCAAATCAATTCCTTAGCAAGGTAACGTTCAAAGAATTAAAGACTAGAACTAAGTAAGTTAAAATTAGAACGAAGCTTTAACCCAAAAGGAAGTCCAATCAGGTTTTTGCACTTTTCCTCATCTTCCTGGAAATGGTTTCAGAATTTTTCCAGTCTTCCTTGAATTTGTTATTGAATATCTTCTTCATCCCGTATTTCTTAACCAT
>JAKADQ010000110.1 GCA_021820405.1 Thermoplasmata archaeon | reverse complement strand
CAAAAGTCAGTTCAAAGAAATAAATTTTGTACAGGAAAATCTTTCATTTTCAAGGAAAGGTGTTATAAGGGGTTTACACTTTCAGAAGCTACCCTTTTCACAGGGAAAACTTGTTTCTGTAATACACGGAAAGATCCTGGACGTTGCAGTTAATCTTAAAAAAAGTTCAAAGGATTTCGGTAAATATGTGATGGCAGAACTGTCAGAGGAAAATAGCTGTTCTCTCTATATCCCAGATTACTGTGCACATGGATTTGTGGCACTGGAAGATTCCTATGTGCTTTACAAGACTACTGAATATTATCATAAGGAATCAGAACGGGGAATAAGATATGATGATCCTGATATAGACGTAAAATGGAATATTGATAATCCCGTGATATCAGAAAAGGATTTAAAATCACCATCATTCAAGAAGCTGATCCAGGAAGGTGATTATTTCTGAATATACTTGTAACTGGAGGAATGGGCTTCATAGGTTCAAATTATATACTCAATAGAATGGAAAAATATGATGATTTCATCTATAACATGGATTCCCTAACCTACGCATCAAATCCCTGGTATCTGGAGAAGATTAAAAATCTACCAAATTATAAGTTCATCAACGACGATATAAACAATATCTCCATCCATGGTCAGGAATTACGTGGTCTCGATACAATAGTCAATTTTGCTGCAGAATCACACGTTGATAATTCAATAAAGGATTCCTCATCCTTCATTAGATCGAATATTATGGGAACACACGCCTTACTGGAACATGCAAGAAAAAACGATTTGAGATTTCACCAGATATCAACGGATGAAGTATATGGAGCATTGCCGGTAGATTCAAAGGAAAAATTCAATGTCGATTCACCATATAATCCAAAAAACCCATATTCTGCAACAAAGGCATCTGCAGACATGCTTGTCCGCAGCTACTGTAACACATATGGAATTAAGGCAACCATAAGCAACTGCAGCAACAATTTCGGTCCACATCAGCACAGGGAGAAACTTATCCCAAAGACTATACTCAATCTAATGAACAATGAGAAGGTTCCAATATATGGTGACGGCAGACAGATAAGAGACTGGATATATGTAACAGACCACTGCAATGGAATTGATCTTATCCTTGAAAAAGGCAAAGCAGGAAAAACCTATCTTATAGGTTCTGATGGTGAACATTCAAATATTGAAGTTGTTAATGCGATTATACGTCTAATGAAAAAGAATGCCGACATGATCAAGTTTGTTGATGATAGACCCGGTCATGATAGGAGATATGCAATAGACGCCAGCAGTATAAGAAAACTGGGATGGAAACCTGAGTTTAATTTTGACGATGCCCTCAGGCAAACAGTTGATCATTATATGAAAAATTATGAAAATTATATCCTTTAGCTTTTCTACTATATTAGTAATATTTGTTTCACTATATTTCTTCCAAATTGTGGATTTGAATAAAACTTAATTATTTATGGAGGAATTCAGGGAAGAATGGAATTAGGTGCCGAGAAGGAATATGTTGGAATCAGTGCAATTTACCAGTTTCTCGGCAACGGTGTCCAGGTAGTTTCAGGATCGCTGTTCTATATATTTGCGGCAAGAATCTTTCCTCCAAGTGATCTGGGTGTGATCGCATTATTCATTGCTATAGTTGGTCTTTTCGGAATTGTTTTCACTGTTGGTTTAGGAAGTGCAATAACACATTTCATTTCATCCAATCTTAATTCAAAAATATATTCACCAGGAAAGACCTTGTTCAGGATACTTGTTTTAGGAATATCGCTTGCACTAGCAGGATTGCTGGTTGTATACGCTTTTTCAGGATACATATCAATCATCTTCTTTCATGCAACATCCTACACATTCTATATCAAGCTCCTATCAATCGTACTCTTCGGAAACATCATATTCTCTATACTAAATGGAGCAATAATTGGTTTTGAGAAATTTAAGATATCAGCATTAATATCAGTTATAATATGGGTAATATACTATTTTGGAGCATTGACTCTGGCATACATAGATCGATCACTCATTGATATAATATATGGATGGATTCTTGGTCTCGCCCTTGGTATATTAATCGATTTCGTTTATCTGCTGGCAATACTGGCTAGGGGATACATGAGGAAGCATCACCGTACTGTGGGCAGCAGATCCATATTCGTTTATGCCATTCCTGTACTGCTATCATCAATCATAGGATATGGTGCATCATATACAGACAGGTTTGTTGTAGCGTATTTACTTAATACTTACTATCTTGGGATCTACAACTTTACCCTTCTTATATTTTCGGGGATCAGTTTTATTGCCATTCCCTTTAATAATATCACGCTTCCAAAATTCTCTGAGTTTTTCGGTAACGATCAGAGGGCTTTCATAAAGAGCAACGTAGGAGCATCATCTCTCCTTCTGACCTATTTTTACACTCCCGTAGCGATGGGAATTGCAGCCCTTTCTCCAATTGTTCTATATTACATAGCAGGGCCTGCCTATGTTTCCGGTCAATATGCACTCATAGTTGTCATGCTTGTTCCAACTCTGTTCATATCACAAAATCTCCTGATACAGGCCATTTCATCTGTGAGGAAAACATCATTCTTCCTATACTCAAGTCTTGGTTCACTGGTTGCAAATGTTGTCTTCTCTTTCCTTCTTATACCATATTTTGGTCTTATAGGAGCAGCCTTTGGTTTCTCCTCTGTTTATGTTGTTTCCTTCATCATTCTATACAGGCTAGCAAAGAATGAGGATCTGGTTCAATACAATATATCAGGTACACTGAAAATATGGGCATCATCCATTTTAATGTTTCTAATTGTCTATTTTGCACTTCATTTTCTGATTGAAAAATATGGATACTCTCTTTTCATTTTACCACTGCTCATACTGATCGGAGCCTTAATCTATACAGTTGTTGCATCAAGACTGAAGGTATTCTCAAAGGAGGAAAGGGAATTCATTCTATCAATGTTTCCAGATAGGTTAAATTCCATAAAGAGAGTCATTAGTTTTTTAGTTCTGGGAAGCAATAAATAAAATTTTGTTGAAAAAATACAAATTGAGCATACACACTCAACTATTGGAATTTCAGTATTTTCTGCAGTATTAAAGATAGATGAATTTTTTTAAATTGGTTTAAGTTTTTTTAGAATATATAACTACATAAAATTTAAATAGCGACTAATCTTATTATTTTTATGGACTTAAAAAAATTGATTGTTATATCTATAGCTATGATGTCAGTAATAGGTTTTTCGATGGTTGTTCTGGGTAATGGGACACCCACAATTCAGAATGGATCGAGTAGTAATTCTGGATCTATTACATCGCAAATCACATCGCAATATACCACCTCAGGAA
>JAKADQ010000109.1 GCA_021820405.1 Thermoplasmata archaeon | reverse complement strand
GCCAGATAGAAAATTTTGAGAGCATCACGAATGCTTACTTTAACCAATATATGGACATAGCCCAATTAAGGGGATTTTACAACAATCTGATGCCCTTCATAATAAGTCTGGCAGCCACCGGGGTAATTCTTTATGGGGGTTACACATCCATAATAGCCAGAACACAGGTTGGTGATCTGGTCGCAGCTGTAAATATCTTCAATCTTGTAACCATGCCTGTAAGTTTTCTTGGCAGACTCATAGTATGGTCTGAGAATGCAAGAGCAGGTATAGGCAGGATAAACGAAATTTTAAAGGAAGACATGGACGAAAACCTTACGTCACAGGGCAATTTCCCGGAAGAGAATGATGTTGAGCTGCGCAATATAAGAATTGTAAAGGGGAAACGGGAAATAATCCGAGATCTTAATATGAAAATCCCCAAGGGTGGTTTTATATGTATAACTGGAGAGACCGGCTGTGGTAAGAGCAGTATTGTAAATCTGATTCCAAGGCTTGAAGAACCCGCTGATGGAGACGTGTTAATCGGAGGAATAAATGTAAAGGATATCCCGTTAGGTACTCTGAGAAAAAACGTATCGATTGTACCGCAGGAGATAAATCTTCTGTCTGGAACAATCGAAGAGAACATAATATTTGGACGGAGTGGAATAAAGCATGAGGACGTAGTCGGGGCTGCAAAAATAGCTAAGATTGACGATTTCATTGATTCTTTGCAGGATGGATATCAAACCTTAATAGGCGAAAGAGGTCTGACACTTTCCGGAGGCCAACGGCAGAGGATGGCAATTGCAAGGGCTGTTGTAACAAGGCCATCCATATTGATTCTCGATGACGTAACATCAAGTGTTGATCCTGAAACTGAACTGAAAATATTCTCGGAAATTGTGAACAACGTGCAGCGGATTACTGTTATACTTGTTTCTTTGAGATATTCTGCCATGAAATATTCCAACGAAACCTATATGATTAAAGATGGCCACGCCGAATTACTTCAGGATCTTGAAGGTCTCGACATCTTCGGTTATGGTGATTCCCAATGACCGAGAGTTATGAAAACGCCGAGGAGAAAGTTATCAGAACCCTGAAGGGTAGAAAGGCTCTATTCAGAATGTTGAGGGATATTGCCAGAAACAGAAGAGGGCTATCCGTACTTGTCCTGTCAGTTATAATAACAGCTGTGGCAGGTACATTCATTCCACTAACAATCGGTGAAGCCGTAAACAGTGTTAGCCAGAGAAGTGTATACGGAGTAGTTTTGTTTTCCATAGCGTTCATTGGACTGGGTTTGATCAAATTTATTTCAAATAGATTCAGGGCTATAAGTTCCACAGAGGTCTCCCAAAAGACTGTAAAAAATATGAGAGACAGTGCATTCAGAAGCATTCATAAGGTCCCTGTTTCATTCTTTAGTGTTGTCAAATCTGGTTTTCTCATAAGCAGGATAACCAACGATGGGGAGACAATAGGAGACTTTCTTACATTCCAGATTCCACAGGTGGTTTCGGGTTTTACAACTGTAATACTGTCCATAGCAATAATGCTCTATCTTGATTTTAATCTGACACTTTATGCTCTGATTGTCTTACCCTTTCTCTCACTTTTTACCATATCACTTCAGGGCAAAGTTAGGGCAAATTATCTCAAGACGAGGAAAACCATTGCGGCAATTACGGGAAACCTTGCTGAAAACATCAGTTCAATACGAAGTATCAAGGCATTTAATGTTGAAAAGTATGTGGAGGAAAGATTCGACACACTGAACGAGGAAAATCTAAGGGCAAATATTAAAGCTTCCAGGCTCTCATCTTTCTATGGTGCCGTTGTAAGGGTAATTGAATTCCTCGGGATCGTGATAGTAATATACGCTGGGGCCTTGCAGCTTCAAGCCAATCTCATATCCATAGGAATTCTTGTTGCATTCATATTCTACGTTCAGGAATTTTTTGATCCCGTGATCCAACTATCACAGTTATACAATGCTTATCAGTCTTCAATTGTGGGGGCAGGAAGGATCTACGGGATTATAGATAGTGAAAAGGAGGAAGTTCCTGAAGGGTCACGAGAAAAAAGGGACTTTAACAGTGATCTTTCTCTCAATGAAGTAGATTTCAGTTATGGTTTGGGCGATACCCTGAAAGAGATAAATATGGAAATCAGAAAAGGGGACAAGATCGGGATTGTTGGGCATACCGGTGCAGGAAAAACAACTCTATCAAATCTGATTCTCAAACTATATCTTCCAAAGGATGGAGAGATTGATCTGGATCTGATAAATACCAAATTGATCAGAACAAGGTCGTACAGAGATATAATAGTTCCAGTGTTGCAGGAGCCATTTTTGTTTCGAGGTTCAATTTATGAAAATGTAAGAATTGCAAAAAAGGATGCATCAGATGACGAAATAAGAGAGCGGGCAAAAGAGTTTGGCCTCGCAAGAATATTCTCGAGACTTCCGGAAGGTATGGACACAGACGTTGGGGAACTTGGGAGGAATCTGTCTGAGGGGCAAAAACAGGCAATAGCCATATTACGTGCTCTGATCAGGGAACCCGACATAATAATAATGGATGAACCCACTTCGAATATCGATCCATTTTCAGAGAGGGATATTTTCATGAGTCTTTCTAAGTTTGCAAAGAACAGGACTTTGATCCTTATTACTCATAGATTTTCAATGATATCCCTCGTTGATAAAATAGCGGTTGTAGATGCAGGAAGAATCGTGGAAAATGGAACATTCAAGGAGCTTATGGATAAGAGAGGGCTTTTCTATAACATGTATAACATTCTTTACGGTAAAAGCGGTTCCTAATCAGAGATTGCAGGAGAAATAAATATCAAGATCTTTAATTCTGTATATTCACCCGGTCTGAGGTAAAATAGAATGTGCAATCTTTACGATCAAAAGATGAACATTTAACATAAAATTTTTAATAAAATATAATAAGCCTCATTTTCATATAACTTCATGGACTCTAAGAAAGTTGTGATAGCTGGAGTTACAGGGGCTATTGGCTCTTATCTCGCAAAAAGGCTGATAGAAGAAGGTTACGATGTTTACGGAGTGGCTCGTAATCCTCAGGAGGCCAGATCAAAGGTTAAGGGAATGGCGGAATGCATCCAATGGGATATAAACAGACCTGATGAATTGTCGTCCATAGCTGAAGGAAGCAGAGCCGTGATAAATATGACAGGGGCGCCCCTTCTGACAAAATGGAGGGGAAACTATGAGAAGGAGATTTTTTCAAGCAGAATTGAGGGAACTCAGTATATCGTGGAAGCCATCAGGAATTGCCAGGAAAAACCTGCAGTTCTTATCAATGCATCTGCAGCGGGTTATTATGGTTATGACGAAAATAAGGCCGCCATCGAAAGCACCCCCGCCGGAGGGGATTACTGGGGAAAGCTAGTATCGGATTGGGAGAAAGCAGCTTTGGAGGCAGATAAG
>JAKADQ010000019.1 GCA_021820405.1 Thermoplasmata archaeon | reverse complement strand
CTTCCTAGAAAAATTGCAGGATAACATCCACACGGAGCCAACTATGATTCACAGATGCGAGAATTGTGGGAATCCAGCCAATGGGAAATATTGTAGCAGCTGCATGAAGAAGGGCTTCCGATAACAGGGAAAATACACTTATTTTAGCCTTATTTTTCATTAAATGTGACTTTTAAGGTTAATAGTGACTAATATCTGAGGGATTGTGTCCAAATATCGTTAAATAATTACAATATTAGTAAAATTTAGAAAGGTGAAAAAATGTCTTATGTTTTTATAGATCCTCTCGCAATAATGCTGATTGGACTTGCAATGGGAACTGCTATTGGAGCTTTCTATTTCTTCTTTGCAGCTAGAAAGCAATATGACCAGATAAGGGCTCTTGTTGTGCCTGCCCTTGGAATCGGATTCTTTGATTTCATCAGTGGATTTTATATGTCATTCTACTGGCCGATGAATGCCCCTTATGCCTACGCATATAACATGTTGTTTGGAGATCCGTTGTTAATGTTTGGCCTGCTTCTTATTATAGCCGCATTCATGGGTTATAAGGATCAGGAAAACGTCAAAGCTGGAATATTTCCGCTGATGCTATCCGTCCTTGGTATCTATGTTCTTGATGGAGCCTACAGCATATGGAAATTGAATTTAGAACCTGCTTATGATAATTTCCTTATGGCAATGGGCCTCTTCATCACTGATGGTATAGGTGCCCTATTGGGACCGATTATGTATCTGAAGCCGGACAACGAAACAAAGAAGCTGATTTACTATGTGGAATGGATAATTCTTGGCATAGGTACAGTATTTGCTCTTGTCCTTGGATATCTGGCTCTTTACGGCCATCTGTCATCTCCCCCATAATCTTAAAAAAAGGGAAAATAATTTTTTTCAATTTTTTGTAATTTTTCAAACTTAACTTTATCCTCCCCTTCTTGTCCGTTGAAAATATTGTGGATTTGATTTCTGCCTTTATCGATCTTATTTACTTTTGAAAATTGATTAAACTCAAAATAAATATGCCCTATGGTGGAAATTAGATCAAATTCTTTGCAAGATGGCAAAATAATCCACTTGCATCACTTTAAACAAATTCATATTCTACATGCCATTTTCACGTGTGGTAAACCTCAGCAATCGGACCATGGTTTTATTAAACTTCTTTCATAACGGTATGGAATTTAAATGAAAAACCTAAGAAATCTATTATACAAGGTAGATCCTGTTACGAAAAAGAAATATGTTTATCTCCCAGCCATGCTGGCAGTGATAGTGGTTGTTGTGATGATAAGCAGTATTTCACAGCTGCGGTTCTGAATTTAACAAGTGTGTCATCTTCGCAGAGTGGCTATCAGATTAATACTTCAGGAAACCATGATTTTACCACCGCACCTGTAATTAATGCCAGCCTTGTTCCAGCAACGACCAATGGGACACAGTACAAGGAAAATTCAACTGCAACCACGCCCCAAATCGCCATATTAGCTGGACCAGCAAGCAGCTCGGTGACGGTTGCTTCAGGCGATTTTGCGGAGAGGTTGAATTTCACAAGTATTGCATCTCCGAGTACTGGAAAGGTAAACTTTACGGTTTTTGATAGTTATACAACCTCAACAGGTGCAACTCTGAGTGGGGAATTCACTGTTACTGTCGACATTACCGCATCAAGCGTTCCCCTGACAGTATACATATATGTTGACTTTGGAACAACCCCTCCCCTAGAAGTAAATGACTTATCGGTAATAGTTCAAGGCGCATGATCAACTAATTTACCGGTTTTCTATTTTTTACCTTTTTATTTTTGCTTCGCCGTACTCTGGGAAGTATAGTTTAATCCGGAATGGAGATCTTTCATTGAGAATTGCCATTATTGCCTCTCCACCTTCCTGAGTATTTGTGCCCTTTTTAAAAGTTATTTTCCTGAACTTTTTATCCTTTACATCAGCATAAAATTCTGCATCTTGCGATATCCCCTTTGCTATGAAGCCGGATATCTCCTCCATTTTATCAGTGAGGTAAGGGATAGATTCCATTGGTTCTTTCTGTTCCATTTCGAACATGTACCTCTCCTCTGAATTCATTTTCTTGGAAAGTGATTCCAATGCCCTCAAAAATGGCTCAATATGCTTTGCCACCATATGTTCTGGATTTAAAGATGCTGTACTTTTCGTAACAACTTGCCATAGTTCACTTTGGGAACTTGCGTCCCATGCTATTTTAATTCTGGAACTATGTTCAATCCTTGAAATTTCGATTGCTATATTCATTTCAAATTGCTCACCAAAATTTATTGATTTCAGTGTATATT
Source organism: Thermoplasmata archaeon (assembly GCA_021820405.1). Classification (GTDB taxonomy): domain Archaea; phylum Thermoplasmatota; class Thermoplasmata; order Thermoplasmatales; family Thermoplasmataceae; genus Cuniculiplasma. The sequence goes on along the minus strand of JAKADQ010000019.1, from coordinate 15,686 downwards.
CGACTTTATTAAAATCACTGTATATGCCTTCGAGAGTGCCATAATAGGAAATATTCTTAACCTCCTCAGTGTATGGGAGTATGGAAATTTCATAGTGGTCCTGTTCTATATTTTTATTCACAGAGATATGTGCGGTGGAGGAAAAGAACAGATTCGGATTTCCAAAAAAATTCATCAATACAGGAACGGGAAAATATGATTCCAGTATAAATTCCTTGGAAATCTTCACAGATTCAAATATTCAGTAAACATATAAATCTTTTTAATGCCAATTTATGAATACAAAACATAATTTATAGATTTGAAGAACACTTCAAGAAATATTTGAAAAATTTTTAACCCAACGAGAAAAAAAACAAAAATTGTAATCTGGTTGATCATTCTTGCATGATCATTTCTACATGGCCTGTGAATTTTATTTTGCTTCCGACCATGACTTTACCTGCCTCAATTACCATATTCCAGGTTAATCCAAAGTCCTCCCTTTTTATTTCACCTTCCACAGTTATGCCTGCTCTGGTTTTTCCGTAAGGATCCTTTATAATTCCCTCCACATATGACACAAGCTCTATCTCCTTTGTTACGTCTTTTATGGTTAGATCTCCCTTAATCAGGTGTTTTTCAGCATCCACCTTTTTGATTGCCTTGCTTTTGAATCTTATCTCAGGATATTTTGCAGCATCAAAGAAGTCAGGCGATCTAAGATGGTTATCCCTGTCGGTTTCTCTGGTATTTACTGAGCTGGCATCTATGACAACTTCAAATGAGGCTTTCTCTGGATCAGTGTGGGAACCTGTTGCATTTACTGTAAACTTTTGAAAATTTCCCTTTACAGTGGAAATCATCATATGCCTTGCACTGAACTCAATCTCAGAATGTGACGGATCACTAACCCATTTTACCTGTTTGTTTTCTGTTTCCATAGTTCGGTATCATAATTACATTAATATACCATTTGTTACTTACATTAAAGTAGATATCATGGAAGATAGCAAAAATTCTTTGGAAAACCTGTGCCCGGTTATTGAAACCCTTAAAATAATAGGAGGAAAATGGGAGCTTAGCGTAATCAAAAATCTCCTGGAAGGGCCAAAGCGCTTCAATGAGCTGCTCAGATCATGCTACGGGATAAGTTCCAGGACTCTTTCAAGAATTTTGAAAAATCTGACGGAAAATGGCATAATAAAGAGAGAAGTTGTTTCGCTTACACCTGTGACAGTTGTATATCTCCTCACTCCAATGGGTCTGGAAATGAGACCGGTCATTGAATCCATAAGAGAATGGGGGAGCAAATATGCAATAAGGACGCCTGTGATATCAAAAGATTAATCCTCTCCATATAGTGTCCTGAGTTATTAGGATATAATATTTTCGTAATTCAAATACCATTTATACAATGAGGACATACGCCATATGGTGGTTACTTGGAACAACGCTTGAGGTTGTGGACCTCGATTTCAGATATGAAAATGGATACAAAGTCTTTCAGGATATTAACCTCAAAGCTGAGAAAGGTAAATTCATAGCAATTGTTGGCCCTTCCGGTGTTGGAAAATCCACTCTATTAAGGTTGCTTGGTGCGTTCCTCAAGCCTGAAAAAGGATCAGTGCTACTTCATGGAAAACCTGTTTTAAGGCCAACGCCACTTATATCAATGGTTCATCAATCGATTGTAACGTTTCCGTGGATGACGGCTGAGGAAAATGTTGCGCTTTCAGTAAGGATGAAAAATCTTCCAAAGGATAAGGTCAAGGAGATCTCCTCACGTGCTCTGGAAATGGTTGGATTGCAAGGGTTTAATGACCTGTATCCGAAGGAGATGAGCGGTGGTATGAGGCAAAGGGTTGCGGTTGCGAGATCCCTCGCTGCAGATCCGAAAATTTTGCTTATGGATGAGCCTTTTGCCCATCTTGACGAACTTACTGCTGAGGGTCTCAGGCAGGATATCTACAATATTCTCTTCAATGAGGAGAGCCCCCTTGAAACGGTAATAATGGTATCACATAACCTTACTGAGGTTATCGAACTATCAGATACTGTTTTCATACTGAATGGGAACCCTGCAACTATTGTTGCCAAGGTTGATATAGATATACCACGTCCAAGGAGCCCAAGAGATCCAAAGTTTGATCAGATGCTCGACATTCTTTATTCTTACCTGACCAGGAAAGGGGTGAAGAAACAGTGATCCAGGCAGTGGATTTTATAACTAATTCTGCATCGATCGGTACCGTTAATGGAATCCCCCTGATGACCATAACCCTCGCGGTTCTTGCGACAAGTATCAGGGTACTTGCCCTGATTCTTCTCTCCATAATTTCAGGATGGCTCCTTGCCTATGGAGCCATTAAAAGTAAGATTTTTGAAAATATATTTATATCACTTATTGAAATTTTTGAAAGCGTTCCGGTCATCACATTTTTTCCGGTTGTCCTCATAATTTTTGTTGATCGAATCGGAGGGGGACTTGGTGTTGAACTGGCTGCCGATTTTCTGGTATTTACTGCGGTGGTCTGGAACATATGGATGGGAGAGTACCAGGCCTTTAAAACGGTCCCCAGCGAAATGGTTGAAGTTGCTAATAACTATAATTATGGTTTTCTTGATAGAATGGGAATGATCTACATACCATTTTCAATTCCTAGAATTGCCGCAAACCTTTTTCCAAGCGTATCTGACGGTTTTTTCTATATTACAGTAAGTGAGGTATTTTCAATTGGATTAACAACCTATGCCACATTTGGAATTGGAACTGAGATTTCCTCGCTTCTGGCACAGTCCAATTACTACGGTGTACTTACTGCATTTATAATAATGGGGATTATTATTGTGATAATAATTCTCGCCCTGAGGTCCATAAGTGAAAGAGCTGTCGCTAAATATACAGTTGATACCGATATGCCCATAATGAGGAGAGGAAAACCAAGAATAAGGCAGACAGCAAGATTTTCGGCTGTGGCATCTCTCAACACACTTGGAAAATTGGCAAAGTACAACAGAGAAAGGAGGCCCCAGAAGGACCCTGAAGAGCTATTTTCCACAACTCCGAAAAAGGGAAAAGGGAACATTATAGCAGGCCTGGTTGCACTGGCAATTTTTCTTTACATAATTTATTCAGCTATTGAACTTATATTGAGCGTGAGTGCAAAGGAATGGGATTACCTCTTCTCGAAAACACCGTCACTTCTATACGGGTTGATGCTTGATTACCTCAGAGTCATCACAATAACATTGATATCGCTCTTCATGGCCCTGACCCTTGGATATTACTTCGCCACCAGAAAGAGAGTGGAGAAGTTCGGTATACCGGTTATACAGACTTTGAGTGCATACCCGGTTCCCGCATATTTTCCCTTTCTGTTTCTGGGGATCTATCCATTTGTGGATTCCATATTTGGATCCTATACTGAAGAGGCCCTTGTCCTGTTTCTCGGTTTCCTTGCAACATTTTACTACGTATTTTATGGGTTCTGGATGGGGGTGAAGGCAATGCCATCGGAATATAATGAAATAATGAGAAACCTTGACCTGGGCTTTTTCCAGAAGATGAGATATGTGATAATTCCCTCAACGTTTCCATATTTGATTTCGGGGATTACCTCAACTGTTAACAGTGCCTGGGGCGGACTTGAAATAGGAGAGTACTGGCCACATATTGCAGGGAATCGGACATTACAGGTTCATGACGGCTTAATGAAAACAATAGACGTTGCAACCTCAACAGGAAACATTGCACTTGCGGCTTGGGGTTCGTTCCTCTTCGCGATCATAGTTGCAGTATATTCGATCATATTCACAAAAAAGATGATGGATCTTGCAAAGAAAAAATATGTAGCGGAAGAGGGAATATACAGTGTTTGATCAGAGAGATGCTATGAAACCATCCTCTGTTTTCTTTATTATGCCTGAATAGACACCCCATTCGATGAGTGTTACTTCAAGATTGTGATATCCCGTGGGGCTGTTATATTTCTGAACACCTTCTTCTGCCAGTTCTTCCATTATTTCCTCAAGATCAAACTTTTTCAGTTTGAGGGCCGTTGCAATTGGCTCCATATTGATTATGGAACCTTTTAAGATTTCCTTTCTGTTCTTTGGACTTGAGGATATGAAACTCTTGCCCTTTTCGGTTATCCAGATATCTCCCTGATCTGTCTCTATCAAACCAATGTTAGATGCGGTATAAATTATGGGCATAAGGTCGTCTATATCAACTTCCATTTCCTTCTCCAGTTCGTAAATATCAGTTTTTTCCTTGAAGATATGGTGGAGGACATACAGGAGCCCTACCAAATCGGCAATTCTGGCATCAGGGTCAATGACTTCCATGATGACGATATATAATTGGCACCTATTAAATGATTATCTTATTCAACTATAGATTTAAGCGTGAAAACTCTATGTTTCATTCTGACCTGTTTTCAAAAAAGCATGGATTTTCTAATTAATTCCTTAGACACAATTGCATTATTATTCACCCTAAACGAAGAGGCACGGGTATGCATTATTCATTCCCCATATAGTAATATCAAAAAGATGCCTTACCCGATCATTCATCAACATACATCCTTCTGAATTATTGCAACTTTTCAGGGATCATGTGGGAAACGTTTCCTCAATCAGCGAGATAGATCGTGAACGAAAAAAGACCGACCTATAATGGACATGCTTTTTAGCATTAATTCGGCCACAACACCTGCAACAGCTCCCCTTATGTGGTTGGAGAATGATTGTTTTAAATATATTTTATTTAAAATTGTATTTATCAATTATTAATGACATTTCATATATAATGTGATATTGGCTGGTGATTAATTTAAATATTTACGGAATAGCACCAAATTTATAATCCAAAAAAGTGATCTAGATTTTGATGTTGATTAGAAATTTTTATCCAAGGAACTATTTTATGATCAAATTCCAGATACCAATCAACAGTAGCATTTTTGCTCTTTCCAGGGAACTATTATTGAATGGAATGTGTTTCATGGAGGATAGTAGAATAATTGGTGTGATTAATAAGGAATCTGAAGAAAAGAGAGACTTCCTTATGTTTCTTTCAAAAACGAAGATAAGGGAGACGCCAGATTACTATTATTGCTCTCTCTACGAAAACATTAATCTTAAAAGTTTTTCAAAAATACTAGATTCTCCATCTTTTTTTACGGATTATATATATTTTGATAACGGCACAATAAATTTTAGAATATCCTACCACAGAAAATACAATAGTCTGGTTTCCAAAATATTGCCTGAACTGGTGAATAACGAAACTGATATAGAGTACGTTGGTGTGTATAAAAACCTGAGAGATGACCTTAATCTAATATCAAAAAATTTCGGCCTTAAGTCTATCCTTTTCAAAACCTCTGTTCCTGAATACTACCTGAAAAACGATAAAAGCGCCCAGGTAAAATGGTCAAGAATTGTAAGAGGCTTTTCCTCGGAGAATCTAGAGTCTGTTTATTTTATAGAGGAAAGCAATGAGCCAGGAGATATCTTCGCACCCATCGATAAAGATGCTAACATATACCAGGCCAGAACTGAGAATCCGTTACTTATAAGGGAGGAGGAGGCAATCAAAGCGGAAGGTCTCAAACCGGTTGCCGCAATGAACTATTTTGATGGAAAGGACTTGTGGATACAATATATATTGATGGAAAGGGACTCTTCAAAGTTCATCTCAAGATATGGAGAAGTCCTAAGGGAGTTCCCTGAATGGAACGGTTATATCTATGAAATAGAGAATCTAGAAGATTTTACATGAGATCATTCGGTATAACAGCGATGAGTACAGGGTCAGGAAAGACCTCTGTTACATCTGCGATGCTTTATTCCCTTAACAGATCAATTCAGATCAAGATCGGGCCTGATTTTATTGACCCACTTGTTTTAAAATCGGTAAACGGGAGCAAGGGATATAATCTGGACAGATGGATTCAAGGCAGTAATTATATGAAAATACCGGGGATGGCTGCTGCCCATAAAAATTATGCCGTGTATGAAGGTGTTATGGGCTTTTATGACAGCGGGCTTGGAAAACATTATTCCACGCAGGCATATTTTGAGAGACTGAACATACCTTACATTCTGGTTGTGGATGTTTTGAAATACGGAGAATCCATATATTATAATACAGTTGGATTCAAAAGAAAGTCAATGCTTGGTGTAATACTTAACAGATATTCCACTGAGAGGCACCTTGAGCTTGTTGAAAAACCTTTTGAGGAACACGGTGTAAAGATTCTTGGATCCATTCCATACAGGGAAGATTTTGAAATAAATGAGCGCCATCTTGGAATAAACATAGAGGAAGGGCAGAGAAAGGCGCTTATGATCGGAAAAGGAATGAGCCAGTATGTGGATCTTGATTTCATTGATGAAATTGAAGACAGAGAATATGATCCTATATTTCCACAGGAGAATCAAAGGAGGGACATCAGGATAAGCGTTGCAATGGATAGCGCCTTCAATTTTTATTACCGAAACTCTCTTGATTACCTTGAGAGAAATTTCACGGTCCAGTACTTTTCTCCACTGAAGAATGAGATCCCTGATGATCCTGATTTTGTATACCTGGGAGGAGGATATCCAGAACTGCATGGTGATGAGCTTGAGAATGCAAATGAAACTGTCGAGTTCCTCAGGGATTTCCATCGGAATGGTGGAAGGATATATTCAGAATGTGGAGGTACCATGTTCCTGCTTGAAACTCTCGAAACAGAACAACGAAAATACAGAATGGCTGGAATTTTTAAGGGAAAGTCGTACATGGAAAAAAGGCCTGTATTATCATACACGGAACTGAACGGAGATGCAAACAATCCCATATTCCCAAAAGATCAGGTTATAAGAGGGCACGAATTTCATTACAGCAGAATAGAAACGAAGGAAAAAACGGCATTCGAAATGAAAAGAGGGCAGGGGATAGGTGGACGTGATGGAATGTTTAAGGGGAATGCACTGGGAATGTACACCCACATAGACATGATGAGATATGGAAATAAGGTATTTGGAAGATTAAAGAACAGGGGTTAGCCACGAAGAGTAATTTGGATTCTTTCCTGTTACGATATTGAAAAATTCTTCTCTGATCCTTGAAGTGATCTTTCCTGGCTTTCCATTTCCTATCTCAATGCCATCAACATTCACAATAGGGGTTACCTCTGCGGCTGTACCTACGAAGAACAGTTCATCAGCCGTGTAAAGCTCTTCCCTGTGTATCAACCTCTCCTTAACAGTGTAACCAAGATCCTGGGCCAGCCTCAACATACTGTCTCTGGTAATTCCCAGAAGGATTGCGCTTTCTTTTCCAGGAGTCAATATTTCACCGTTCTTGACCATCATTATATTTTCGCCTGGGCCCTCTGCGACATATCCATCCCTCGTAGTAAGAATTGCTTCATCATATCCTGATTCGTGGGCATCATGCATGGCAATTACCGAATTGAGATAATTTCCACTTGCCTTTGCCTGAATCGGCAAAATTGCCGAATCTATTCTATGCCACGAAGATACTTTGCATCTCAAACCGCTGTCAGCCTCAGAAAAGTATTTTCCAAAGGGTATAGCAGCTATAAAGGTACTTACGGGCTTTCCGGTTGTTCCCACTCCAACATGATCGTCATCATAGAAGGCGAATGGCCTTATATAACAGGATTTCAGGTTGTTCCTTTTAACGACTTCCTTTGTGGCATTTTCAAGTTCTTCAAGGGAAAACCCCAATTTCATTCTGTATATTTTTGCTGTGTTCAGAAATCTTACGATATGGTCTCTCAGCCTGAAAATCGATGCGCCTGTTGATGTCTCATATGCCCTGATTCCTTCAAATATTCCACTTCCATATTGCAGGGAATGAGTAAGTATGGGCACCTTTGCCTTACTCTCTTCCACAAACTGTCCATTCAGCCAGTATAATTTCTCTTCGCTCATGAAACACCAATTGAAAACCGTATTAAACAGTTTTCAATATTAATAAACATTTTTTGGGAGGATTGTGCTTTAATAAATTTTCCCTGCATTTTGATCAACAGGGATCAAGATATTCCGTTGTTATTAACCGGAACTACATGATGGTATCATAAATATCTGCAGTATGCCAACTCGCATCGCATTTCCAAAGCGCTAAAAAAATACAATAATTTTTAAAAGAGATTGCCCAGAATTCAGAAAAAATGGATCTCTTTAAAAGCCTGAGCGTGAGTAAATGCATGCCTATCCGGACAACCAGAATACCCCTTCTTAGGTTATTTATCAACAATGAATGAACCAATTTGGCGAGAATGAAGATACCAGAGGCTCGGGCACTAATCACACTGAGAAGTAAAGAGAATACATTTATTCTCAATAAACCAGAGAAAACAAAAAAAATTTATTTTTTAAGTGCTTCGACAAGCTTCGGAACTATCTGGAAGAGATCTCCGACTATGCCATAGTCGCACTCCTGGAAAATGGGTGCATCCCTATCCTTATTTATTGCAACCACTACCTTTGCACCTCGCATTCCTGCAATGTGCTGTATTTGCCCTGAAATACCAAGTGCAATGTACACCTTTGGCTTTACCTTCTTTCCTGAAAGCCCGACCTGCCTCTCCTCGCTTAACCATTTATAATCAAGGCAAACTGGCCTCGACCCTGCAAGTTCTCCATGTGTGACATCTACCAGAGGCATTATGCTTTCTATTGCTTCCTTCTTTCCAATTCCCCTTCCCACTGAAACTATTATGTTAGCATTTTCTATATTGGTTGAACTTTTCTCCTTTTCCTTTATCTCCATGAGGCTGATCTTTGAACCCGGAAGTTCCACTGATTCAATCTTATCCGTATTCTCTCCATTATTGGAATCGAAGGAACCTGGGGTGACAGTGACGATCTTTGAATCTGACTCTTCCTCCATAATGGTCTTACCTCCGAAGAAGAATCTTTTCGTGACTAACTTCCCTGGCGAGAAAGTGAAGTCAAATACCTCTGTCATTGCAGGACTGTCAAGTTTGGCCGAAACAATCCCTGCCACTTCCCTGCCAAGTGGGCTTGAAGAAATTACGATAAGATCATATGAGTTTAAATCCATAGATAGAAGCACATGTGAAACATTATCAGGAAAGGCTTTTCCTTTCAGCTCAACCAGAGACTTGATGCCGTAATTTGAGCATTGTTTGGGCTGGCCTTCAAGTGTAACTGCTGAGACTTCTCCATTATCTCTTAATTTTGTTGCAAGTCCAGCCAGTGATTTTGCGTCATCTGCGAATATTAAAAATTTCATCTTATTTCACCTCTTATGGCCTTGGCTACAGTTTCAACACCCTTGTCCACATCCTCATATATTTCCCTTTTCCTATCGCTTTTTGGAGCAAGATTGCTCAGAACCCTGGAAGGTGCCTTCACCTGGATTTTTGCAGGCTCCATATTAATTGGCTTTCTTCCTGCTGCCATAATTTGAAGTACTGGGGGAAGCCTGGGTTGGTTTATTTCCTGCGTAACCGAAATGACGCAGGGCATCTTCGCCGAAATAACTTCATCCCTTTCATCCAGAACCCTCTTTATTTTGATTGCTTCTCCGTCAGCCTCAATGTTTACGGCATTTCCCAGCAGTGAAACATCCAGCATTGATGACAATAAGCCCGGCAGCAATCCTGTATATGAATCTGCTGACTGATTTCCCAGAATTACTATGTTGTAGTCTCCAATGGCCCTGATCTTTTCCGCGATGACTTTTGCAGTTAGATACGGATTGTTGCCACTGTAACCCGTAATTATATGGCCCTCATCAACCCCCATTGCGTAAGCTTCCTTCATGGCAGTATTGGATTTATCAGTGCCAAAAATAATGCACGTAACCTTCCCGCCATTCTTCTCCTTTAATTGAACCGCAGCTTCAATTGCATTTTTGCTAAGGTTCTCAATTCTCAAGGGAATATTTTGCAATATTGGCTCCCCTGTCTTTTGATCGTTTCTTATCTGATCTATGTCTATAATTTGCTTAACCAGAACTATTATATTTAGGGACAAAACATTACCTCCTCATGTATATGGATGCATTTTTTAAATAGTTAATACATCTGTTTCTAAATTAATTTATGGAATAATAATGTGTCGATTTCGTAAGTCGATATCGAAAATCTATTTATAAATCCTATTCATATAGAGATAGTGTGAATATGAGCGAAAACGATGTATATATTGTAGATTACAGGAGAACAGCGTTCTCCAGGTCAAGACCCACACAACCTGAAAGAGATGTTTTTAATTCCTTGAGAATGGATGAGGCTCTTGGGATGTTAATAAAGGATGTTGTGTCCAAATCGTCTATAAATACGAATGACATAAACGATATGATTACGGGATGTGCAATACAGGCTGATGAGAACTGGACCTACGGAGGAAGGCACCCTGTCTTCCTCGCGGGACTTCCATTCAATGTTCCCAGCATGTCACTTGACAGAGCATGTTCTTCCTCACTGAATGCAGTTACGATTGGAGCCATGGAAATTATGACCGGAAATTCTGATGTGGTTCTCGCGGGAGGGATGGAGCACATGACTCATGTGCCATTAAGTAACAACCCCCACGTGAAACCAAATATGAGGCTTATGGTGAGACCAGAATACATGAAATATCAGATGAATATTTCCTATAATATGCTGGCTACTGCAGAAAAGCTGGCCGAACTCAGGGGCATAACAAGAGAGGAAATGGATAAATATTCTTATGAAAGCCATAAGTTAGCGTCAAAGGCACAGGACGACGGATTCTTCAAGGGAGAAATTCTTCCAGTTGAAGTCGAATATGAAGGAAAATCCATGGTGGTTGACAAGGATCAGGCAGTGAGGAGGGATGCAACCCTTGAAGATATGGCAAAACTCAAGCCAGCCTACAAGGAGGATGGTGTTATTACCGCGGGAAATTCTTCACCATTGAATGCAGGTGCATCCCTTGTAGCACTGACGAATGAAAGAAAGATGAATGAATATGGCCTGAAGCCATTGGTTAAAATAAAAAGCTTTGCATGGGCGGGGGTTGACCCCACGATTATGGGAGAAGGGCCAGTCCCGGCAACCAGAAAAGCTCTTGAAAAGGCTAAACTTAAACCTGAAGATATAGACATATGGGAGATAAATGAGGCTTTTGCTGTGGTGGTATTGAATGCGATGAAGGCCTTTGACATTCCCAGAGAGAAGGTAAATGTTCATGGTGGAGGAATATCAATTGGGCATCCCCTTGGAGCTACTGGAGCAAGAATAGTGGGCACACTGGGAAGAATCCTCAAAGAAAAGAATAAGAAATACGGAGTGGCCACACTATGCGTTGGCGGAGGCCAGGGATATTCAGTGGTAGTGGAGGCGGTGTAATGGATTTTGATTTGCCTGAAGAGCTTGAAGAGTACAGAAAGAAAGTAAGAGAATTTGCACTTAAGGAGTTTAAGGCGGAACTTGCCGAAAAATGTGATCGTGAGGAGATATATCCTGACGAACTCAGAAAGAAAACCTTTGAGGAAGGCCTTGTGGATTTTTCAAATCCATGGAAGACCATGATTGCGATAGAAGAAATGTGCAGAGTTGATCCCGGCCTGGGAATTTCAGCAACTGTACCGTACTTTGGGGCAGAAGTTTTAATGCTCCATGGTAGCGACTACCTGAGGGAGAAATATCTTTCAAGAGTTGCACAGGGAAAAGCAATGATGGGACTTGGAGTCACTGAACCGGGTGGAGGAAGTGATGTGGCAGGCCTGAAGACAAATGCCCACAAAGAGGGCAATAAATACATTGTAAACGGCTCAAAGATGTTCATAACCAATGGAACCATTGCAGACTTTTTTGTTATGTTGGTAAGAACATCCCCACCGGATGACCCAAAAAAGAGGCATCATGGTTTAAGTGTTCTCGTTGTGGAAAGAAATTTCAAAGGTTTTGACACAAACCATCTCACAGGGAAGCTCGGTGTGAGGGCCACAAATACTGGTGAGCTCATATTGAATAACGTTGAGGTCCCTGAGGAGAACCTTGTTGGCGAGGAGGGCAAAGGATTCTATTACATAATGGAGTTTTTCAATATATCAAGGGTGTTCGTGGCTGCCCAGTCCATTGGAATTGCGCAGGGGGCTCTTGACAGAGCTTCAGCCTATCTGATCGCAGAAGAATCCAGAGGCAACTTTGTTGGTGAGGAGCGTAAATTTAAGTTGGCTGAGATTGCAACAAGAGTGGAAGCCTCACGGCTCCTGATGTACAAGGCAGCGTCATATCTGTTTAACTACAGGCCAAACCCAATGATAACAAGCATGGCTAAGGGATATGCCTCTGAAACTGCCTCATTTGCTGCTGAATCTGCAATGGAAATTACAGGCTCCCATGGACTTAAGACAGATCTTGAAAGATTATTCAGAGACTCTAAGATTATGGAGATCTGGGAAGGAACAAGCGAAGTTGAAAAGATTGTAATTTCAAGGATGATGATGAAAGGTGATAAAAATGAATGAGCAGACAGAAATGATGATGCAGACAATTAAACAGTTCGCCGATGAAAGCATAGCAGATATAGCACTCAAGATTGAACGCGAAGGAATACCTGATGATCTGTACCAGAAAATTATACAGCAGGGGCTCATAGGTGCAACGCTCCCTCCGGAAATGGGCGGAGCCGGACTTGAAAGAAGCAGCTATGATGCAATACTTTTCCAGCTTGCGAAAGCTTCCCCCTCTGTTGCCTTTCACGTGTTCATGAACAATTCCATAATATTGAGATTCCTTGAGAAGGCAGGAAAAAAGGATGAAATTTCTGATGTGATTTCAGGAAAGGAAAGATATGGTTTCGCACCCGGCCCTATGATGGAGGGCGGAGAAGACGATGAGGGATATCTTATTATTGAACCAAATTCTAAGAATCTGATTGTTGATGGAAACGATGGAAGTATTTTTATAAGCAATGCAAAGCCTGAACTCTTAAATAAAAAGCCCCTAGGCCTGAGAGGGCTCAGGACAGACATCGCAAAAGGCACAGGAAGTGGACAGAAAATTCTTTCAATGAATGATTCCGAACTTATATGGGAGGAAGGATCCTGGCATGCGGCAGCCGTATTCCTCGGTTTAGCTGAAGGAGCCTTGGATAAGGCAATAGAATATACAAAGGTCAGAAAGACATTCAACTATTCTCTCAAGGATTATGAGCCGGTTGCTTTCCGACTCAGCGAACTGAAAAGTGAAATGGAGATTCTGAAGAACACCCTTTTCGGTGATAAGGAAGATACTCTTACAGGAATGATGCTTAAGACCATATCTTCAGAATTTGCAAGGAGAGCCACAAAATATGCATTGCAGTTTCATGGAGGATATGGGTATCTGGAGGACTTTGGCGTGGAAAAGTTTTACAGAGATGCAGTCGCGCTCAACTCCATAATGTTCAGGCCTGTGAGGGACAAGAGATCTCTGGCTAGCAAAATATATCAGGAGAAATCAGGATTTCTCTGATATTTTGAACTATTTTTTGGATCTTACTCTATAATAAAAGATTTCCCCAATGTGATTTTTGTTGATGATTTATGGTTTCATTGCGTCTTTTTATAATTTTTTGCCGAAATCATCATTATTACATAGATGACGAGACAGAAGATGAATGATGCCAGCATTCCGATAGACAGGGATGGGTCTGATATGTTCTGTTCCACAAGAAACATCCCGCTTATACTGGCACCTATCAGAGAAAGAAACGCAAAACCTGAAAGCATCACGAATATCAAGCCCTTATTCTTTGCCATAAAAAGTATGTATATACTGAACAGCACAAGAACAACGGCCAGTACACCATGGAGAATTATCTCTATTCCTCCTTGCACAAACACAAAATAAAAGGCTTTCTCTACGTTCATTGAATTATATGTTGTCGATACCTTTGTTGGATTGACCGTAAAGATGGAAACAAGTACACCAAAAATAAGCTGCAACACCAGCAAACCCAGCATTATATGCACAAGATTTTTAAATTTCCCATAGGATTGCGCTTCATTTTCCATGTCTTGTTATGAATTTGTATTATTTAAAAATTGGCAAAAGAATCAATACAAATTATCTGCACATTTGTGAAAAATGCTTCATAAAATTTAATTACAGATGAAACTTACTGTGAATATGTATACAAGAAGGGGAGACAAAGGCGAGACGGATACAGGCACAGGAATGCGTGTCACCAAGGGTTCTCACATAATAGATGCAGAAGGTGATTTTGACGAATTAAATTCATTTGTAGGGTTCGCACTTGTCAATACCAAGTGGGACGATATCAGAAAGGATCTTGAACAGGTGCAGGTTGATCTGTTTGTATGTGGCGAACATATAACCGCCCAGGGAAGCAGAAGAACCATCACAGAGGATAGAGTCAAATGGCTTGAGACAAGAGTTAATGACTACAGGAAGGAATATGGGAGGATAAAACTCTTTGTGATACCAGGGGGAAGCATTCAGTCCACGTCCCTACACATGGCCAGAACGGTTTGCAGGCGACTGGAAAGAGATCTGGTGAAGGCCAAGGAAGAGGTTGAAATAAGCCCTGTCATAGAAGAATATGTCAACAGGCTGTCTTCGCTTCTTTTCTTCCATTCCATAATTTCAAACAGGAGACTCAATATTGACGAAAGAATCTGGTATCTCAGGGAACTCCCGTGATCATGGATTCAATAGAGGCTTCCCTTTTTCAAAGCATTTTTTAGAAACATATTGTTTAAAATCTCGAATCTGAGATCCGTTGAATCTCCATGGCCAGGGTAGATCTTTGTGCTTTCTTTAAAACTTCCAATTTTCCTTAAGGAATCAACAAGACTCTCCGAGTCCCCTCCTAAATCTGTCCTTCCAACTGAAAGCCTGAACAGTGTATCCCCACTCAGGATGAACCCATCGGAATGAAGGATAATGCTACCCATTGTATGCCCTGGTGTCTCCATTATCCTTACCACATGATCTCCGATTTTGAATTCTGTATCTTTATTAATAAAATTTATATCTGACGGAACTGCCATCTGCCTTGTAAATGCCTTCTGTTCATTCATCATTTCATAGTCTGCCCTGTGAACGTAAAACGGAACATCATATTTTTCCTGGATCTCTACAGAACCATCAAAATGATCAAAGTGCCCATGAGTTGCCACAACCCCAATTGGCGTCAGATTGTTCATTGTGATGTCTTCAATGACCTTGTGCTGTTCTCCCCCTGTATCCACAATCAAACATTGTCTATCTGAGGAGAGTATATACGTGTTTGTCATCAGAGTACCTGTGATTATCCTTCTTATTTTTAGCAATTGCACACTCATGTTATAAAATTAATGCCTTAAATATATTAGTTTCGCCTTTCCTTAATTCTACCACGGCCAAAATTCTTCAGTGAGATAAGATTCTGTATCCCGCATGGTAAATCTAAGGTTGAGATAATAAAGAAAAATTTAGAAAATGATAATATCTCCTGAAATAGATTAAAAAATCAAGTTTTTACTCCAGCCATATTAGGGTGTCCAAACATTCGTCAAACAACGAGATCCATTATTTCCCTCTTTGATCTCTGCCTTATCTGATTGACTAGGACAATGCAGTTGTATGCCACGATCCTTTCACCAACAGCAACATCATAGTTCCGGTTCCGGACATACCAGATATGCTCACAGTGCATTATCTCCTCTAAAATGGAAAATGTCCGCTCTATTTCCC
>JAKADQ010000003.1 GCA_021820405.1 Thermoplasmata archaeon | reverse complement strand
CATCCATGGATACATGACATTTTCTTCCATAGGACCATCCCTTGGTTGTCTTAGACCATCCTGATTCATGATCTTTGTAATTTCCCCACAGTTTTCTTCTTACTGCTGTGGAATACTTGCATGTGTGAATCATGAATGAATCCATGGCTGCACATTCATTCATGGAATGTTCATATGTGATCTTTCTGTTTAATGCATGAAGATCAATCATTCTTGCTCTTCTTGATAATGTCTGAAATGATGGTATTTCTTTAAGATCGATCATGTTCAGATATTCCTCATGGTTCCTGAGGAATATCCCTGCTGACCTGTATGATATTCCAAATATATTCAGCAATACAAGTATCTTTATGATCTGTCTATTAGAATACTTTCTTTTTCTTTCATCTTGCGAAACTATATTATCTGTTATATGCATGATTAGTGGGATGTGTTTTGAGGGCATATCCCAATATTCCTATTCTGTTTATAATGTTCGACGTTTGTGTGACATTTCATGAGATGTGAGACAGTCTAATTTATCTATATTGAATATGGTGAGATCTTACCTTTATGAAAATCACATATGGCTCTTTACTGGAAATTATGATATGTAGTAAATTTATAACTAATACAGCTGCATAAAAATATGAAATAAGATGAGTTTCAATGGTATTAAGGCCGATATAAGCGTTCCCGGGATGATACCCTGGGAAATAGTGGTTGCATATTTTCTGATTGCTCTTGGTTTTGTGATCTTTTACAGCAAGAAGTCGGGCGGACTCAAGGGCTTTAAGACGGTTGATTTTGTATATATAGGTATTGGCGCCGCATTTACTGTGGTATGGGAATTCTTCGTCGGGCCACTTCTGGATAAAATAGTCCCTCCTGGCCTGACAGCCTTTATAGGTTTTGGGTTCTTCGGCAGAATTGTTGTTCTCTTCGTGGTTGCAGGCCTCGTTAGAAAGCCTGGTGTAGGGATGCTGAGCCTTGCCATCTTCGATATACTTGGTGACATATTCCATTACGGTTTCAGTGGTGAACCCGTCTTTGTCTTCTACGAGGCTCTTACCTATGGCCTTTTTATCGATCTGGCCATAACAGTAAGGCGTGGTAATCTTTTCGGAGATCTAAGGGCCGGATCAAAGGCATCGGCAGGCAAAGGCGGAAGAATGAATCCGTCACTGGCTGCCGGCATAACAGGGGCAATAATTGGATTTACATGGGCGTTTCCGGATCCATTCTTCTACAGCGCGTTCTTCGGCCCATTCCTGTATGGAAGCATAGTTAACTGGCAGAAGATTTTGATCTCCTTCTACGAAGCCATTCCGGGAAACATCATTTTTGGAATAATTGCAGGCCTTATAGCGCTGAGGGTTTCAAGAGTGCTTGTGCAATGAAAGCCATAGAAATAAAAGATCTAAAATTTTCTTATTTAAGCGATGAAAAGCCAACGCTTGTCATTGATGATTTCTATATAAATGAAGGAGAAAGCATACTTCTAACAGGGAAATCCGGATCCGGAAAAAGTACACTTGTGAACTGCATTAATGGGATAATTCCACATGTGATCAATGGAGATTTATCGGGAAGCGTTAAAATCCTTGGAAAAGAGGTTAGGGACATGAAGCTTCCAGACATCGCCAGAGTGGTGGGCACACTTCTTCAGGATCCGGAAAGGCAGGTTATGAATTACAGCATAGTAGATGAAGTAGCCTTTGGTCCTGAGAATCTCAGGTTGCCGCGGGATGAAATGGAAAGAAGGATACAAAAAGCAATATCCGTGGTTGGTATCGAGGATTTTCTGGAAAGGGAGACTACAAAGTTATCCGGAGGAGAACTGCAGAGGGTTGCACTTGCATCAGTAATCGCAATGGAACCAAAAATCATGATCCTGGACGAACCAACATCCAACATAGATCCTGAAGGAACCGAGCAGATTTTCAGGTTCATTCAGGAGAATAAAAACAGGATGACTCAGATCATAGTAGAGCATAAGGTGGAGAGGGCCCTTCCCTTTGTTGACAGGGTTGTTGTTGTAAATAACGGAAGAATCATACTGAATGTGTCAAAGGAGCATCTGATGAGGGATGTGGAGGTACTCCTCGAGGCTGGTATCGAAATTCCCGAGGAGTATATCTACGCCAAAAAGCTGAGAATAGACAGCATTGACCCTGAAATAATCAGAGAGAAACTCAGGGAAAGCAATATACAACTATCAAGAAGGGAGCGCAGAAATCAAGGAGAAATTGTGATGTCCGCAAAGGTCACCGCTGAGGTCGAAGGGAGAAAGATTGTGGATGCCAAACTCGATTTAAGAAAAGGTCAGGTATATTGTATAATGGGAAAGAACGGCGCAGGAAAGACAACACTTATCAGGGTGTTAATGGATTTTCTTAACAAAAAGCAATTTAAGGTGTCATCACTGCTAAACATTGAAGGAGAGGATCTTTCAAGAAAGGATTATGTAATCCGTGGTCGGAAAATTGCATATCTGCCGCAAAGCTTCGATCTGATGCTTGTGAGCAAGAATGTGGAAACTGAGATATACTATTCGGCTAAGCATAGAAAGATACCTGAATTTAAAGCCATAGGAGATCAGCTGATTGAGATGTTCTCACTTGAGGACAAGAGGATGAGTGATCCCCTGATGCTCAGCACAGGACAGAGGAGGAGGGTATGCATGGCAGCAGCTCTCGCATCATCAGCTCACATAATGCTTATGGATGAGCCCACATCAGGGCAAGATTTTCTCAACAAAAAAATACTTGGGGAGGAGATCAGAAAGCTGTGTGATGCAGGCTTCTCCTTTTTGATTGTTACCCATGATTCGCGATTTGCATATAGATATGGGGATTTCATCGGAATTATGGAAAATGGAAAAATCGTTCATGAGGGGACTCCAGACGAGATTTTCAGATATTCTGAAAAATATGGAGTCATTGCTCCGTCTGATTTTGTCTTAAGAGTTTCAGGTGAAGAGGTGATCAGTTAAATGTACAGTATATTGGATACAGTAATAAGCTGGCTTCTATTTCTTTTTGGAATAAGCATACCCTTTTATTTAATACTGGGAGCAATTGGAATAGCAGGTTTCCGGGAGATAACAACCTATGAGAAATATGACACCTTCTATTACAGACTGAACGCGTCTGTCAAAATTATGCTTTCCATAATAATAGTGTTGATAGCAACCTTTTCCATATGGTGGATAGGTGCGATCATCACCTTTGGGCTGCTTGCATCATATAAATCTCTGAAGAATGGCTGGAGGAAGATGTATCTGGCAGGCTTTCTAATACTATCCATAATAGTCGGAACTGTGTGGGGGTATGCACCCTATGAGCCCTTATCAATCGTTTCTATGGCACTGAAGACGCCCGTATCGAAGTTTACCACAGTATGGACATGGCCACCTTACTTTTCCATCCTTGGATATGAACATCATCTTACTTTGCAATCCATCTATTACAGTTTGCAGATATCATTCAGATTCACCGCGGCAGTTGTCGCCAGCCTTCTTCTTGTTATGACAAATACCCCTGCACAGATAATAAAGACGCTGAGCAAATTCAAAATACCCGATCCCATAATTTTCTCGCTGGTCGTTGCAATGAAGACGGTACCTGCAGTGTTCGATTCCTTTGACACATCTATAAAAATATCCATGATGAGAGGGTATGGAGGGAATAAGCCCAGGTTCTTGAGGCCCTTTGTGGTGCTTGCAGCTGCAATAGGCTCAATTGTTCCCACAATGGTACATCTGTTGAGAGGGGCCAAGGACATAGGAATATCGGCAGACACAAGGGCATTCAGAGCATATCCTTCAAGAACCTACTATATTATGACGCCCTTTAAGAGGGAGGATTACATATTTTCCGGAGTGCTCGTAATGATGGTTGTGATGACTGTTATTGCCATTATGGTGGGATTCGGCAGGGCAATTCCATATCTCACATGATCAATATCTAAAAATATATTTGATCTAGCCTTTAATCTCAAATCAAACACCGAGTTTCATCATCCACATTATCGATCATGAACCCATATGATTGATCAGAACTGCGCGGTTGAATACCAATAACCTTTCATCAAAAGGAATTTCACAGTTCCTGTTCCTCAGATTAATAAATGTCTTAACGATATCCTATCTCATAAATATTGAGGATCACCTTCCTTCTTCCCATATTAGATCCACGTAAGATAGAATGGAACACCTTAGAATTATATGTATCCTATGCGGAGAAAAGTTTTTGTTGTGGTTGTTAATATTTTGCATGATGCTCTTTATGAGATATAGTGAACCCTGAACATCGCGATGATTTTTTTACAATGATTATCCCCAATAGCCCTGCTCCTCAGTTCTTAAAATGAAATCCTATCCAACCTTTTCATACTCAATTGGATATCACAGCTTTTGTAGGGCACTAATATTATTGGATTAATAATATTTAATAACCGTCAGGCATTTAATAGACTTAGCATACAGAAAATTTATATAAAGCATGTATATTAACAACTATGGATAATCATGAACAATTCGATAGGATGAGTTTGTCCGATATTGACGTTACTGTATCGGACCTACTTTCTGTTTTGAAGGGTCTATTGTTTATGTCTGTATTATTTAGTGTGCTTATGGTTTCTTTCTCGGCCACTGTTGAACCAGTTTCACAATCTGGGCATGAATCTAGGGCTCGACCATCGCTCCTTTCCGCTACTACTACGGTGTGGGGAGAAATGCAATACAACCAGATTGTAAATGTGTCTACGTTTCCCGTTAATGGAATTGGAGACGAATATGCATCCCTAAACCTCTCTTTTCCCGTGCATTACATCATAACTCCTAATGGTCGTCATATAACCTACAATCTCGAAGCTTTGAAATCAAAGACTAATTTAGACTATACAAACCTCTGGCCGTGGGGTATGTCCGATAACAAAGGTAGTTTGATGGTGGGTTCAATATATTACACGTCAACAGGTATCCCAACGAGGGCAGTGTATTGGGATCCGTCGTTTTCGGCAAGCCAAAACATGGGCTCTACAACCTTAACGACAAACATACTTATTAAAGAAAGGGCCTTTGCAGAACCCGGAAAGGGAGCTGTGAAGGGTATGGCTGAAATAAACAGCAATATTGCAGTCCATTGGGGGGCAATTGCGTTTACAATAATTTCTTTTGGACTTTCTTAGTCTCCAAATAATATTATTTTTAATAGGTGTGTAGTTCAAAATGAAAGCTAAAAAACTCCTCGTTATCTTAATTGTAGCATTAGTAGTAATATCAGTTACAATTATTCTTCTTCCACTGGAAGAATTTGAACAATCAAGGGATTCCTTGAATTCCAATGCCTTGTCAGATGGTTCTTATTACACTTATTACGTGTGCGCTGATAGGAATAGCTACGCTAAGCTGCAGTCTAACAGTAACAATTACACTTTCCCACAAGGTGTAATAAAACTCACTGTTCTATCAAATAAGGTAAAAATAAAGGAGAAGTTCTACTGTGGTGAACAGGATACTATTAATTATTCAGAGAATGAAATTATCTCTATAGATAATTCGTTTGTTCAGTTTTTTCTTAACAGCCTTCCTATTCAGATCGGATCATTTTACAAACTTCCTGAGGGACTCGTTGGCACAGCCATGAGAGATCCACAAAACTATCAAATCATCTATATGACCAGTAATGCTTCACTTTCTTCACTGCAGGCCAAAATTGGCATAACAAGCCCAACTGAAATACAGGTAAACAATGTAAATGAGTCTATGGTACCTGTTTCAGATAAATTTCACCTTTCAATAGAAAAAAACCAGTTCGATTATGATCATGCAGGCAACACTAACATATTGGTACGCGCCTTTATTACAGGGAACACATCATTTCTGTATCAGGTATTTAATACTAAGGGGTTGCAGTATTCAATCGGCTTTTCTTTATTACTTGTGGCGACTAATGTAGCGCTGCATCCTATTGACTACACTCACTATCTGTCTGAATATGCGTTTTATATACCACCCATATGGATCATTTCCTTTGCAGTTTTTTACGCGCTTTTAAGAAGTGCAAAAAAGAGAAAACAATTAAGGAAAGAGAAAATGAAAACAGAAGGTAGGATCTCAGAATGTCCCTGTTAAACATATCTGAAGTTAGGGTGAGCTATGCAAACAACGCTTCCCTAAAGAAACTGACGGTGTCAATCCCCGAAGGAGTAACTGTACTGATTGGACCAAACGGTATCGGAAAAAGCACCCTCATATCAGTTGCTGAAGGTTTGACCAGAGTAGATCACAGGGAAAAGGTAAAATTGATGGGTTTTTCACCTTACAATGAATCGGTCAATGCTTTTTCAGAGGTCTCGTTTTTACCAGAAAGGCCAGTGGGAATTGCAGGAGGCACGGTACGGCAGTGGATTAAGTATTACTCCCTGCTAAGAAAGATATCGCGCGAAAGGCTTCGTGATCTTCTTTCATTGTTTGACATTGAGTATGTTATACCCAGGAAGTGGAAGGAACTCAGCAGTGGTGAGCTACAGCTAGTATCGGTCATATTATGTCTGAGTGCCGAGGCAAAATTTTTTGTTATGGACGAACCAAATGCCAATCTGGACGTAATTAATCGAATGAAGCTTGCTGGGTTCATCAGGAAAATGAACACAGAATTCTCGGCATCATTTCTCATAACAAGTCATCTCCTTGATGAAATACTTCCCATTGCGGATTATGCCATCATTGCAAGTAAAGAGTCTTTAAATGGCCCGATAACCACAAATGATGGATCTGGTAAAGATGGTTTTATAGTGTTAACGGTGGCCGATATGGAATATATGAAGGAGGCTTTGGAGAAGGAGTTTGATGTCATTGTAAACAATGGCCAACTGATTATAAGGAATTCCAACTTGAGGGTATTCCTATCCAAACTCGACCCTCAATTACTTGAGGGCATACTCAGTATACACAAATTCCCATCCTACTTAGGAGGTGTTCTAAATAGTTAGACGAATTGATCTGATAAAATACCTTGAATACTCCACCGATCCGTTCTACATAGTGGAGATATTGGCTATAATCACTGCCATAATAGTTGTCTCTATTACAGATGCAAATCTTTACGCCTCCTATCCACCAGGATTAGGGGGCTTCGGTTACATCGAAATATTTTTGATTCTTTATTGTTCAATCATATCCTACAATTATTCCTCCAAGATAGAGAGGGGTGTAATGGGATACATTTTCAGCATGCCAATTAACCGAAAAACCCTGGCACGTTATTCCATGTATATGGAGATTCTCATTCCTGTGCTGATGATTATTGCTCTTTTCTTTGTGATGTATGAAATTACTTTCTTCTCTCTTAACTTTTCATACGTGGCATTTGTAGCTACGATTCTAACGGCAAATATATCTCTCTTACTGTCCACAGGGAGAGTAGTGGCAGCAATTACCAGAAATGGTTTGGCAAGTTTTGTATTTCTATTTGGATTTTATTATTCACTCAATGGTATCTCCTTCCACTTTCGTTCATCACCTCTTTTATGGTTGATCACGAGCGGAGTAAGTGTGCTGGATACTACAAGAGTGTCTATGCATATTCTGGAACTTGCCATATTTATTATAATCATCTCGGTTGCTTTCTACGAAATATCGTTCCTTTTGCTAACACACCTTAATCTAAAGAGTGGGAGGTGATCTATAAAATGTCACTATACAACAAACTTCTAGCGCTCTCTTTATCAATTCTAATTATAACACTATCTTTCTTCATGGTTTCTACGGAAAAAGGGACTTCAATTGAACTTGAGGCGCCTTTAAATGCAAGCTGTGAGAATTCGAAGCCCTCCGGTATGCAGTTCGATGGAAGATTCATAGATGTATATGGCAGTGGAGGATATATTACAATATACAGCGAATATGCCTCTTCCAGTAAGCCCTTGCACTATGCCTCAGTCTTTCAAATGATATACATTGAAAGGGAAACAACCCCTGGTGGAAAATGGTCCACTTTCGCAAATTATTCAATTGACATGACCAGCAGGCAATTTTATTCCACATACTTGAATCTCACTCCCGGTTATTTCCAGATTAAATTTGGGACACTTCTGGATTATAACAATCAGAGTCAATATTTAAATGGAACTCTTCCGGCCCAGCATTCGGCATTTATGATACTCCATCTTCCTAGGCCAACACTTCTCTTTTATTTGATATTGGCAGAGATTGCATCCATCTCAGTGCTGATCTCCCTCAGTTATCTAAGTTATCGGAAAAACAGGAATCTTTTCTGATTGGAATTGGATAATTTTTTTTATATTTCCCAAAATTACATCGAACACTAACCTTCATAATGTACCTCGTTGATTATTCTTAGATTAAGTCGATCAGCACTAGGCAGTTGCATACCACTACTCTTTCATCTACAGCAATTTCACAGTTCCTGTCCCCTACGTAGCAGGTATGTCAACAATCCACTACCTTATCAATATTGAACGATAATTTCGCCGTATTCCATCTCACATCCATGTATGGTAGAATGGGGAAATCTACAATCTTTTCTTTTCCAAAGATTAGTGGGTGCAGGAGAGTGTTTAAAATTCCAATAAGATCTTTATTAAAAGAATCAAAGCTGGGTAACACAAGAGCTCTTTACAAAAATCTTGAAATGGATATACTTTTCCAATATTGAGAAGCAATTCTTCAGTCTTTTAAGTGTCAGGAGGAATATGTTGCCCTTCTATATGACATCAGATTATTGGATCAATATTTTCCTAAAACTATTCCACTTATAATCAGTCTTCGAACGCCTTAAATTATGATATATACAAACATTACCGGAATATATTTTAGATAAGATAGTTTAAAGTTTTTACCTTCATTATAGAATAATGGAAAAATCTGATCTTGTATATCCACAATATGATGGAAACAGTCTGTATAATTTATCACAAAATATAATGGTCAGCCTTGGATTGCCTTCAAAAAAGCCTGTGGTCAAGCAAATACCAGAAGATGGAAAGAAGTTATCGGTTGTGCTCATAGATGGATTTGGTTATATGGCCGGGATCAAGGCAGGAATTCTGACGGAAGATGATCCCTATATGACAAGCGTGTTTCCGTCTATAACCACGACTGCACTTGTTACTCTGATGTCGGGCCAGATGCCCGGGGAGCACTGTATTCTGGGAGGCACCACATATGTGAAAAAACTCGGCGTAATAATCGATAATTTCAGTTATTCGCCAGTATATTCCAGAGTTAAGGATTCCCTTAAGGATATTGTTCCGATGAAGGAACTGTTTCAGGTCGAGAATATTATTGAAAGAGCTGCCAATGACGGCAAAAAGTGTGCCATAATTTCTCCAGATTTTATAAAAAATTCTGAACTCACAACCATAACAACCAGCAATCAGGGTGATCGTTTCAATTACTATAATATCTGGGATGCCCTTTATTATTACAGAAAAGCAATGGAGGGAGATTACGATTTTGTCTACATGTATATACCATTTGCCGATAAACTCTCACATCAGTATGGCCCATATTCGGAGGCAAATCTCGAGGCACTTCGACAGATTGTCCATATGATCAGTGATGTGGCTAAGGATTATAAGGATAAATTCAGGGTTGTGATCACTGCCGATCATGGCCACGTTGAGGCAGGAAAGCCCATTGATATGGGTTCAAACGCATCGCTCAGGGCTGTTTTTGAGATACCTCCCTTCGGTTCCACAAGATCGATCTTTCTATCCGGAAACGGCAGCCTTCTTGATATTCTAAACAGGGACTTCCCGGGATTGAATATCTTTGACAACAGCAGGCAGAATTTCAAGAAGATGTTAGGATCCTATGAAGGCCACAAGATTGCGACCTTCGACTATATCGGAGTACCGTCAGATTCAAGTTCCTATTTCTATCCTGGAACAAATGACGAGGGAAACACAACATATTTCAAAGGGAGGCATGGGGGGCTATGTCCAGAGGAGATGCTCATACCACTCATAATCATTGATTGAAAATGTCCATAACGATTTTAGGGATATTCAAAGGAAATCACCCTTTTCATGATGATTTTGATCAACATCCTCTATATTATGGCAATTCATCTAATGAACAGGGTTGAAGAAGATTGTGGAATTGTATGCAAAAAATATTTTCAGTGTTTCAGCGAAATTAAACAAAATTTGCAATAAATTTGCATATAATTTTGATTAAAGTTTGAAAAATCACCTTTAATAGGTAAATAATTCTATTTTGATAAACATGAATTCAATCAAGATAGTAGCTGTTGTGCTTGGTGTATTGATGGTTGTATTCGCCGGAGCGTTTGTTTATACATATTCCGAAATGAACAGAAACAATGGGAATACCCATAAAGTGAACAGCAACCAGGTTCTTGGAGATGCCTTTTCACACTGGAATGATATATCCATAGAAAATTCGACACTTCTCAGCAATCAGTATGCAAATAATGCCTCACTTCAATGGATAGGTGGCCCCCTGTCAGGGACGTATTCAGGTATAGGAAACATCACCGCAACCTGGAATAAGTTTTTCAACCTATGGGGTGCTGTCTGGTTCTATACAATAACTCCTCCAACAGTAACAATCTACGGACAATATGCAACGGTAACATCCCAGAATCAGTTTGTTGTAACTCCAGCGAATGATCCCTATCAGGTGCAGTACATCAACGTAAGTTACAAGATTGTATATTCGGGCTCAACAAATCTCATTCAGAATGAGGTATGGAAGATAACTGGAACTGGTTTCATCAGTACAAACGATCAGGCCGTTATGGTCAATCAGATCACATCACTTGCTTTCAGTCACTGGAACAACATAGCAATCGAAAATATCACAACAGTTATGCCACAATACGCAGCCAATGCAACCCTTAATTGGGCAAGCGGACCCTTGAAGGGCATATACAATGGAACAGCATCCATACAGAACACCTGGAACAGGTTCTTTGGGCTGTGGAATGCAGTCTGGTTCTATACTGAGGCACCGCCCACAGTTGCGATCCATGGAAATGTGGCAACTGTGAACGCAACGGTTCAATTCGTAGTCCAGAGCAGTTCCAATCTCTCAAAATTCATGTACATAAACGTGACTTACGGATTGAAGTACATGATGACGGGATTTAACATTCACACAGGGAACTTCGATTTCGAGATAGTCTACGAAAACTTTGATAACACTGCCATTGGGCCAATAAATAAGGTTTAGAGATAAAACAATATATTAATTTTTTATGAGCTTATCTGGTAGTGTAATATTTGGACAGGGAGACCGAGAGAATTGTCTGGTACCTTCTTGGTGCCACACGGGGCGGACCGATGAGATTTAAGATACTGAAGAAAATTATGAGCACACCGGGCAATAGGAACTCTATTGCAAATTCACTCGGTGTGAATTACAGAACGGTACAGCATCATCTGGACATACTACTTAAAAACGGCTTCATTATGGAGGAGGGTGCGGGATATGGTAAAACTTATTTTCCATCACCAAAAATTGAGAATAACTTTATGGAGATTCAGGAATTGATGAGAAAGAAGGGGTTGTTGAATGACTGAGATAATGTGGGACCTGAACATAGCGGTTCTTAGCGCTGAGTTGCTTATATCAATTGCCATAGTTTACATATTTTCCAGGGAAATAAAAAGGAATAGAGTCAGAATCTACCGTCCAATACTTGCCCTCGGATTATTAATATTGATGCAAAATGCAGTGTCCATATACATTTATTACGGTTTTTCCCTAAGGTATGGCCTGATCCTGTCGGCGCCCTTATTCCTGATAAACCTTTTTGGCATTGGAATACTCATTTTGCTATACAGGGTACTTACTCCCTAAAATTAGAACAATCCATGAGGATATTCAAATTCATAAAATTCAGGCAGGTTTCCAGATAATTCAATATGAAACTATCCTACTCATTTAGATGTATATGCCACCTCGTGATGGCTCGAGCGAATCCATCTAATCTTCTTAACATTTGAAATCACTCGCGTTACCGTTTACGTTTTATCCTGTCACCATGAAAGAGTGAAAAAGTTCATGGTGAATTCAAAGTTGTGACCTTGCTCTGCTGGCGTGTTCAGGATTGGCTTTGACATAGGCGTATGAATCAATATCCGAGATTTTCTGGAATCCTATCCTTTCACATATGGGCATGGATGTGCTTTTAATGGCCTGGATAACAGCAGTTTCCATACCCATTGCAATGGCATCAGATACCCTTGCTGCCACAAGGGTTGTATAGATTCCCTTTCGCCTGAAGCCCGCAATAGTTCCGGATCCCTGAAGAATAACGATTTTTTCCTTTTTATAATATACACTCACTCCATAGGCTACCGGATCTGGATTATTTTCAAGAAACGCCAGGTAAAGATCCCCTCCATCTCCTGAATGCATAATCAGTTTTGATCTTATTGCAAACGACTCTGCCGATTCACCAAAGCCATAAGCTGAAACCATCATACCTGCGTAATCAGCAATCTTTGAAATGGGTATTCTTTCGATCTTAACATCCTCATTGGCCTTTATTCTCAATTCATTGAGTTTTACGTACATGCCGGACATGCATACCTGAGGAATTTTTATGAGTCCATTTCGTTCAAGGAGTCTTGGGAGATTGCCTGGTGATGATGAAGCCCCAACAATCCATGTGAAGTTTTTGGACCTCTGGCTGTACCGTGCAATGGCTTCCCTTATTGTATTCTCAGCATTTTCTTCTGAAAGTTCACTGAATCCCACACAATTAAGGCCAAATGAATCCACATTCGATATCCGCCCCTTAATCCCATCAATTTCCAACGGTTCCAGTTCACCTGGGGAATAATATCTTGAATTTGTTTCGTTGCATGTGTGGTCTATAAATTCTCTAAGGTGTACAAGATTCATGAGATTATAATTTTAAAGTCTATATAATTTTTTTTTGAACAATCTAAATAAGTGCAAGTCCCCATACTTTAACCCATGGTGATTATGCCGCTGAACGTATTAGCAATCCTTTCGAAATTATAGTAAATATCCAAAGTATCGCTTTAACCCTGCTCCTACATGAAACTCGTATAAATTCAAACATTTAAATAATTAACAAATTGTATTTATGGAAATGACGAGGTGGAAATATATCCCTATGAGAGATAGTACATGGAATTGACGAGAAGGCATATGGGGGCCTCTTAGAAAATGATGATAACGGGTTATGACCATCAAAAATAACTATTGAGGATTTCTAATAACCTAACAGAAATCACCTTAACACACATTCATGAAACACGCATGTTACTGTATGAGTGACTTACTCGATCATGCAATAAAGGAAAAATACAATTCAATGAAGATAAAGGATCCCTTAATATTCGTGAAGAATTCAACAGAGTGAGATGTATTCACACCATTATTGAATGATCTGTACCATAATGATACAGATAATGGTGGCAGGCCAAACATACCTGTAAAAACCATGGTGAAAGTATTATTCTTGCAGAGCATGTTCAACATGGTTGATGAACAGGCAGAAACACTCATAAAGGATAGAACATCATTCATGAACTTTTTAGATTATCCAGATCAGTATCCTGATGAAAGAACCATATGGTTATTTCGTGAAAGATTATCAAAAACAGGAAAGGATCATGAAACAACAATTGATCTTTCAAAGAGAGGAATCATCGTATATAGAGACAGAGGATACTTTGGACATGATCTAAAGGGAATAGATGGCACAATGGATCGATCTGTGAGGAATCATAAATTACCCATTGAATCTATTGGAAGAAATTTAAGGATCTTAAGAAAAAGATCACTGGTAGAATATCCCTATTCTATTATTTAAAGGGTATTTCATTTCTCACATGTAATGGTTACCCTTATACGTAGAGTAAGGGTAAAGTTCATGTTTGCATGTTTTGCATACAATCTACATGCATTGAAGATCATAAATGGATAGGGTGAGATATAAATTTTCAAAGAAATCCTAAGGAGAAATGGGAGAAAAAGGGTACAATTATGAAGGTAAATGGTTAACATTGTTATATTTTCTATTAAAATAACAAGTTTTAACATCTCTGTGGGGAAATAGAGAAGAAATTAGAAACATCCCATGGGAACAATTTTGCAGTATATCTATGCTGACCGGTTTGTTAAATTTTAACAATCCCAAAATCTCGTAAAGAATGGGTGACAACAGTCTGCTCGACTATGGTCAGTGTTTTGATCACTTTACTCAACGGGAACGATACAAAGTTCCCATCACTATATTACAACATCGTACTTTGCATTTTACAATCCATCCTGAGTACTCTACTACAAAATCTTGCTCACATTCGTCCTTTTTGGAATTAGGTTGCTTGGTGCCATTTATCAGGAATTCTCTAAAATCAGGGCCAGAATATGACCTATCTTTCATACGTTCGATAAAATGACCATCATTTTCATTAAATAATAACTTACAATCCTTCCACGGATTAGACATTTAGACCCGACTCACTTACGTTGATGGCTGATTTGCAAATGCGTAGCTGATTGCTGTGTTGACCTCTAAATTAAACATTGGATTCCCGTAATAGTCATATCTACCTACCAATAGTTCCGCCTTGATTATGCTGGACTTGGCCCTGATCGCAAAATAACGTTTTGTATTCACTGTAATATATATATTATACGGCTCCGTTAAAACATCTAAATTGTCAGTAATATCTAATTTATTGATGTCTTCAATTTCCGTGGTTATTTGGGAAACGGGACTTGGCTCCCTTGGCTCTCCTTTGTTGACGAAGGATATCACATATACAGACTGCATTAAAAACCGAGGTTTTCCATCTGCGGTTTTTTTCACGCTTAGTATTCTATATGGAACAGTGGCCACTCTTAAAATCCCCTTTATTTGATGTATATCATCAATAAGCGAGTACTGATTATATTCGAATTTTTGAACTCTGAACTCTAAGTCTTCTGTATTATCAGGACTAAGTCCCCCTATTGTCAATCAACCACCACGTATGAGATAATTGAGTCTTCCTCATTGATACTTACTGGTTTCTTATTCTTATGACTGTCTGATACAGATTGCAATTCCAAAAAGGGCTGTGGGACTTCTTTTTGTTCTATTAATATAGGTTCTTGTTCTACGAAAGGAGTGAAGTCTTCTAAGGAGGTAGGAACTCCCATTATTTCATGATAAGCATCCTCGGTAAAATATACTCTGTTACAAAAATTACAAATATATGCTTCAAACATTCCTATGTAAGAACCATGGTATATGTAAGGGGCTTTTGTTAAGGTCATATTAGAATGACAGTTGGGGCATTCATTGATATTACTTCTGACCATATCCAATCAATTTCTTAGAGATATAAAGTTTTTTTGGTAGATCAATGGGAAACGTTCATATGAATTTATTTAAAACCACTGTGATTTTTCTCGGAAAATAAAGTGTGTACAAACAGGCCTATTTAGGGATTGCTTTCCAGAGTTCACAGTTCCACCAATTTACAATGTAAATATCCTATAAAAATATCCTGTCATTGTGTTCTTCCTTGATTTCTTGTTCAGATTCATCATCTTCTCTGAATTGTTTTACTTTGCGTATGTTTCTTAGGTCAACTTCTCTATCATGTAGTGTGATATGCTCATGTCTCTTGCGACAAAATTCCTTACGTACTCGCCACTTATTTTCCGATACCCTCTTACAAATTCTTGCCCTTCTGGACATCTCCCTATCAGTGTTTGTAGTTCCATATAATTAAATTATATTAGCGTAGAAGGTGTTTGTTTACGATTTGGCAATTGAGTGTATGCGTTAGCAGTTAGCTGCCATTTCCTGTCTATGCCTGCGAGTTCATGTTGCTTTTTTCCGCTTACTTTGTAATGTCCACCACATTGGCATAAAACTGTGTATTCGCTCACTGCTATATGCTCATCTATTACTTGCCTTACGTTTACATCCGTATCTATCCATGCTTGCAATTGTGTTTTCACTTTTTTCACGTCCTTACTGCGTCAGAATGGATATAACGGTATTTCCTGACAATAACACCCAAACAGTATAGTCCAATAATTTCATTAGGTATTTAATAATAATGATTGCCAATGTATACCTTACAATGTCATAACTTTTAAATAGGTAGTATATGGTGGATGGTTGCAATAATATATTGTAATTAAATCTTAAGGAAATATGTAAAAATTTCACGTTAAAACATTATCCCGACATATTTTATACAGATAAACATTACAACCCTGTTAAACGCCGAATTTAATGGGTTTATTACGTGATATAAATTCCTCTTATCATGATTTAGATTTATGCAATTTTCATAGCTCCGAAAAGAAAAGACCTTTAATGAAAAATTATGAATTTTTTATACTGAAGATTATGTAGAATTAAGTATACCAAAAAATCAGTAAATGAATATTGAAAAAGCTTTGAAAATAAAGAAAAAATCAGTATAGAATCTCTATGGACTTACAGGGAAACGAAAATTAGTTGTTCATGAAAATAAACGCACTGTAATATTCTAAAAAACCACTATTTCCTATATAAGCCACTGGAGGGATTTGAACCCCCGACCTGCTGATTACGAATCAGCTGCTCTACCTCCTGAGCTACAGTGGCATTCAATTTTATCCATTATGTAAAACGCAATGCCTGATGGAATTTTGGGATAAAAATATGTGGATTTGGCTGGTAGGAGTTTTCCACCGCGAACTATCTCGTAAAATTTATCCTTATCCCATACTGGCATTATAATGGCCGCCTTTTTTCCGTTATTTTCAATCTCCTCATTCAGTTTGTCCAGGCTTGAAGTATATTCCAACTTGAAATCTTCATTCTTTGCTCTTCCAATCCTTAGGAAATCATCAATGAGGTATACATCTTCGTAATCATTTCTTGATTCCTTCTTTTGCAAAATCAGTGCATTCTCCTTACTTATAAAGGCCGGTGCAGGGATTTTTCCATCCTCATTGAACCGTTGGAAATCGTAAAATTTTGAAAGGTCATCATAAATCCCATCCCATGGTTCAAAAATTCTGTGAACCTCACCAATTCTTGTTGCGTCTGATTTTATTGAAGTCACATATACAAGCATGTTTTTCCATAAACCTGAGGTTTCCCTTAGGATTTCATTCATTGCCTTATATCTGTGATGCCCATCTGCGATTATCCCAGTTTGATCTCGAAGATCGGCCGCAATTTTATCTATATATTCCTGCTCGTGAACGATACATATGTCATTCCATGTCCCTTTTGGTTCCTCGTATGATTTGGCGCATCCTTTCTTTTCCATTATTTCCCACAATATGGAATGGAGTTTTATCGAATCAACAATTGTGAACACAGGCTCAGTCTGCGCCCCGAGTTTCATTATGTGCTCTTTTCGTTGCTTCACATAATCAGGAATCACATTCTCATGTTCAAGGAGTTTATTCTCCTCCAAAGAGATGTCAATAACACCTATCACTCCGAGCCTTTCAAAAAAGGAACCGTTTTCAGAATACCTCTGCCTGAGTATTACAAGTGATTTCTTTTCAAAATTTTTGAGAATGCCACTGTCAATCCATCCCTGCATTTTTTTTCTGCTCTCCTCCTCACTGTGACCCGATAGATTCAAAATATTGTAGGGGTTATCTTTGAGTTCTTCTATATCCTTCTCTGTAAGTGTGTCATAGGGTGGAGAAATCACATCGCCATATACTGTCTCGTATATCACTGGTTTAAATGTGTCCAATATCAAATCTTTTCACCAATTAAACAATAGTCTCCAGAACAGATAGGTCGTCCATATATCCTGCCTCACCCTTTGGTGTTTCCATTATCATTGGAACATTGAAGAATATTTTATCATTTAGTAAAAGCGAAAACCCTTTTACTCCTATCTTCCCAAGACCGATCTGTTCATGCCTGTCGACGTGTTCCCCAAGTCCTTTCTTGCTGTCGTTAAGGTGAAATCCCATTATTTTCTCGATTCCGACAGTATTTTTAATTTCGTCAATCATGTTTTGGTATCCCTGTTCATTGGTAAAATCGTAACCGGAAGCCCACGCATGGCACGTATCAAGGCAAATGCCAACCTTGTCCTTGTATTCAATTTTGTCAATTATCTCTGCAATGTCATGAAAAGTTTTTCCCACACTATTCCCCTGCCCTGCAGAATTTTCGATCAATACAGTTACACTCTGATTCTTGCTGATAACATCATTTAGTAGAGATGCAACATTTTCAATTCCTATTTTCAGAGTTGCATCCTTGAATGAACCTGGATGGAATGTAAGCAGTTCCGCTCCAATTGCATCACATCTTTCTATTTCAGTCCTGAAAGCTTCCCTTACCTTCTCCCTTAACTCATCATCACTGGATGCTGTGTTCAGGAGATATGAAGCGTGAACCATCACACTCTGTATTCTATTTGCTTCTCTGTTCTTCTTAAACTTGTCTGGGGTTTCAGGGGGAATTGGCTTTGCCTTCCATTGCATCTGGTTCTTTGAAAATATCTGATATGTCCTGAATCCAAACTTCGAGGCACTTATTGGAGTATTCTCGATCCCAACCGATGTTGAAAGATGCCCACCCACCAGGCGCTCTTCTATAACCTTCATTCTATACCACCGGAGATATGGAAATCACTGCTATCAATGATCATCTGAACAAACTGATACACATGCATTGCAAGGGCCGGGTTGTCGGTATAACCGCATGCGTTGAGATCGGGACCTGCTAATAGGGCCCTTGTCCTGTCTGAAACTATATCTGTGGCAATTAATCCATCCTTTCTGAATGTCTGGACGTTTGGTGGTACTCTCTTATTTGGTGGGGTTACAAATATAACCTTCACTCCTCTTCTCAAGGCATTTTCTATATTCTTTTTCATTTCAAGTCTCATCTCCTTTACCATAGGTGTGCAGATGTAGAGTTCGCTTTCAGCGAGATTTATCATCTCAGATATTTTATTCATTACCCTTGTTCTTCCATATATGGTGTATACAAGCTGAGGATCTCCCTTTGAAGGCAACTCTTCCTGCATCATTCTCATCTCAGAGAACAGCTCCTGAACCCTCATATCGAT
The DNA here is from genome assembly GCA_021820405.1 of Thermoplasmata archaeon. Classification (GTDB taxonomy): domain Archaea; phylum Thermoplasmatota; class Thermoplasmata; order Thermoplasmatales; family Thermoplasmataceae; genus Cuniculiplasma. Next base: position 41,145 of record JAKADQ010000003.1, on the reverse strand, counting down.
CCTTTTTCTGAGAGTTTCAAGATCTTCAGGCTTAAACATTTTTGGCCTCCCTTCAGTTTCCTTTGCGTAGCCTTTTTCCACAAGGGATTCCATTACCTTGTACGCCGAAGTTCTTGGAATTTTTGCGGTATCAGCTATTTCGTCTGCATTGGCAACACCATGATACACGAGGGCTGAGAAACCCTGGGCCTCATATGCAGAAAGCCCGAACAGTTTCAACATCTCGGCGACTTTCTCAAGTCTGGATGTTGTAGTTTCCATAGCTAAATATATCACAATTATTAATATTGTTTTCCTCTTTTTAGCAGTTATTTTACACATATAATTAGCATTTTATTATATTTCAAAACTAATTTTCCTCACAAATTTAATTTTATGGGTTACGCATTAAAAGATATTATATAAAGAGGAAAATTGTCATGCTATGGAGAGAGAACAACGACTTCAGGCATTGATGAATACGGATAATTTCATGAAGCGATTTAAAATGGAGTTAAACCAAGTAAAGGAGGGATATATTGATCTAAGGGTTGCCATCAAGGAGGATATGCTAAGAATGGGGGAAATTGTAAATGGTGGTGTGATTCTTGGACTATTTGATATAGCGGGTGCCCTCACCATATTTACTATAGATGGTGTGATTAATGGTTTTACAATTTCATTGAATACAAATTTTATGCGATCTCTTTCAGGAAATTATGCCAGGATCATTTCAGAATCAAAATCCCACGGCAAAACTCATGCATTTATTCACTTGAATATGTACAATGATGAGGGTGAAAATACAGCTGTGGCAAATGGGGTGTGGGGCATATACAGATAAATAATTCCTATAATTTATTGGACGGATACAGAATTTTTATTTCTATAGGCGGTAGCATATCATCCTATAGAACTCCGGATATTGTTCGTGATCTCAGGAGGGAGGGCGCTGAAGTCCATTGTATACTTTCTCAATCAGCGGAAAAGATGATAGGCGAGCAGGCATTGGAATGGGCATCGGGCAATCCCGTCATAAGAGAACTCACCGGGAAGATGGAACATATAACGCTTCTTGAAAATAGGGATAAAAGAAACGTTCTCTTGATGTGCCCAGCAACATATAACCAGATTGGAAAGATAGCAAACGGAATAGCAGACGGTGTTTCTGAAACTTTCTTCTCCAATGCACTTGGGATGAAGATTCCCATTGTAATTGTCCCGGCGATGCATCTTGAAATGTACAGAAATCCCATTATTACAAGAAATTTGAAAATTCTGAAAGAGGTCGGTGTCAGTGTTGTGGAGCCAAGGATAGAAGATGGGAAGGCCAAGATAATGTGGTCAGAAGAGATTATTGACACGATTCTTCAGAAGGAAGAGAATCAAAAGTCGGTTCTCATAATTTCCGGAATGAGTGAAGTGAAAATCGATCCTGTTAGGAGCCTATCAAATCGAAGTTCAGGCTTTACCGGCATTTCTCTCGCGAGGGCTGCAAAGAGAAGCGGTTTTCATAGAATTGTATATCTTGGAAATTCCATTTACAGGATACCTCTGTATTGTGAGTGGATCAAGGCATGTGATGTTGAAGATTTTTATTCAAAAACAGTTGGAATTCTTGAAAAAGAGCAATTCGATTACATTATTATCCCAGCGGCACTTTCTGATTTCAAATTTGAAGCTTATAAGAAAAAGATCCAGAGCACTTCTGAATTAACAATAAATCTTGAGCCAAGAGAAAAACTTGTTAATGCTATTCTGGAAAAAACCAGATCATGGAAAAAGAAACCTAGAATAATTCGATTTAAGCTTGGAGATGAGGATTTCACCCCAGATTCTGACATAGACTATATTACAATACTGAATCTTGTATCGGATGATCCATTCCGGGAATCGACAAACAGATATTCTATCTTCAAGGGAAGGGAAAGAATTATGAACAAGATAATGAATAAGATAGAACTGGCAGATTTTATAATAAGGGAGATGCAAACTTAATGAGTACCAGAATCAGAATAGGAGGGTTCCAGATAGGCCCTCTGGAAGAGGAAGAAATGCTTGAAAAGCTGGGAGAGCAAAACTATGATGATCTCGATATAGTGGTGTTTCCCGAAAGGTTTATTGTGGATACGTTTCACGAATTTCCCCAATCGAGAGCCTCAAAAATGTTGAGTGGCATTTCAAAGGGCAGAATTTTAGTTGCTGGATCTGTCCTTGAGAAGACCGATAAGGGCATTTTTAACAGATCTTACGTATTTATGAATGGGAAGATCATTGGGTTCCAGGATAAAATCGTTCCATTCGATAGGGAGAGAGGCTGGGTTGAAAAAGGCAGGATTATTAACATATTCCGAACGCCTGTGATAACATTTTCAGTTCCAATATGCTATGATATAGATTTCCCATTCTACGCAAAAATAAGTGCATTGAAGGGCGCAACCCTGTTGATAAATCCATCCTTAATAAGGAAGGACTTTCATCAGGAATGGCACCTTTATATTCAGTCCAGAGCTCTGGAAAACAGGATCAGTGTTATATCAGTTAATTCCAATAATGCAAATTTTGAAGGTGATTCAATATTTGTTGACACGTATGAGGAAAATAATGGAGTTCGTGTATTAAAATTAGAAGCATTGAACATGGACAAATTCACCTGTGAATATTCCGATGGAAACGTGGATAAGAAGAGAGAGCAGAGAAAAATCGAAGATCCTGGTTATTACTCATTTCCTTCTAAGGAAATCATTTATGAGTAAACACACTTCTTCCGGATGGGAAACCTGAGTAGTGTGACCTCCATCCTTTATTATATGCATTTCTGAGTTTTTTATCCCCTCATGTAAAATATTTCCATATGAGATTGGTATCATCCTGTCTCTTTCACCCCATATTATCAGCGTTCTTTTATGCAACTTTTCCATGATGCCTTGTGTTATTTTGAAGTTTCCGTTAGCATTGTTTCTCAACATGTTTCTGATTGCATCTTCATTGTTGTTCGGGTTCATCCTCATAATTCTTTCAATAAATTGATCCTCATTCTCTCCCCCATATTCACTTACAGTTGGATTTGTTCCGGCACTGCTTATGAGAATTAATCCAAGGCTCCCACCATATTTATATTCATGATAAAGGCTGACCCATCCGCCATAGGAATTTCCACCGATATAATATTCTTCAATTCCTGTCTTCTCAATAAATTCTTGTAATGCATCCGCCTGTATCTCCACAGAGATATCTGGCGGAATGTAAGATTTTCCGTGGCCAAGAAGATCTGGAAATATTAAACCGTAATTCTTGTCCACACATGGAGCGATCTTCAAGAAGTTGTTTCCCATGCCACCCATACCATGAAGCAGTATAATTGCGGGTTTTCCATCTTTTTTTAAATATGAAATTCTTCCTTTACTTGTCTCAACAAAGAACCTATTCATATAAAAACCTTATTGCGCCATCAGATAAAATATTCACATTTATTTTTAATCCATACAGGGTAAATCAAAATTCATGCCGAATTTCGTCGTGGTCTATATTGTCTATGAATAATCTTTTTATATGCATCCTGATAAATCAAATGTGACAGCAACAAAAAAACTTGTATATATGTTTGAAGAAGGAAATAAGGATATGGCGGGACTCCTTGGGGGAAAGGGTGCCGGCCTGGCAGAAATGAGAAGAATAGGCCTTTCTGTACCACCTGGCTTTACCATAACTACTGAGGCATGCATCCTGTACCAGAAATCCGGGAAGTTTCCAGAGGGGATGATGGAGTCTGTGATGAAATCTTTATCCAAAGTGGAAGAGGAAACCGGAAAGAAATTAGGGAGCGATTTGAATCCCCTCCTGGTATCAGTAAGATCGGGGGCTCCAATCAGTATGCCCGGAATGATGGATACAATATTGAATGTCGGCTTGAATGATTCAACAATAAAGGGGCTGATCAATTCATCGAAAAATAAGAGATTCGCATTGGATTCATACAGAAGGCTCAAACAGATGTTTGGTACTGTGGTAATGAACATTGAACATGAAAAGTTTGAGGAGGAGATCAGAAGTATTAAGGAAAGAACCGGGAAGAAAGAGGATATAGAACTGAATGAATCAGAGATGGAGGAGATAAACAGGAAATTCGATCAGGTGTATAAGTCAGAGGGTAAGGAATTTCCACAGGATCCATTAAAACAGTTAACTCTTGCAATAGAAGCCGTTTTTAATTCATGGAACTCGCCAAGGGCAAAGGTTTACAGGGAGATAAACCAGATTCCGGATACCCTTGGAACAGCAGTAAACATTGTATCTATGGTTTTTGGAAATATGGGGGAGGATTCTGCCACCGGAGTTGCATTTACCAGGGATCCAAATACTGGTGAAAGGGTACTATTCGGTGAATTTCTTCAAAATGCACAAGGGGAGGACGTTGTGGCAGGCATCAGAACGCCCAAAAAAATCTCAGAAATGGAAAAGATATTGCCCGAAGCATACAGAGAATTTGTCAAAAGTGCAGAGATTCTGGAAAAGCATTACAGAGATATGCAGGATATGGAGTTTACAATTGAAAAGGGCAAATTCTATATGCTCCAAACTAGAAGTGGGAAGAGGAGCGCGAAGGCGACTGTAAGGATAGCAGTGGAGATGGCCGAGGAAGGTTTGATAACCAAAGAGGAGGCAATAATGCGTGTAACACCATCCACACTCGATATACTTTTCCATCCTCAAGTGAAAAAAACAGGAAGGGAAAAAATACTGGGACGGGGCTTGGCTGCATCCCCTGGAGCCGCAATCGGTGCGATCGTTTTTTCATCTGATCGGGCCGTGGAATTGGCAAAGGAAAGGAAAAAGGTCATTCTTGTAAGGCCGGAAACCACTGCTGATGATGTTCGTGGCATGTCTGTATCGGAAGGGTTCCTCACCCAAAAGGGTGGCATGACATCCCATGCGGCCGTTGTAGCAAGGGCAATGGGTAAGCCTGCAGTTGTTGGTGTTGAATCCATGAATGTAAATGTCAGGGAAAGGTCACTTACCATTGGAGAAACCATTCTTAGTGAAGGGGATATAATTACCGTAGATGGTACCGATGGCGTATTCATTTTAGGAACCACAGAACTGGAGGAGGCACAGTCCGGAACCCATATTGATAAGCTCCTATCATGGGCTGACAGTTTTAGAAAAATTGGTGTCAGAGCCAATGCGAATACACCCGAAGAGGCAATAATGGCAAGGAAGAACGGGGCAGAAGGAATAGGCCTGGCAAGAACCGAAAGAATGTTCCTAGGGGGTGAGAGAATTGGAATTATGAGGGCTATGATAATGAGCAAAACGCTGGAAGACAGAAAATTATTTCTCAGCAAGTTGCTTCCGATGCAGATTCATGACTTTACGGAATTCTTCAGGACAATGGAAGGTTTCCCGGTTATAATAAGGCTGCTGGATCCACCACTACATGAATTCCTTCCGGACAAGGAGGAAGTGATGAATTCAATTCACTCCATGAAGTTGAGGCTTAGAAATATTTCTGATTCAAAGGAGATGGACGACATTTTATCGAAGATTTCAAGTGAGACAGAAATGCTTGAAACCATAAAATCATTGGAAGAGTTCAATCCTATGTTGGGATTCAGAGGATGCAGGCTGGGCATTGTTTTTCCGGAGATATATGAAATGCAGGTGGAGGCAATCATTCGCGCATCACTCAATGTCATGTCTGAAAAGAAGCAGATATTTCCGGAGATCATGATACCTCTGGTTGGTACTGACAGAGAGCTGGCCATACTCAGGGAAAGGCTCGAAAAGGTGGCAATAAACACCATGGGGCACAGAAAGGTGGACTACAAGTTCGGAACAATGATAGAGATCCCCAGGGCATGCGTAACGGCAGATAAGATTGGAAAATATGCGGACTTCTTTTCCTTTGGTACAAACGACCTCACACAGATGACCTTTGGATACAGCAGGGATGATGCAGAAGGCAAATTTATGGCCAAGTATCTCGAAGAGGGCATCCTTCCGGGCGATCCATTCAGGACAGTTGATTTCGATGGTGTCGGTGAACTAATGAAGATGGCCGTAGAAAAGGGCAGAAGAGGAAACAGATCACTTGAGGTAGGCATATGCGGCGAACAGGGAGGAGATCCCGAGACTGTTGAGTTCTGCCATAGAATTGGCCTTAATTATGTATCAGCGTCCCCATTCAGAATCCCCATAGCAAGGCTTTCAGCCGCAAGAGCAGCCCTGAAAGATAATGCAAAGGACAAATCCTAAAATTTATTCTATAAAATTTTTCATGCTACACGGGGTATCAGTCATGAAGGAGTAAATCCCCATTTCTTCTAATTTTTCTAGATCCGTTGATGAATTTATTACCCATGGGATTATTTTCTCAGCATACTTTTCAAGATCCCTTGTCTCCTTCTTTATGATGTCATACTGGGGAATCACAAGATCAAGAAATTCGGGAATATGATCCTTAAGCATGCTGTCCCAGATGAATGAAGTCTCATTTCCTATGTCCAGACCAACTCTATACCTCTTATCATACTCTTTCATTTTTCTTATGGCTTCAACATCGAAGGATATAAAATATATATTATCTGAATAGTTGCCCTTAAAATATTCATGAAGGCGTTTTTCCAGGCCATCGTTGATTCTTTCCGCTTTTTCGTTTCTTGTCTTGAGTTCTATATATTTTGTAACATCGCCAGTGGACTCAAGAAATTCCTCAAGGGTAGGTATCTTCTGGGCTGAGTCGAGAACATTTATTTCCTTAAGTTCTGAGAGGGGAAAATCAGAAATCTTGCCCCTCATCCCAGTGAGCCTTTTCAAATCCTCATCATGAAAAATTACAATTTTTTGATCGGCAGTAATCTGTATGTCTGTTTCAATCCCATAGACTCCACAATTCCTCGCGCTGATAAAGGAAACGATTGTATTTTCTGGATTTTGCGATGGATTACCCCTGTGCCCTATCATTCTAAATTTCATGTTTCACTGTATAGGACAGGTCATAAATATTGTTTTCATAGGAAAATCAAACGCTGTGCACTCATCTTTAGTGTTCTTGCACAAATATCATTTTAGGAGGGGGCCAAAAAATTTCCTCCTCAGTATTATGAAACCATCATCGTTATATGCAATCATGTCAGGTAAGATAATAAGATCAATTGAGATTTCATCGTAATGGTAATGCCTGACAATGACAATTTTGATTTTCACAAGCGCTGTGACTGGATAGATTCATTTGATCGCAATGAAGAGGTCTTTGATGTAGCCATAATTGGGGGAGGCATCACCGGGGCCGGCATAGCAAATGTCCTTTCTGGCAACGGTGTAAAATGTGTGCTTTTTGAGATGAATGATTTTGCCTCTGGGACAAGTTCGGGATCTTCCAAGCTCATACATGGTGGAATAAGGTATCTTGCAAATTTCCAGATAGGAGAGGTTAAAGATTTACTTCGCGAAAGAAATTATCTTCTAAAGCACACAGATATAGTCAGACCAATGAATTTCAAAATATTAGTAGATGAATATTCATGGAAAAAATCAACATTAAGGCTTGGAATATTAGTTTACAATATATTGAGTGGCAAATTATCATTTCCAAAGTATGTAAAAAATAAAGGTGAAATGTCCGAAAAAATCAGAGGATATTTCAATTATGTGGACGCATGGACAGACGACACCAAGATGGTCATTTACAACATAGTATCAGCCGTAAGAGAGGGTGCAATTTGCCTGAATTACTGTAAAGTTGAAAAAATTGAAGATTCGAATGGCACCGTTTCTGTAAAGTTTACCGATAGAATTCGTGGGCTTGAAAAGATAATCCCTGCTAGATATGTAATAAACGCTGGGGGTCCATGGGCAGGTGAAATTTCAAAAATGGAAAATTCAAATTTTTCTGGGTCATTGAAACTAAGCAAAGGGATTCACATAGTTGTTCCGTCAGAGAAGATCCTCAGTAAGGATTCAATCGTATTCAGATCGCATCTGGATAGGAGGCAGATGTTTATAATTCCAAGAGGGGAAGTGACCATAATCGGAACCACAGATAGATTTGTAAAGTCTCCCGATGATTTTGCAGTGGATCGTGAAGATGTGGAATACATACTGGAAAGTGCAAGGCGAATATATCCTGAGATAGGTCAATCTGATATAACATATGCTTACGCAGGAATCAGGCCACTTTATGGAGAAAGCGATGATCCTGGCTCAATATCCAGGGGATTCGTGATAAAATCTAAGGGCAAAATAATAAATATTTATGGGGGAAAGCTGACCAATTACAGATCCGTCGCAAGAAAAGTGGCAAAACTCTACGGGAAAGTTTCCGGGAAAAAAATCAATGTAAAGGGAAAGCCCGAGATAAATTACAGGAGACCGAATCTGGTGGGAATGGATCTTTATGAATACGAGAGGGATTATGAGTGTGCTATTTTTCCTGAGGATATAATTGTAAGGAGGGAGGCGTATCCGTTCAATCTTAAAGACAGGGGAGATTCATTTAAACCCTTAATACTTGAGGTACTTAAAATAAATGATAAAAGATAGATTTTTGTTATATCTTATCCGTAAATCAGTTTGAAAACATCTGGTAGTTTGGAGGTTCAGACACTACCCTTATATCGTGGGGGTGGCTCTCTCTCAGTCCACTGTTTGTTATCTTTATGAAGTCGGTCTTAGTTCTAAGTTCATGTATATTTTTACATCCCGCATAGCCCATTCCGGCCCTTATTCCTCCGCTGAGTTGATAGATAACCTCTTCAACCCTTCCTTTGTATGGAACCGCCCCTTCAACTCCTTCTGCCACAAATTTGCTTCCTGAGAATTTACCATATCTGTCAGATCCTTTTGAGAGAGCTCCAATGGAACCCATTCCCCTGTAAGTTTTATACTTTCTTCCGTTTATTATCATCTCTGCACCAGGACTCTCATCTGTTCCTGCAAGAAGTGAGCCCAACATAACGCACTCAGCACCTGCTGCGATTGCCTTAACAATGTCTCCCGAAAATCTGATTCCCCCATCTGCAATTATTGGAACATTGTGCTCCTTCGCATAATCAGCTGCATCAGAAATTGCTGTTATCTGAGGTACTCCGATACCGGCAACAACCCTTGTTGTACATATAGAACCAGGGCCAATTCCGACCTTCAGGCCGTCTATATCGCATGATATCAGATCAATGGCAGCCTGCTCAGTGGCAATATTTCCGACGACAATGTCAACGTCCACCTGTTTTCTCATCCTCTTCAGAGATTCAATAACATTGTCATTATGAGCATGAGCGGTATCTATCACAATGACATCTGCCCCCTCTTTTTCCATGAGAATTGCCCTGTCAATATCAAATGGCCCAACCGCTGCTCCAACCATAAGCTGTCCGTCCTCATCTCTGGTGGCATATGGAAATTTTTGCCTTGTTACAATATCCTTAGAAGTTATCAGGCCAACGACCTTCCCATTGGTATCCACAAGTGGGAGTTTCTCAATTCTGTTCTCATAAAGTATTTTTCTTGCCTCTTCTGGCGATATGTCATCCTTTGCAAACACAACGTCCTTTGTCATAATGTCTCTTATTTTTGTCCTGTCACCATCCGCAAATTCAATATCTCTCTTAGTAACTATCCCTACAAGTTTTTCTCCGTGGACTACCGGAAATCCCGCTATATTCTTTTCAGACATTATATTTCTTGCGACAATTAGGGGTGTTTCGGGATCAATGGTGTGCACATTTCTTATGATCAGGGTTTCTTCTCTTTTTACCTTCCTGATCATGGCTGCCTCTTCGTTTCTTGACATGTTTCTGTGAACAATTCCAATGCCTCCCGTTCGTGACATACCTACTGCCATCTCCCACTCGGTAACGGTATCCATTGGAGAGCTTGAAATCGGGACATTTAACCGGATATTTCTTGAAAACCTGCTCTTTATATCGGTCTCCCTGGGCTCTATGGGCGACCTGCTTGGTAAAACCAGAACATCATCAAAGGTCAACCCCTCCCTTACCCTTTTCAATTTATCTGCAAACATGAAAAGGGAGAGTATAAAAGTACATAAATTTTTCATGTGGTTCCGTAAAATGATAGTGTCCTCTATGAAAAAAGTTTATCCGACATAGCCTTCATTCTCTGATTCTTAATGAAGTCCTTGACCTTTCCGGGACCAACCTTACGTGCAACGCCCACGGGATAGAGGACGCTTACGGGCCTTGCATCGTCCGATACGTCTTTCCGAAGTATTTCCACTCGTTCCTTGATCACACTACTGTAGCATCTGGATCCTGCACCCCTATGAGAACTGCATTGAAGCCCGAATAGTCCCCCCTGGGTGCAGGAAAACTTCCTCATCTGCAGTAAAAGATGGTCCACAGTTGTGATCTTGCTGAGGTCTCCAAGGATATCCCACGCCTGTCTCTCGAGCTGTACAGAGGTTGGACCGATGTCCTGCACCTGCACTTCCCTGACCTTCTTTGGTTACCTATTTCTGCTCACTGCTCATTCGATATAGTACCAAGGAAGTGTAGTTCCAACTTTCATAACTATGGGACTCCTGTCGGTATGGAACGGTCCGAAAAACATTACGGGAAGTACTGATATGCAGAATGAATATCCGTAGCTATGGTGAGCACTGTCGTATGTAAGTATGCTTTCCTGTACTGTAAACTGCAGTGACATTACTCTACCCGAACCAAATTTCACATACGAGACGTTGAACGCGGTCATGGTATAGTTTCCAATGGAAAGCGCTGCATGGCTGACGTAAAAAGCCACCCCGGTATATGGAGAAGAGTAGCTCTTGCTCACGTAGGCTATCGTGAAGTATGCGTGGTCACCCATGCAGGGATAGATTATCGTAGGTCCACCAGTTCTCAGTTCAAAGGTTACCTTAAACCCGTTTCCGGATTCATTGAATTTAGTAGGATGGGTTATGTTGTAGTATCCAAGGAAAGAGGTGCAGTTCAAGGAGGGTATGTTACCCTGTGATATCTGATCCTTGGGAACAGTCAATAACTCGTATGGGATTACCAGTGAAATCACGATCGCTACCACAACTGCAGTAGCGACCACTTTGGTTCTGATCACATGTCTTCGAATCATATTTCATCCCAACCGTTGTCAATTTGCCTCATGTTGTCGTGACCACAGCCTCTGGCAAGTAAGCCGAGACAGTGTATGATCCTGTGTACAAGCTTGGAAAACCGTTATAACCCATGTCGTTACTTGTATTGAAGATTGAGTAGACAATGGTATATTGGAAATAATCTACGACGTACGGAGTTTTTGCATTATTGTCGAAATTCCCCATTTCAATTTCGTCCCCGACGTCAAACATGTAAGACGGTTTGAAGTTGTATGACCCATACCACGTTTGATCATATTTGGTTCCCAGAGCATTCCAGTAATAGCCTCCCGAAAAACAACAAGGAATAGACCCCCATCCAGCATTCTGGGTGTACGTCAGATTTATCGACGAGGCCGAGGGCTCACTCTGTGTGGTCTGACCCAAGATGGTGAACGTATTCAGGCCGCCACCTACCGCAAATGGAGCGCTCGTATTCCCGTCAGTTAAAGCTGAAGCTACATCGAACGCCGATTTCCACAATATCTGGTCAATTAACGACCAGAATGAGCTGTTCTGGTAATTCAGATATGAGCTGAACAATATCCACTGTTGAACCCCATTCGATCCTTTCATGCAGAGGGGGGATTGCCCCAGGGAATTGCCTGTATAGTTGAAGTACATTGCAACCCTGTTGACCTGGTAGTCATTGTTCCTTGGTACGATGCCTGACATCAACTGGTATTCAACTGTCATATCAGGATGAAGAGCAGCAGGGGACTGTATGGAAGCGAACATATCACCCACAATGGTTCCTGCGGAGTTCCTGATAGGTTTCATATTCCCCCACAGGTACCCTTGGTTGGGATAACTGTACCCATTGGCAGTGTTTTCAAAAACAATAAAACTGTGCCCGGCGGCATTTTGGAAATCCCATTTACCGAAGTATGGGTACCATACTGCTATGTCAAACTGTTCCCATTGCCCTATGTAGTTCGGATTTACCGAGAAGGAATAGGTGCCAGTGCCGTAGACAGTGGTAGAACCAATCTGATAGTAATAGTACGATGGGTCTGCAATAAAGAAGCCAATCTTGGCACTGGAATAAGATCCCATTGATACTACTGAATAGTCAAACTTTATGGTCTGAGTCCCGTTCTCAAATGTCGATGGGTATGAGTTTCCGATACTGAATGATCCGATAACTGCTGGTTCTTGGGACGCCTCTCCGACACCGCCAAGCCACATCTTCGCCATGGACCTAATGGAAGGGTCGATTGTGTATGTTTGACCTCTGACAAGAACGATAGGACCAAAGGGTAATGACAGGATGTTGGAAGTACCTGAGTGTGAAACAACTCCGGTATGGAAGATGTTCGATTCAGCTTGCCAGTTCACGTTGATATTCCCCTCGGTTATCTCGAATGCGCTCCGGTTGAGTGTGTAAAGACCGTTCTGCTGGTCGAAAATGAACGAACCCGGGTCTATGGAGCCAACATGAATTAGGTTATGCGGACCACTCTTGAGGACAAAAATCGCAGCCAGAGTAGCCTTTGTATGCCCTGTGTTCTTGATAACGATGCTTGCATCCACGCCGGTGTTCGAGAAGGTGTACACCTGGGCCACTTTTATGTGCTTTCCGCTGAACCTCTCGATCACAGAGTTCTGACAATAATTATCTATCCTGCTTATTCCGATCCTGTCTACATATACAAGGCTCCCGGAACTTACGTTCATTATCTCCCAATTCACTCTCTGTACGGAGGGCCCGAAACTGATCTGAGTCCAGGGCCCAACTGCTGTTATGGATGTATTTCCGCTGATATAAGCCTTCGTCTGAGGATTAGTTGCGAAAATACCAGATACCAATGCAGCAAGAAGAAAGATAGATAGTATTACAACTGGATATCTGCTATTTGTTTTCATCATGACAATATTTGTTTTCATCACAAAAATAATACAAATTTGCTTATAAACAATTTGATATATAGGATGCTTTAGAGTCTATATACATAGGGTGAACGTCCAGAATCTTACGTAAATTTAAGGATACCTCTTCTGGGACCTCCCCAGATCTCACCCATGCTTGTGCAGAATCTATTCATTATTATCTGGGAACCTCTTTACATTTTTCATGAAATCTTTCCCATGAATGGCTATCTTAACTCCTCAATTTTCTAGGGCATAATTCTTCCTATTATTCTAAAATTGGGTGTTTTACAAGTTTTGATAATAGAATTCTCTATATTCGTGTATATGTTATTACTGTATATATGGATCCCAAGATCAGGGAGATAGTGAAGAGAATAGGCGAAGAACGCGGTATTCCGGTTGAGGTCAAGAAGATAGTAAATTCATACTATCTATACAAGGACACAACAAGATGGGATAAGGAGAGGAAGAAGAGTGTCCGCGTATCCGAATACATAGGGAGGATCAATGGGAATGGTCTCGTTGAGAAGAACCGCCGATCCATATATGAGTTCGGTAATTCTGAACTCCTTCTTTCTGTAGTGAAGGAGATAATGCCTGAACTCAGGCATCACCTTCCGGATCACTGGAAAGAGATCTTTGCAATGTCCATGATAAGGTGCCAAGACCCATAAGATACATGAGGAGTGCATGGGAGAAATTATACGCATCCACGCAGATAGATGCCTCGCTTTCAGAGAACACCATATCAGAGAAGATCAGGATAATAGGGTCCGACACCGTAGCACAGACAGGGTTCTTCCATTCTCTGACAACCAATCGGGATCAGATACTCTTCGATCTGTCATCAATATTCTCCCGATCACAGAATATCAACCTTGCTGAGAAAGGCCATAATCCCAAGCATCTGCACCTGGATCAGATCAACTTTGCCCTTGTCTTCTCCGGAAAGGGACATAGGCCAGTCATCCTGGAAATACTTCCAGGATCCGTGAGGGATTACAAGGCATTTGATTCCATTATGGAGAGATACGACATCGGGAAATGCATCATCATTGCAGATCGTGGTCTTGCGTCGTATGACATGCCAAGGAAAAATGGCGTATATCTCATAGTGGCAATAAGGAGGAATTTCAGCATTGTTGATTTCAATATGGATCTGGATAGAAGCTTCATATTCCGTAACAGAGGGATAAATGCAGGAATGAAGGATCTTAGCGATAAGATCCTGTACATGTATGAGGACACATCACTGAGGGCGGAGGAGGAGACAAATCTCATCAGGAAGATTGAATCCGGCGAAATGTCACAGGAAGATCTCATGGTGGAGAAAAAGAAGCTTGGAAAATTTGCAATCCTCAGCAACATGCGGTCCGATCCTAAGGAGATATACGAACTCTACAGGTCACGGGAAGAAGTGGATGTTGCGTTCGATGCCATGAAGAACGAGCTGGAGAACGACAAGGCATATGTGCACACAACCGACGGCCTCAGGGGATATTTCTTCATATCCTTCGTATCGCTTTACATGTATTTCAGCATCCTCCAGATGCTGAAGGATAATGGCATGTCGCAGAAGATGTCTGTGAAGGAAGCTCTCTTCGAACCGTCAAAGATATATGTCATATCGGATGGGGCAAGGAGAACACTCGCCGAGATACTTGAGAGATCAAGGAAGGTTGCTGGGTTATTTGGGTTAAAGTTATACCCTAAAATTCTGTGGAGTTATGATTATTTAGTTAAGTCGTAAAACATCTGCATTATGTCGTAAAATTTGTCTCCTCTTTTAATTGATTTTGGTATCACTCCTGCCTCTTTGAAGCCCATTTCTTTATATAATTGTATAGCCCCATTATTTATAGTAAACACCTCAAGTTTTACTATAAGGAATTTTCCTTCTGACAGTTCAAGGGCTTTCTTTAAAAGTTCTCTTCCTATTCCTCTCCCCCTATATTCCTTACGAATAGCGATACCTAGGGTTCCGATGTGCCCCATGTCAGATTTTGGCCTTAATCTGGTAATTTCGCACAAACCTACAACTTTTCCACTCTCTTCACTCACAACCGCCACTGCATCCCCTGAGATGGTTTCTACATATAAATCAGAAAACCATTGTATTTCCTTTACATAACTCGGCTTCTCATCATAAAAGGAAATCCCGAACCCATTGTTTTCATTAAGTTCATCGTAATATGAATAATAATTTTCAATCAAATCGCTCATGTCCTGCCATTTAATCTCACGGATCATAAAGGAAGATAAATCTACCATATAATATCATTAACATATATCTCAAAATTTGAGAAATGCAACTTAAAACAGATTGCTATTTAATACATTATATTTATTATTTGCATTACTATTTTTGCATCAAAGTGCAAATGACATAATTACCAAATGCTTTCGTAATTTTAAGTGTTTTAGGGAATCAAAGGATTAGGGCGGCTTTTCAAAATTGTTAGTCCGCGGTTGGGCTGATCTTATTTTTTATTAGGAAGAAATGTTCTATTTGTTGAATATATTTTCTTGCTTCTCTTCATACATTTCTCTTATAATTTTTATCTCCTTTTCAATTACAGAATCAAATTCATATCCAATTGCGGAAAAATAGTTTGATATGATGTCTGGGCTTATTCCGTGCTTTGCACTGATTGTTTGAACCATCTCTGTTTTTTCCCAGGGTTCCACTTCAAAAAGGCCTTTCATTGACCTCTCCATCCCACTATCTTTTTTCATTGCCGTAACTGCATATATACTGTAAAGATCAAACAGTTTTGAAAACATTTTGGTCACATCGAAAATTACCCTGAAATTAGATTCATAAACTTTTAACGCATTATTCCCAATAACTAGTGCAAAGTCTTCCTCAGAAAGCAAATCTTCAGGGGTACTACTTTTACTTCTGATAAGTCTTGTTCCAGGATACATTTCGTCGACAATCTCACGAAGGTAAAATGCAGTGGTTTCTGTTTCAGCCGTTACTGCAATATTCATGCCGGGATAAGGATCCAAGTCCCTGGATATAAGTAGATTTGACATAGAATGAATCTTGCCTACGATTGTGGGACCGTAAACAAGATCGAGGGAGTTGAAATGCTTGAAGTAGTCAACTAAAGATATCATCGCATAATCAACCTGCCCTGAAAGAAGAAGTTTAAGATTTTCACCAGTGGTGCCTCTCCTTATAGTAAATTTTCCATCCAGGTGTTTGGCAAGAGGATCACTGTGTATAAGATCTATAATAGCAAAACTGTTCAAAAATATCCCCTTATATTATAAAAAGTATCCCTCTTAGCCGGAACTTTTCCAATCTCGTTGATCATGGAGCTAAGTTCCTCGACGGTTGTCTGTTCTCTTCTGTTTGTGGCACCAAATATCTTCTCACTTGCGGCTGTTCCCACCAGATCATTGCCTCCCCCGGTGAGTGCCATCTGGGCTATACCCTTTCCAATTGCAACCCAATAGACGCTGATATTTTTGATCTGATGGCCCATCAATATCCTTGCAAGTGCAATAACCTTGAGATCCTTCTCACCTGAACTTGGCCCGCTTACCTTTCCTATTTTTAAAAGCGGCGTATTTTCAGGACTGTATTTGAGCGGTATAAACGATAGAAAACCCGGTACATCTGCCTCAAGATCTCTGAGCCGCAGCATATGGTCTATAATATGGTTCCATTTCTCAACATGCCCATAGGTCATTGTGGAGTTCCCCTTAATCCCTATTGAATGAATGATTCTGGCATCTTCAAGCCATTTTTCACCGCTGATCTTCTCCGGTGTCGTGATAATTTTTCTCACTTCGGAATCAAATATCTCCGCTCCACCACCTGTATGGGCCTCCATGCCTGCCTTCCTAAATCTCTCAACTGTTTCCCTTAAGGAGTTCCCCGTTGTTCTTGCTATAAAATCTATCTCAGGTATTGTCAAAGCCTTTAGGGTGCTTTCTGGCATATATTTTTTCACGGTTGAAAAAAGATCTTCGTAATACTCTATGGGTAGGTATGGGTTAAAACCTCCCACAATATGTATCTCAGTGGGATTATACATCTTTGCCTTTTCGAGTTCTTTCTTAACATCGTTAATACTCAGTTCGTATCCTCTGTCAGTTTTGCCCTTTATTTTAGCTGGAACGTAAAAGGCGCAGATAGGACAGCTTGCGGCACAATAATTGCTATAATTGATATTATATGAAACTGCGAATGTTACTCTATTTCCGATCTCAAAATCAGTTAAAGAATCTGCAAGAGACATCATCTGATGTATGTCAAGAGTGTCCAACATCTCCATGGCATCACCAGGAGTAAATTTGTAATCACTTATCGATAAATCTTTCCAATAATCTGCTGAATAGGAGTTAATCATGTTTTAGTAATGTCTCCTTAAATAATAATGTTTTTTTAAAAAAATTTGTATTCCAGATTAATATGCAAAAACTGATTAGTTCCATGACTATCTTAGGAAATGTAAAGAAAAAAATAACAATTGTTTATTTATCAATATAGAATCAGTAATCCATGATGTTCAGTGTTCAGGATCCAATGATGGATATTCTCAAAAAGGTTGACGAGGGTGATGATTTAACCAGAGATGAAATCGCCTATATGTATAATGAGGTAGATATCAAAACCCTTGGACGTGCAGCCAGAGTCCTGACCGATAAGATTACTGGCAGGCAGGTCAGTTTCGTTTCAAACATGATTCTCAATTATACCAATATATGTAATGTGAGATGCAACTTTTGTGCCTTCTACCGTACCGGCAAGGAAGAAGACTCATATACCATGTCAGCCGAGCAGGTCGTTGAAAGGCTTAAGCAGTTCGATTCACTTTACGGAATAAAGCAACTATTGATTCAGGGGGGTGTCAATCCAGATCTGCCTTTGGAATATTACACTGACATGTTCAGAAAGATAAAGAAGGAGGTACCGGGGATAGGAATTAATGGGCTATCTACATCAGAGATCTCGTTTATAGCTAGAAAGGAAAAGACAAGTGTTAAGGACGTTCTTTACACTTTGAGGGAAAGCGGCCTCGATACGATCCCTGGAGCAGGTGCAGAGATATTCTCGAGCGATGTTAGGAAGATTCTCGGGAGGCCTCTAAACAGTGGGCAACAGTGGCTTGATGTAATGGAAACGGCTCACAGCATCGGAATAAAGACGAGTGCAACGATGATGTTTGGCCACGTCGAAAATGCCTACCACAGAGCAGATCACCTACTATCTATACTGAACCTTCAAAAGAAGTATAACGGTTTTCTGTCATTCACACCATGGAATTTTGAACCCGGGAATACAAAGCTGGAAAGAGAAGGATTAGTAACCAGGAGAGTTGGAGGGGAAGAGGTTCTAAGAAATATTTCCATATCCAGAATAGTCTTCAACAAGGCTCTCCCTATAATACAATCCTCTTGGCTAACAAACGGGGTAGAGATGGGCCAGATGTCAATTTATTTTGGGGCAAACGACTGGGGTGGCACCATATACGACGAGAGGGTTATTCCCGCAACAGGAAAGATGGTAGGCAACCTTAGGAAGGATACAATAATCAGGGCGTTAAAGAGTATTGGGATGGTTCCGTTTGAAAGGGACAACAACTACAAAATAATAAGGTCATACATCTGAATATGTCAGGTTATACAATCAAAATGGAACCTGGCGATTTTCAGGTTTCTGAAATATCTGAATATGCTAAACCAGAAACAGATGGAAAATACACAATTTTGAGGATAAGGCTGACCAACTGGGAAACTAATCATTTCATAACAGAGCTTGCCAGGTATATTGGAATAAGCCGAAAGAGGATAACATATGCCGGCACAAAGGATAAGAGGGCAGTGACAACTCAGTACTTCTGCATTAATGCAGAAAGAATCCCGGAAAGGATCAATATCAGGGATTGCGAGGTCATGGAACGTTTTAAAAGCAATAGAATGCTGAATTTGGGAGACCTCACTGGAAATGAATTTAAAATAAGGATTGAAACAGATCTTTCAGATGAAGATATAATGAACAGATATGGCCGTATTTTGAATGAAGGTGGCTTCTGGAACAATTTTGGAATTCAGAGGTTCGGAAGCATAAGATATAATACCCACATAGTGGGGAGGAAGCTGATAAAGGAGGGTTTCGAATCAGCGGTCAAAGAATATCTTGCTGATCCCATAATAGATACGGAACAATATCGGCTTGATCTGAGCAGGGAATGGAATTATCGGGAATTTATAAGAAAGTTTCCCGAGCATTTACAGTTCGAGAGGGCAATGATGCACGAACTTTTATCTGGAAAATCCTATGGAGATGCAATGGATGTGCTTCCAAGAAGCCTCAAGATAATGTTTGTCCATGCATATCAGTCATACCTGTTCAACAAAATTTTAATCGAAAGAAAGAAATTGTTTGGCAATCCAGCTGAAGTAGTCCAGGGAGATATAGTGTCACCAGTTAATTCATACTGGAACATCGATGAAAATCGATTGATCGAAGTGGATTCATTCAATACTGAACGAATCAGAACTCTATCTGGAGAGGGCAAGGTCAGTGTGCTTGCGCCTCTGATCGGAACCGAAACAAAATTACAGAAAGGTATTCCTGGGGAAATAGTACAGTCAATTATGGAGGAGGAACAGATAACATTCAATTCATTCAAAATTCGTGATAAGCCAGAAATGAGTTCAACGGGAAATTATCGTGGAATAAGATTCCTCCCCATCAATTTTAAAATACCGGAGCCAAGGATAATACAATTTACCTTGGGCAAGGGCATATACGCAACGACACTACTTGACCAGATATTAGAGTGATTGTGGCGGACTTAAATAAGTCCGACTTTTTGGAGTTCTTTCTTCACCTTAATTACTGCCTGTTCTATTTCACTCTCTTCCTTGGCACCTGTGCATACAACTTTCCCAGAACCGAAAAGAAGTAGAACCACCTTCGGCTCTTCCACTCTGTACACTAGTCCAGGAAACTGTTCAGGCTCATATTCAACATTCTCAAGACCCAGGGACATTGCTATCTGAGTGAGATTAAGATCTGATTCCAGATCATAAACTGCAACGATATTCTGCACAACAATATCCGGGTCATCATATACTTCAATTCCTGCTTTTTTGAGTTTTCCTATTATGGTCTGTATGGTCAATCTTACGTTCGCAAGATTTTTTGCACCAGTACAATTAACCTTTCCACTTCTAAATATAAGAACAGCCGTTTTGGGTTCGTGAAGCCTGTATATTAAACCGGGAAACTGTTCAGGCTCATACTCAGAACCTTCAAGCGCCAGCGCTATTTTGCTAAGATCAAGATGCTCAGCAAGCGAAGTCGAGGCAACTATATTTTCGATGTTAATTTTTTCTCTCTCACTCATAAAAACCTAAAGTCTGATATTTAAACTATATATAAAGGCTACACTTTTTATCCATGCCACTTAAAAGGTGACACGCATAATTGTTAATATCCAGTAAAAATTGTCCGGGAAAATTGGAATTACATGTTTAATGCTTCTCGAGCCTCATCAGACATCAAGTCAGGTTTCCATGGTGGCTCCCAGACAAGTTCCACGTCTGCCATCTCCACTCCTGCCATGTTTTCAACTATTTTCTGTACCTCTGAAAGTATCCATGGAGTTACCGGGCATGTGGGTGCTGTCATTGTCATCTTTATATATACCTTATCACCATTGATCTGAACATCATATATCAGGCCAAGATTTACAACGTCCATACCTATTTCTGGGTCTTCTACAACCTTTAATTCCTCCAGAATTTCCTCCTTTGTGACCATAACTATCTTTTTAACATTTCAAACAGGTTTATATGTCTATTGTTATTCAAAATGTCATTAAATTCAAGATTTACAGGCATGCTCCTGCCCATATTTTTTATGCAGTTTCGGATTCTACTGGCAGCTAAATATTTATTCTCCATAATCATGTTTCATAGATGAAGATGAATGGGGGAAGATTCAATGGAATATTCACGCTTCCTTTTGTGCTGGCGTCCCTGGTAACCTTAGGTACGGCAAATAATTACTCTGTGGAAGATTCTTCTGGAGGGAATCCCATTGTGAATGGCGTTTTCAGCAGGAAATCCATTTCATTGCATAAGATGAAATATATTATCGCCATGGGCTTACCCACAAGGATAAACCTGTCCATCTTTGGCCGTATTCCCGGAATGACTCCATCTGAGTCAGGAGAAATTTATCTTGGCATCATTCTGATCCTGGCAATCGTCATTTCTTCTATGGTTTTGTTCTTCTGGCTCATCGCTGTGATTATTGAATTATTCAGAAAGAAATCCTAATCCTGGTCTTTGAAATAGTCCATGAGACCATATGCCCATGGTTTTTTTCTGGGTTCCATTGACATTTTTATACTCTCATAAAGAATATTTCCGGCGATTTGATCCCCAAAGCCCTCTATGATATGATCTGTTCTGTCTGTATCTTTTATGATGAATGTGTGATACATCTCTTCATTCAGTATCATGGCCGGCCCATATCCAACAGTGGCGTTTCCGTATCTATCCAGTATGGTGCATCTTAGAGTAAAAAGATGCAGGGACGACTTGTAATCATATTTAATTTCATAGGAAACACACATCGAAAAATCATTGTCCAGAAGAATATCTTCCGGCTTTAGTTCGTTTCCTTCCTTAAAGGTTACAAAGCCTGTAATCGAGAATTCGTTTTTAAAAACTCCTGAAAGAGCGTTCTGGTAAAGATCTTTCCTAATGGCTATATTCGAACATATGGACACCCTTATAGGTTTCAGCCTTTTTCCATCCTGATCTATTTCCCCTCTTTCAATTCTCCTTGAACTGATAGGGAAAAAATCATCTGCAATTTCAAGGTCAACGGGAATAATTTTCATCTCAGCAATTCCGTTTTGCCTTCTTTTTTCATTTATTATCATTGCATTTTTTTCAGTTTCTCTTGAAACCACAATAATTTCATAATCCGGATTGTTCGTTGAGTCGCCGGTGTTATCCGACAGTTCCTTTATTTCATAGTCCGATCCAATACCTGAAAGAAATTGTTCAATTTTACTCTTCCTCTCTTCAAATGCAGGGAAGTCATAATGCTTCGTCTTGGAACCGTATATGTCCGAAGTCAAGCCGACTATCACGTGATTTTTTGTTTCCATCGCCGCCCTGAGAAGAAGTTTGTGTCCCCTGTGGAAGTATCCGAAGGAACCTGCTACAATTGTTATTTTAGTGTTTTTCAATGTAACTGTCCACCGTTTTTCTTATCCTTTTGATACCCTCTTCTATCTGTTCTACGGAACCAAAAGTGAAGTTCAACCTCATACTGCTTTTTTGGGTATTATTTGTGGTAAAGGCCTGGCCACTAACATAGGCTACTCCATTCCTCATTGCCTGTTCTCTCATCATTCTCGTATCGATGTTTCCATTCAGTGTTGCCCATACAAACATTCCACCCTCCGGCTCTGACCATCTGGCAACACCATCCATATACTCCCTGAGTGCTGAGACCATTCTGTCCCTTTTTACTTTATATATTTTCTTATTTTCTTCAATCTGCCTATATATAACCCCTCTTTTCACATATTCCATTGCAACGTATTGAGAGAAGGAATTTGTCGCCAGATCAAGAGCCTGTTTTATCAGATTGAATTTCTCCATGACTTCATCAGGGGCAATTGTATAACCAAGGCGCAAACCTGGAGTCATTACCTTGGAAAAGGTTCCAAGGTAGATGGTATTTTCGCCATTTTTCATTGATCTAATCGAATCAACATTCTTTCCATAATATCTCAGTTGCCCATAGGGATTATCTTCAACAAGGGGTATATTGTATGTCTCTGAAATTTCAATCAGAACTTTTCTCCTCTCCTCCGGCATGGTGTAACCTGTAGGATTCTGGAATGTAGGTATTACGTATATAAATCTGGGTTTCCTTCCATCACCCATCAGTTTTCTAATGGTACCTTCAAGCCCTTCTACGATCATTCCCTGTTGATCCATTTCGACTCCTTCCATTCTAAGCTGATTTGCAGAAAAGGCTGATACGGCTCCTACATAGGTTGGCTCCTCAGTAATTATAGTATCTCCAGGGTTGGCAAGCACTGTTGCAAGTTCATACAACCCCTGTTGAGAGCCCGAATTTATTATGATGTTTTTCGAGGCTGCTTGTATTCCTTCGGTTTTCTTTAACATATCCGCAATGACTTCCCTTGCGCTGTCATTTCCCAATGTATTTCCGTACTGAAGTGCAAGATCGGCATAATTTTCCATTACATAGTTCATTATATCTTCAAGATCCTTTTTTGGAAACGTTTCGGGACTTGGCATTCCCCCGCCAAGAGATATCAAACCAGGTGTTGAGGCCATTTTATTCAGTTCCCTTATTTCCGATGGTTTCATTCCCAATACACTGTCAGAAAAATTAAATTTCATAACTCATAAATAACAGTTTAAAAATAAACATATGCCTCATTATATAGCTGTTAGATTAACCTGTTATTTTTTTTGCACATTTTTGCCGAAAGGAAAACTATTATAATTGAGTAAAAAATCGTGAGGCATGATTTCAAGCCGGTTTATATGGAAGGTAAGTGTTGTAGGTACCTCTGGATCCGGCAAAAGTTCTTTGATTTCCAGAATAGTTTACGACAGTGATAATGGTGCCATTGGCAACAAGGGGTTATTAAGAAAGAAGATAAACGTAACCTATGAAGGCAAGCCCGTGGAAAGTGAATTCATAATACAGGAAATTGATGGCTTTATTGAAAACGAGAAAATTATGTCTGGTTCAAGTGCAATTATAATTGTGGCCGATGTGACCAAAGAACTAAATGAGAGAGAAATCCAGAAATTTATCAGATTCGTTTCAATTCTTGAAAGAAAACCTCTTATGGTCATAGCTGCCACAAAGATTGACAGAAAATATGAGGCAGTAACATGGCAGGAGGATCTTGATCCGATTTCAAAGATGTATAAAGTTCCTGTGTATATGGTATCGTCACGGATGCCTGATACTGTAAAGAAGATGACTGAAGATATAGCCACAAAACTCCTGGAAAGGAAAAATGGAAAACCCCAATAATCAATCAATCGCCATATGCGAAAAAATTGCATTTCATGTAACAAATGGCAAAAGTTCATTGTATTTGCACAACAAATATTCGGTTGGGAGGGTCGACAAAAAAACCCTGATTCTTAAACCCTATGAAGCCATATATCTTTATCTGAGGAAACGAATAAAGCCATTAAATGGCATGCTTAATGATGAACTATCGATTTTTTCAGCTCTCATTCAGGAAAGTGATATCCATAAACTCAGGGCATACCTTGAATTGAAGGAAGAAGGAACAAAAATCGCAATAGAGCCTGATTTTTTCAATGTTGTTAGAAAGAATGAAAAACAATCAGTCAGGAGAATAGTGGTTCCTGTAAGGGAAAACGGGCGGATCACTTTTCAGTGGCTAAGCGAAATGGTTGGTTCCAATGTGGCGTCTGTTGATGATGATGGCGATATAACCTATTATGCAATCCATTCTGCAAATCTTACCGGAAAAAATTCAATAGATGTTACACAGAACATTGAAGAAAATGGTGAACTTATACCGATTGGCGCCAGAGGTTTAGGAAAAAAAGGAAAGGTTCCAGCATGGATGGGTGATGTTTTAGATCAAATCACATTTCTTTCAGAACAGGAATTGTCAATTCTAACTAAAACTGAGAGAAAAGACGTCGTAACCCGAATTTATCGTGATCTTGTGAACAGGGGGATGATCGTCAAAACAGGTTTCAAATACGGATGTACTTTCAGGGCATACGAGGAAAGTTTGGAGGATCACTCCGAATATCTTATTCACATAGCCGATGACATAATGGAGTGGTACGAAATAAGCCGAGCCGTAAGATTGGCAGCCGCCGTCAGGAAGAGAATGATCTTCGCAGCCACAATAAATGAAGAACCTGTCTATGTTGAAATAAAACGTATAAAAAATATTGAGGAGTTCAACTCTTCAAATCATATCTGAGATTCAAAGTCCTCTATGGTGTATTTGAAATCTTCATAGTTCTGGATTTGCCCTCTGTTCTTAAGTATCTCTCTGGCCAGTATCCAGTAAACAAGCGCTAAGGATCTTCGGCCTTTGTTGTTGCTTGGTATTATAAGGTCAACAAAATCAGTCTTATTATTGGCATCGCAGAGTGCAATTATGGGTACACCCACATTTTTGGCCTCTTTCATCACCTGGGTATCCGCAAGTGGATCTGTTACCACTATAGCCTTGGTTTCGGTAAACGTCGGTAACTGGTGGTTTGTCAATGTGCCCGGTATAAACCTTCCTACAATTGCCTTTGATCCAATAACTTCAGAAAATTTCGTAACTGGCCTGAATGCGTACTGCCTCTGTGCAACCACAAGAATTTGCTCAGGAGGTATTCTGGCAAGCATTTTACCGGCGGTTCTGAGCATTGAGTCAGTGGCGTTTATGTCCAGAAGATACAGGCCGTCATTTCTTATCTTAAATATGTACTTGACCATATCGTGTGTCTTCACCTGAGTTCCAATATGAACACCAGATTTCTGATACTCCTCTTCCGCAATTAATAGTTCATTTGTCATTTTATTTCATCTCTTTTTTACTCTTAAGGTCTATGCTCATTCTTTTTAAATATATATTAATTTCACTCATTACTCCCATTCAATTGTTCCGGGTGGCTTGTGTGTAACATCATAAACTACCCTGTTGATACCTTCTATTTCGTTGCTGATCCTCACTGAGATTTCTTCCATAGTATCCCAATCTATTCTGGAAAAGGTTGCAGTCATTGCATCCATAGAGTTGACCGCTCTCAATGCAATTGTATCACCATAGGACCTTTTGTCTCCATGAACTCCGGTGGTTTTCACAGGGACATAAACCGCAAAATACTGCCATGGCCTATCTTCAGGTGAATATTTCATTTCAATGGTCTCTTCGACTATTTTTGTTGCTCTTCTTAGCCTATCGAGCCTCTCCTTTGTAACTTCTCCTATTATCCTGACTGCAAGGCCTGGCCCAGGGAATGGCTGCAGGTATTCATCAAGGCCTATCTCCTTGCTAATCTGTCGAACTTCATCTTTATAAAGGTCTCTAAGGGGTTCTATAAGCTTGAGATCCATTTTTTCAGGGAGTCCTCCAACATTGTGGTGGCTTTTTATTGAATCCCTGTTCTTTCCACCACTTTCAATCCAGTCCGGTGCAATTGTGCCTTGAAGTAGATATTTGGCACCGCTGTTTTTTGCAATCTCCTCAAACACCCTTACAAAGGTCTCTCCGATAATTTTCCTCTTTTTTTCAGGGTCAGTTACACCATTCAAATTACCAAGGAACCTTTCGGAAGCATCAACTATTTCGCCATTTATGTGAAAATCCGCAAAGAGTTTTTGAACCCTTTCTTTCTCGCCTATCCTTAGAAGGCCGGTATTAATAAAAATAGTTTTTACAGCTTCCCCGGCAACCATCGCACTTAGAACAGCCAGTACGGAACTATCAGTGCCTCCAGAGCAAGCCAGTATGCCATTCCCTTTTAAATTTTCCCTTATGTTCCTGAGAACATCATCCATCATCTGAGATGCCATTACACTTCAGGTTTTCATAATGGCAGCGAGAAATATAAGCAATCCTATAACAACACCTATAATTGCCGCGATCAGATAAAACAAGGCACCAAGAATCACCTCATTCACAAGGCTCAGTTTAAAGACAAAATCGGAAAGATAGTAAGTCAGGAAACCTATAACCAGACCGCCAACAATCATTCCTCCGCCTACTGCCCTTGTCTTTGATTTGCCAAAATAAGCGGTCAGAATACCGAGAACCAGTAGGGACAGCGCTATAATACCAATTATAGTAAGAAAGAATATGTCAAGATTCCATGTGGGGTACCAAGGTATAACGTTACTCATTTAAATCACAACTTTATTCCTGCAAGTGTTTTCGTATCTATAACACCATCGATTTTCCTTATCTGCTCAATCACTACCTTCCCAAGTTCACTAAAGTCCTGGGCATCAATTTTAACTATCAAATCATACTCGCCAAACAGTGGATGTATCTCCACGACATAGTTTATTTTAGATATCTTATTATATACCTCCTGTTCCTTGCCGGGAACAGTGCTTACAAGAACGAAAGCTATTGACATAATATCACCATCCACTAAATGACAATTGATTAATAAATTTTTCAACTGGTTATGAACTGTTTTAATCATGTTTTCATTATATCCTCGTATCTAACCCCCGTCTGCTCTCCAGTTTTCAGATCCCTAACGGTATATATCTTATCTTCAATTTCCTTCTTACCAATTATAATAACATGAGAAAATTGAAGGCTAGATGCCGTTTTCATGGCATTAGATAGATTCTTTCCACCATTGTGAATAATGCACTTAACCCCATTTTTCCTCATATTGAAACTCAGTTTTATAGCCTCATTATAGCCTTCTTCCCCCATACCTATTATATAATATCTTCTATGGTTATCTTCCCAGTTCCATAGCCCAAGATCTTTCATCAGGTTTTCCAGCACTGCGTCGCCCATTCCAAAACCTACAGCAGGTATCTCTGTACCTGAAAATAATGTGCTGAGATTATCGTACCTTCCTCCTCCGAAGATTGACCTGAATTTACCCTTAATGTCAAAACCCTCGAAAACTATTCCAGTGTAATACGCCAGCCCTCTTACCGTAGAAGGGTTGAAAAGTATATTCTGAAAACCGTTTTCTGTTAAAATATCTCCTGTTTCCTTAATTCTATGGACAAGTTGATCCATCTCACTTAAATTGAAGAATTCTCCAACACCTTCTTCAATATTGCCTATTTTATATTTTTTCCCCAGAAAACTGTAAATGTGTTCTGCATTTTCATGGCCCATACCATTTGATGCAAGTTTAAGAAGAATTTCATCCTTATCCACCTTATGAAATCTGTCTATTATCCCCATGTCAGATATTATATTTCTTGAACCTGAAATAGTAAGTATTTTTTCCATCAATTTTCTCTCATTTATCCGCACTTCATAATGTCCTTTCAGGCCAAGGGAATCAAGAATTGTACAGGCCAGGCCGATTATGTCAGCATCTGCCACAGCCGATCCGTCCCCAAAGATATCAGCATTCATCTGCACGTGTTCTCGGGTTCGTCCCGATTGTGGTTCTTCATATCTCCACAACTTGGGTATGTTGTACCATCTGACAGGTTTAGGGAGATCCTTCCTTGAAGCTAACATCCTCACGGTTGATGGTGTAGCCTCCGGAATTAAGGTTATCTCCCTCTCTCCTCTGTCCTTAAAGTTGTAAGTTTGGGATAGAATTTCCTCACCGGACTTTATTCGAAACATCTCTAAAAGTTCAAGGCTTGGATAGTCTATGGGCCGGAAACCAAAAATTTTGGCGTTTTCTCGCATTATACTAAATATATGCTCTCTAACCTCCATGTCTTCAGGGTAAAAATCACGGAAACCTTTGAGTCGTTCAATCATAGCTTATCCTTAAGGTGATAGTTAAAAATACTTAATAAGGATTAAATGATTTGATTAGAATGGGAATAATCGAAGAACAAATCAAAAGTCACGGTCTCAAAGTGACACCCCAGAGAGTAAAAATACTTGAGTATATCAAGGAGGGAGATGGAGAACATTTTTCTGCAGAGAGCATACACCAATATGTGAAGAAAGAAAATCCAAATATACCTGCGGCAACTGTTTACAATATCCTGAAAGTATTCACAGAGAGGGGGCTGATAAATTCCTTCGAAGTGAATGGAAGGGCAATGTACGAGGGA
This sequence comes from Thermoplasmata archaeon, assembly GCA_021820405.1. Taxonomy (GTDB): domain Archaea; phylum Thermoplasmatota; class Thermoplasmata; order Thermoplasmatales; family Thermoplasmataceae; genus Cuniculiplasma. The sequence goes on along the minus strand of JAKADQ010000003.1, from coordinate 12,379 downwards.
AGGGTAGAACCGCATATTAACTTTTATTGCGAATCCTGTGGAAAAATAACCGACTCAGAAATTCATGGCGACATAAGAAGCATTGAAGCAGAGGTAAAAGGTAAAGTTCTATCATCGGTGCTTCTTGTCAAGGGTATCTGTGAAGAATGCCTCAAGTCTGAGAAAGAAAACGGTATTCTTCAAGAAATCTAATATTTTCAGAAACATCGTGAACTCGTAGTATTTCAATATTTTTTAGATTCAGAAAGAGGCTTAGTGCCAGTGTTTCAGGGAGTCTATCCTCAATTTTTGAGCCTGTGATTGCACCAAGGAATCTCTTTCTGGAATGTCCAACCAGCCTCGGAAAACCAAACGAGAAAACATTTACATTCTTGACTAGAAAATAGTCATGCTGGGCATTTTTTGAAAAACCAAGACCCGGGTCGATAATTATGTTTTCGGGTTTCATTCCCATTCCGTGGAGTTTTTTAAGTCCGTCTATGAAGAATTTTGAAACCTCGCCAGGAAGATCTTCGTAATGTTCATATTCTGTCATTTTGTTTACTTCTCCCTTTATGTGCATTAATACATATTTTAGGTCGTGTTCAATTGCCAAGTTTGCGATTCTATCATCGGCCAATCCCGATACATCGTTTATTATATCTATATACGGTAAAAGTGTCCGAACTACGTCATAATGTCTGGAATCAAGGGAAACCATCCCCTTGAATTTACTTCTCAGATCCTGCAGAAAAACATTCAGCCTGCTTATTTCGGTTTCAGGATCCAGTTCTGTGGATCCAGGCCTTGTGCTTTCACCTCCTATATCCAGGATATCTGCACCAGATTTAATGGCAAGGTCTGAATCCTTGTATGTAAACCGCGAATTACTGTAGAATGAGTCTGGGGTTAGATTCACGATGCCCATTATTTTTGTTTTTTTCAGTTCTTCGCTTTTAAGTTGGTTTTTAATTCCATTCACCATGAACCTACCATAACTCTCAAGGTTCATGGATCTGATCATCTCCATCATTTCGTTTTCCCTAAGAATTTCTCTCCTTTTTTGAAAAAACTCATCATTTATGCGTATTGTATTTTTTAATTTTTCTCCTATCTTATAATAAGCATTAATTACGTAATATCCATCACCATTCATATATAGCGGGTAGAAAAAAGAAGTGTGAGATTCCATGCATATGAATGTTATGAGTATATAAATCAATAACGTTAATAGGTCAATTGTAATATGTTATATCTGCCGATAATAGAGTGTTCATATGTCAGACGATAATAATGATATTAAGGATAAACGAGTCAGAAATTATACAAAGATTGATGAGCTGTCTCAAGCCATAAGTAAGGGATTAAGTTTACAAAATAAAAAGATGGTATACGAAGAGTCAATGGCTGCTGCTGAACATCTAATTAATTTTTTTGGGTATAGCGATAGAGTCATAGATAATATGCTGGAGCCTGAGGACAGGGATGCATTTTATACCATGGAAGACATTGGTGTTCTAAGAACGGAGAGGGAAGAAACCACTCTTTTCGATGGAAGGGAATGGAGAATTCATTACTGGATACTGAACATCTCAAGGATAATATCCCTTGCCCAGATGCAAACGAGTTATATGGATATGGGAGAAGATCAGGATTTTTCCGTTTACGAAGAAATTCCCGACGAATATTGGTCCTTAAACTGAGTTGGTTTTATGCATATTGCGGTGCTCGATAAGGAAAAGTGCCATCCTAAAAAGTGCAATCACGAGTGTCAGGCATATTGTCCCCCTGTGCGTTCCGGAACTCCTACAATAGAATTCAATCAGGGAGAAGACATATATCCGGTTATAACTGAAAATCTCTGTATTGGTTGCGGAATCTGTGTGAACAGATGCCCATTTGGAGCAATTAAAATAGTTACGGTCCCTGATGAACTTAACAAGGAAATTGTACACCAATACAGCGAAAATGGGTTCAGGCTCTATTCAATACCGGTTCCTGCTAAGGGCATAACTGCCATACTTGGTCCAAATGGAATGGGCAAAACCACAACCATGAACATACTGAGTGGGATAACCATACCGAACTTTGGAAAGTTCACTGCTGAGGGGAGCAAAGATGCTGTGATCGAAAAATATTCGAATAGTATTGTTGGAGACTACTTCCGTGACGTCTATGATGGAAAAAGGAAGGTGGTTCTTAAGAGCCAATTCGTTGATCAGATCCCACGGGTGGCAAAGGGGACAATAAAGGATCTGCTTGCTAAATCAGACTTAAGTGGAAATATGGACAAGGTTGTAGATGACCTGGCTATGGGCAACTCGCTCGAGAAGGATGTAAAAAGCGCATCAGGCGGGGAACTTCAGAAGCTTGCAGTTGCAGTTGCGCTGCTGAAGGAGGGGGATATTCTGCTCATAGATGAGGTTTCATCCTATTTGGATATATCGGAAAGACTGCGAGTTGCAAGAATTTTAAGAGAAATTGCAGACAGAGGCAAAACTGTATTTGTTGTTGAACATGATCTTGCAATTCTTGACTGGATTTCAGACCAGATCCATCTTGTATACGGCTCTCAGGGAGTATACGGTGTAATTGTTCAGCAGAAATCTCCCAATAAGGCAATAAACCAGTTTCTTGAGGGGTATCTCAAGGAGGAAAACGTCAGAATCAGAAAGGAGAAGATTAAATTTGAACAGAAGGGTGCAAACCGAAGAACTGTCACTCCCAATCTGGTGGAATGGTCAGACATAACAAAGAAACTGGGAGATTTTACTCTCAGAGCTCCGAAAGGAAATCTTGAAATTGGCTCAGTTACGGGCGTCCTTGGAAGAAACGCTCTTGGAAAGTCATCCTTTACAAAAATACTTGCAGGCGTAATGGAATCCGAGAGTGGGTATGTGCAACCAAAGGTGAAAATTGCATACAAGCCACAATATATATCCACAGATTATGAGGGCACATGTGAGGATCTTCTTTACAAATCGCTTAAGGAAAATATGAGTGATATGTTTGTTAAGAATGAGATATTCCGGCCACTGGATATAGATCCATTGATGGAAAAGGAGGTACAGAATCTCTCTGGGGGCGAACTTCAAAGGCTCTCCATCGGGATAACTCTTGCCACAGATGCCGACCTTTATCTTCTCGATGAACCCTCAGCAAATCTGGACAGCTCCACAAGAATGGAAGTCGGAAAGGTGATCAGAAGGACCATGGAGAACAGAAAGAAAACTGCCATGATAGTGGATCATGACATTTACTTCATAGACATCATATCAGATTTCCTGATGGTATTTTTAGGTGAACCCGGAAAGGATGGGACGGCATACGGCCCAATGACAATGAGGGAGGGAATGAACCTTTTCCTGAAGGAAGCTGGCGTTACATTCAGAAGGGATCACAACACTGGAAGGCCAAGAATAAATAAGCCTGGAAGCAGTATGGACAGGGAACAGATAAACAAAGGGGAATACTACTACGCAGATTAGGTGATATACTGTCAGAAGAAAAGATTACCATGGAATTGCTTCACAGGGAGGGATTGGCCAGGATAGGTCGTTTCAGGACTCCACACGGAGAGGTAGAAACGCCCAATATTATGCCTGTAATCAACCCAAATATTCGGACGTTGCCCATAGAAATAATGAAAAGAATGGGAATGCAGTGTCTGATAACAAACAGTTATATAATCAGGAGAACACCTGAGTTAAAAGAAAAGGCAATGAAAGATGGCCTTCACTCTCTCGTTGGATTTGATGGGCCAATAATGACTGATTCCGGAACTTTCCAGAGCTATGTGTATGGAGATGTGGAATTCCACAATACCGATACCGTAAAATTTCAGGTGGATATAGGAAGTGATATTTCAACAATACTCGATATATTTTCAACCCCGGAAAATAGCAATGAGGAAGCATCATATGCAGTTGAAGAAACAAAGAGAAGAATAGACGAGGTCGAATCTTATTGCGAGAGGAGCAACATCGCAGGGCCAATACAAGGTTCAGTATATTCTGAACTCAGGGCCAGAAGTGCAAAAATTATGTCCCAATCTCCAGCCTCATATCTGCCGATCGGCGGTGTTGTTCCACTTTTGGAGCAATATCGCTACAGTGAGCTTGTTGATATAATTCTCACATCTAAGCTTAATTCAGATTTTTCAAAGCCAATTCATCTGTTCGGAGGTGGGCATCCCATGTTCATGGGTATGGCCGTTTTACTTGGAGTGGATATGTTTGATTCGGCGTCCTACGTGAAGTATGCAAAGGATGACAGGCTCCTTTTTCCAGAAGGAACAAGAGATTTAAAGGAACTCACAGAGATTCCCATATGGTCACCCCTTCATGATCGTTTTTCAATGTCAGAATTGAAATCGCTGGAAAGGGGAGAAAAAACGCAGGCACTTGCCGAACATAACCTTTTCACTATATATATGGAACTTGGAGAAATAAGGGAAAGAATCAGGGAACAAACTCTGTGGCAATACGTGGAAAGCAAGGCAAGGAGCCACCCTGCACTCATGCAGGCATTTCGCAGAATACTGGCCTATTCAGAAAAGGTGCTTCCATACACAGAGTTATACAGAAAATCACCCTTTTTTTATTTTGATGAGTTTTCCGCAAAAACTCCATACGGCGTGAGGATCAGCAATATGGGAAAGTTCAGGGAAAATTATGTCTCCATTCCGAAAAGGTTCTGCCTTCCGGCTGGATTGGATCCAAAATTCATACATGAGATTTATGAAAAAAGCACGGTTAATTTTTCATTTCCTTTTGGAGATTTGATGGTACCAGCTGAATTGGAGGAATCTTATCCTGTGCAGCAGTCAATCATATGCAACCGAATACCTGAGCACTATTCTTGGAAAAATGTTGACATCGATGAGGGGGCAGTTACGGCAAGGCAGTTCCCATTAGAGAAGATCAGGTTTCTGGCTGACGTACAATTTGGCCAAGGGTCCGGTAAAGCGTTGTTCAGTGAAAACATAAAGATCGATATTTCAAAAAATACAGGACGAATCAGGACAGTGAGAAAGAACGGAGAAATAATAGCAACCATGAGGGCACATGATGGATACCTTGCATTGACAATGGAAGGGGCGAAAATAATCAAAGAATTGCATAAGGGAATTAAAAACCGAGTGAGGGTGACAGAGGATAGCGCAAAATTTAACGCCTTAGGAAAGTCAGTCTTCTACCAGTTCATCAAGGAATGTGATCCTCAAATAATCCCATACAATGATGTTCTTGTAGTTGACCCTCAGGATAACCTTGTGGCAGTTGGAAGGGCACTGGCATCAGGAAGGGAAATGAGAGAGTATAAAAAGGGAATTGCAGTAACTATAAATCACCACCAGAAGAATAGTTCATAGATCCCCTCTTCTGTAAATATTGATCGTAAACGGTCCAGAACATTGCAATAACCATAAGGGTTCCTCCTGCAATTGTGTAATAACTCAGAGGCACTCCCGTTATAATCACAGAGAATAATGCAGCAAATACTGGTTCTGAAACCATTATTATACCAGCCTTCTCAGGTTTAACGTATACAAGTGCTTTATTAACAAGAAAATAGGCTATGATGCCCGCAAATATGGCAGTGAACAGTACGCTGAAAATAACCATAGGAACGTAAAAGTTTGCATAGATGGGGAATGATGGAATCATCAGGGAAGAGAATAAAAAGACAGCCAGCATCTGATAAAAGGTGAATTTAATCATCTCTATATTATTGTGCCTTGCAACATAGATCATTTGAAGTGCATAACCAACAGCGCATACCAGTGTCAGAATGTCACCAAACTGCACCGATGCATTCTGCAATTGGCCCCCAGTGATTATGACAAGCCCTGCCACTGCGATAAGCACTGCAAGCCAGTCAGAGTTAGAAACCTTCAAGTGCAGGAATAAAAAGGATATGATCGGGACAAGAACCACATAAAGCCCCGTAATAAGCCCCGAGATGGCTGGGCTTGTGTAATAAAGGCCCACTGTTTGAAAATAATATCCAATAAACAGGAAGAATCCCGCAATCATTCCCTCGCGAAACCCGGAAAGGTTAAGTGGCCTCTGGATGAAGGGCAGCATTATCAGGGCTGAAATACCAAATCTTATGGACAGGAATATTACGGGTGACATGTATTCCAGTGAAACCTTAATCAGGGGGAAGGTCACACCCCATGAAAGCGTAGATATGATTATCAGAAAAGAATACTTTACATCATTCTCCAAATTTATCCCTCACGGGAAAAAGTACGTGCCTGAGAATTCCAGGGCTCCTGAGCAACACATTGAAGACAACCCTTGACGGATAATCTATATCCCCAAGATTATTTATGATATGTCTAATCTTCGGGTTACTCAACCTTCTGCCAAGTTCCACAAAGGATGCGTCACTTATTTTCGCAAACATCTTCTGAATTTTAAGATCTCTGCGCAATTCCTTCCCGATATAGCTTTTCCACATGTCTTCATAGGTTTTCAAAAAGGATCGGGAAAAATCATTATGTTCAAAACCCTTTATGAGTGCCTCTGCAGCCTTCTGCCCCGAGATCATTCCTGTATAAATTCCTCCTCCACTGAGAGGCTTAACGATACCGCCTGCATCACCCACCAGAAGTACACGGTTTCCATAGGTCCTCTTCAGGGTACTGATCGGTATGGGCCCCCCCGTTATGGTTATCTTTGAAGGGTCTCCCATACCTTCATTGATTTTCATAAATTTTTCTCTGGATAATCCAAAACCTGCCGTTCCTATTCTGGAAAGATCTTCGGCAGGTGCAGCCCATCCAAAGAATCCTCTGGAAAATTTCGAACCAAGATATACATTAACCGAATCCTGGTCGTCCATCCTTTTTGCACCATCTATCTGATATGCGGATATCATTCTCTGTATTCTCATGCCGGGAAACAATATCTTTCTCGTTATACTATTTGCTCCGTCTGCACCAATAATGGCAATGGCAGTTTCTTCTCTAATGTTCCCATTTTGCCTGTATTTTACAGTTACTTTCCTTTCATCTACCTTTATATCAAGCACGGTACTCTTCAATTTAAGTTCTGTACCAGCCCCTGTTGCCAGGCCGGACACATCCTGATCAAACCTATCCCTTTCCAGCACGTAACTCTCTTCATCCTTTCTTATGTGTATGCTATTTTCATCTGGAAAGATTATATGTGCCCCATGCACACGGTTTACGATGGATTTTGTTCCACTCATTTCTATGACTCTTCTGGAAACCAGGCCTGTACATTCAACAGGTTTACCCACAGACGAATGTTCCTCAAGTTGAAGCACCTTGAATCCCCTGAGGCTAAGATTGTATGCCGCAAAGGAACCTGCTGGACCTGCCCCACTAATTATAAAATCATAAATAGGAATCACCTCAGAAAAAACTATCCAGTGTACTGGCCCCATTGCTGTTGCTGGCCCTCTTCTGCGATTTCTTTGCAGAGGCAAGATTTAAAGGCTCCCCGAGGCTTTCAAGAACCCTGTTTACGGTCTCCTCAACCCTCCTTGCATAATAGTTCCAGTCAGGCTCATATTTGAATGTCTCACCATCGATGTATGGCTCCACCTCCTGCGGGGTTCTTGAACTATCAGTTACTATCCAGGAAACCTTCATTCCAGGTATGAATCTTTCGCCCCTTTCCTGCAGTTTTCTTGCAGCTCTTACGTTCGCAAGGGAATCTGCATTGGCATAGGAATCCTCATCTTTCACTGATCTTGATATTACTAAGTTTTCAACACCAAGAGTCCGGTCACCACTTAACAATCTTCTGACAATATCTTCTGAGTATTTCCTTGCGCCCTCGACATCTCTCTTCATAAGGTAGTCAAATACGGTCTGAAGTGCTTCACTTTGCAGATCAAAGGAATCTGTTCGCCTCACTTCATATCCCCGCACAAGCATCTGTCCCCTATCTTGCTCTGGATACACAATAGTTCCGACATACCTCTTTTTCGCACCATGGGAAAAGAACGGGTCCATTATTTTCTCAAATTCGATGATCACCTGCAGTTTCCTGGAAATTTCCTCTGAAAGGGATTTACCCAAAGCTATTGCATCTTCTACTTTTTTCTTTTTGGATTCTATGAAAACACTATCTGTATCTCCATATATGACTCTGTACCCATTTTTTTTCAGATCTTCGATAAGTTTCAGAATGGTATCTCTTGCAAAGGCAGTGACAGATGCTCCCAGCTCCGGGTTTGTGAATCTATAAAAGGAAGAGGCCAGCACACCATAAAATGTATTCATCAAAATCTTTAAGGCGTTCTGAACTCCGTCGAGGTAAGCCTTCTGTTCACCCGACGAGTTTTTCATTGCTCTTTTGACCTCATCCCTCCTGTCCATAAGGGTCCTTAGCAATTCAGGAATTATTCCTTTTTTGATAGAAGGATCCAGGAATCTTGCACCTGTTGGGGAAACGATAGTTCCCTGCGGACTGAGAGTGGAAAAGCATACGTTGTATTTCATGATCATGGATGGATACATGCTCTTGAAGTCAAGGACTATTACCATATCGTAAATTCCAGATCCTATGGACTCAACATGTCCTCCCTCAATGGCTTTGTCCTTCAAATTAGACGATGATGTCATTGGCACTGCTATTCCGCGTCTATCTGCAAGCCTTATAAGTAAGGAGTCCACGTAATTGCTGGTGCCTCCATTTGTTGTATCCTCCAATGGCAATTTCGTTACAGTGGACATGAACATATTTCTCTCAACAACTCTCATTTTTTCCATTATCTGCCTTGTCAGATCCGCATCCTTGATACAGTATGCGATAACTTCCTGTGGCCTATTCTGATATTCCTCCACAATTCTAAGCCTGTCAACATCATCCTTGCCTTCTCCAAGTAACTCCTGCGCTACAAAGTTGAGTGTTTCATGTTTGGGGTGGAGATATTTCTTAACGTTCCACCAGACATCACTGATTATTCTGCCTTTTGCCCTCCAGAACTGCCCATTTACCCTTCTGGCTTTGCTTCTATCTCTTCCAATATCCAGTGTAAGATTATATTTTGACATCCTGTACTCGATCACAGGAAGATCATACCCATCGATATTGTACCCTATGATAATATCGGGGTCTACCGTGTATACAAGTTGGTTGAAATTTCTAAGTACTTCTTCCTCTGAACCAGTCAGACAGCCCTTTTCAACATGGCTATTTTTTCCATTTGAAATGGAATAGCCTATTATGAGAATTCTGCCATATTCTTCATTATTTTCCGGGGGAAAAGCATTTTCAATATCAAAACTTAATATCCTTACCGGGGGGTTGAAATCATTGACGTTTTTGATCCCGTCCCAGGTTGTCTCAATTGTAATATCGGTGGAGTATTTTGGCTTGTCCACGACATTTCCCTCAACCTCTATGCATGAACCAAGATCATGGTCGTATATGAATCTGTGGTGAAAAGGTATGTCGGCTGCCGCGATTCTTGAAACAAATAGTTTTCTTATCTCTGGAACCTTGTATGGGTGCATGATGTAAATTCTTTTTACATCCCTATCCTGGCCGTCATACCATAATTTTTTATTCTCTATTCTTTTAAATTCAGGATTATTCTGTATACCTCTAATCTCAGCATCTGTGGGGTCAATCACGTCAAAGTATGGATCAAAACCACCACACAGAACTGTCACAGATCGCCCATCCTCCATCCTTCCAAACAACTCCACTCTTATATCATCAAGACGGTATGAGGCTGCGATAATCCTCATCTTTATTTGCATTATCTTTACATGTTATTCAGGGTTAAAATCTATTCCATTCCATACCGGTTAGTATTTATTTTTGCAACAGAACATTTATTTTGTCATTTGCAATAGATGTACCAGTTCAGGGGAGCTGAAAGGCTGAGAGGATCCGTTGGATCGACCCTTTGAACCTGATCCGGGTAATGCCGGCGGAGGGATAAAATGATACGTTGTTGCATATTGGAAATTTTGGAAATGCCTGCCAGTGGTGATATATTTTTAGGGAGGTTATTGCCTTGTCATTGAACAGGAGAACCCTTTTTGCGTCAACCTCACTTTCATTTGCTTTCTGGGGTGTTATTGCCACTTTGGGGCCATTAGTTGCATCAGGTTCAATTATCGGTAGCCTGAGCCACAATGACAAATTAATATTTCTTCTCCTCGGGCCCATTACTGTTCCTGCTGGAAATGTAATTATGGGTTTTCTTGCAGATAAGTTCGGCAGAAAGACCATTTTCACTTTTACCATGCTACTTTATACAATTGGAATAATAGTAATCAGTGTAAGTTACACTGTATTGTATCTGGCAATTGGCCTGGTTCTCGCCGAATTTGGCGTTGGAGGCGAAGAGCCATCATCGCTTTCGCTTATTTCAGAAGAGACAAGTGTTAGGCGAAGGCCGGCCTGGTTAACAATCATAACAAATTTCAACAATATAGGAAGTGCACTTACGGCGGGACTTTTCTTTATTGTAACCAATAATCTGGACGATCGCATAATACTTCTGTCATCCTCTTTGATAGTCATTGTTTCCCTGCTCCTCGCCAGATCAAGATTAGAGGAATCCAAGATATGGATAAAGAGAGAAAAGAATTCAACTCACACGGAAGAATCTGTATCGTCAAATGCTTCAGAAGTGGATCAGGATATCTCTCCGGAAGACGGCCAATTTGAATATGGGGAAGGACGCAAAGTTAGGCCGCAATTTATTTCGTCATACATATTTCTGGGCATTATTGGAATTTCGCAATATTTAACGTTTGGTCTGATGGCTTATGTGATAGCACCTATTGAATTCCCGAGCAGTTCTGAGGATAATCTGATTATTCTTGTGGCACTCATCGGGGCCTCAGTTGCAGGTTTCTTTGCTGCGCCGCTTGTTTCAGGGAGGAGGAAAGACTATACCCTCTTTTCCTTCGCTATGGGTACTATCACAATGCTACTCATCATAACACTTCTTCGATATCTTCAGAATATGCTTGTATTTCTTCCATTGCTATTTGCCAATATGTTCATGAGCGAATTTGCATGGGCATCTAGATCTGTTCTTGAACCTGAGCTATTCGGCACCAGATACAGGTCAAGTTCCATAGGGCTTGTCAGGTTGTGGCCAATGGTTGCCTATCCCATATTCACATACGTAACATCATCAATGAGTCTGGTTAATTTCCTCACAGTTAATCTCATACTGTGGGATTTGGGGCTTGGCGTCTCAGTATTCTGGTATCTTTATGGTGTGGAGACATACAACGCATCAATCGATTACTGATTTTATCGCATAAACATAAAATTTATTTTTTTTAAATATTTCCATGTCTCTAACATATATACTTCAAAAATCTATGGAATTATTATAATACGTATAATGTGATAAGGCAGATGAGGAAAAATGGCACCGATGGTTGATATTGTGGATAGATACGAGAGATTCAGGAGGAATGTTTTGAATATGCAGGCTTCGGAAAACTTTATCTGTTCCCATGTTAGAATGGCATTAGGATCAGACTTGGCTGCTCGTTATTCGCATATTATGCCAGATGGCCATAATGCCTATGGTGGTACAGAAAAGATTGAGGAAATATATAAGGAGGCTGAAACATCCATCAGGAATCTGTTTCATGCAAAATTTACCGAAATTCGACCTACCGGAGGCCATATTGCGGCTGAAATATCAATTCTTTCAACAGTAAGCAAGGGCGGAGTTATTATGGCCATACCGGAGGAATTTGGTGGATACACGGGATATATGCAACCGTACATCCCCGATATGTTTTCTATGAAGTATGAACCTATACCTTACAATGGTGATACACAGGAAATAATCTACGACGAAATGGATAAGAAGGCAAAGGAATTGAAGCCTCATGCTATTGTGCTTGGGCAATCCTTTTGCGTCCGCCACTATGATCTTAAGAGGATCAGGGAAATAGCGGATTCAGTGCAGTCAAAGATTCTGTATGATGGATCGCATCCGATGGGTCTCATCGCTGGAAAAAAGTTTCAGGCAGACGCCCTTCAATACTCAGACATCCTTTACGGTTCAACCCATAAGACGTTCTTTGGGCCACAGGGTGGCATCATCTTAACCAATGATGAAAATATCTACTCCAAAATTCAAGAAAATACTGTATGGAAGACCTTTGACAATTATCATCCAAATCACGTGGCAGCCTTAGGGATAGCAGCCCAGGATCTCATACAGTTTGGTGAGTCATACGCATCCTGGGTTGTTTCAAATTCCGTAAATCTTGCAAGGTCACTTGAGGATTCAGGCATAATTGTAAAATATGGTCCGTGGTATACGGAGTCTCATCAGGTCATACTTTCGAAGGAAAACAGCAACAAATTCGGTGACTTTAGAGAAATCAGCAGAAAACTTGAAAACAACAACATCATTGTTGACACTGAGG
>JAKADQ010000108.1 GCA_021820405.1 Thermoplasmata archaeon | reverse complement strand
CTCAGCAACAAGGATAATGGCCATGATTACCATCATCACTAGTTGTACTTTTCCTATCAGGACAGTATATCTCTCTTCAAAAAAGGCATTTATGATAAACCAGAATACAAATAAGGCCAGTATGCCGTATATTAAAATCTGGGATAATGTTCCTGTGAGTATTTGGCTCGAAGGTATAACGATGAGCAACAGGTCAAAGAAAATTATAACACAGTATGCGGCAAGAGCTGAATTGGCAACCCACATAGATGTTCTGCTTATGAAGTATCTCACAGATGATACCCCATATGCCTCTCTGACAAATGCAGGACCTCCGACTATGTCTTTTCCGCTCTGTTTATGAAACAGGTAAATATCGTTGTATACTCTTGCCATAATAAGGGACGTACCTGCGGCTACAAGAAGAGAAATTGTGGATATTATACCGTACTGGAGTGCATTTTCAGGAATCAGAATGAATAGGGGAGAACCCAATGTCGAACCAACTCCAATAGAAAGAACTATAAAGAAACCATAAACGGGATTTGGTTTCCCCGTGACCCTTGGTCTGAAAAAACGGACTCTTAATGAAAGCGGAAATGAAAGTGTAAGGTAGATCGATAAAATTAAGCCAGTGAAAAAGGAGATTAACAATATAGTTCTTTTAAGGGAAATTGTCGTAAAGTTGAAAAGATATGAGAAATTAAAAATCCCAAATAAAATAATGAAAACAAGTATAGAAAGCGAAGCTATAGTAATGAATATACGCACAGTGTAAATTCTCCTGATCGTTTTCCTGTCCAAACCTTTTCACCTGAACAGATACCGGATGTTGACCCTGGCAGTTTTTAGTGTGAAAAATCCAGCAAAAAGCATAATCAATGCAGTTAAAAAGTTAATGAAAAGCGCAAGCTGGAAATAACCTGATTCGATCTGAGCATACTTTAATCCACTTACATAATATGAGAAAAACAGATCGCTGTTTCCTCCTGACGAGAACGTAGGGACGATCAAGATTATTCCTAGAATAAAGAGAAAAGCTGATAGAAGAAACTCACCTACTGTCGATAGCAGAATGGAAAAGTCATTTCCTTTCCTCGCCGTTCTTATAATTTCGATGAATTCCCTGACTTCCTCGCTGGAGCTATCCTCAATTCTTCTAATTACGTCAGACCTTGTAATTGTTGCATCCTTATCCGAAAGAAGCATCAGGGCTTTAACATTGATTTCGAACGAATCAATTAGCGGATCTAGGGGGTCTTCTTTTTTCTCCTGGTCCATAATTCTTCTATGTGAGAAAGGATATAAAGCTTATTGCCTTTGCATTAATCATTCTTAAATAAAAACCCCGTCATATATTATATTCTATAGTGATTACTTGTGTAAAACGAAGGTAAGATTAAAAAAACATTCTGACATATCCTCATGGGGATTTAAATAGAAACTTCAAATTCTTCATCTGATGACAAGATCCTGAGATTCTATTTCCAGTATCTGTTGGATTCCATAATAAGTCAAAACGAATATGATAACTTAAAGAATAATCTTGACAACCTTAAAAATATTTTACCTCAGGAGATTGCCGACATTGATAAATTACCGCTGGGTATATCCAAGGTAATCGAAGACTTCAAAGCATCCAAGTCATACAAAGGGATCGGAGAAACAGAAAAAGAAATCAATGATTTTGTAAAGGCCAGTCTTGAGAAGCTTAAAAAAAAGGTTAGCGATGATTTTAAAGGAAGAATGGATGAACTTGAAACAGCAATGTCATCAGCCAAGATGAATGCTGCAAAAAATATTCAGGCTTTCCTTTCGTCTGATGCCTTAAAGGTTATCGATATGGGCATCAATCTTAAACTTGTAGAGGGAGTTTATGATTCCAGTGTAAAATACATTGCAGAAGGAGGAATAGAATATGAGTTCTCTCTCAATACAAGAAGCCTTGAAATATTCAAGGAGCCCATCAAGTTTGGTTCCCTTGAAAAGGGAGTTAAAATACCTGTAAATAGTGGAAGTAACTGGGTAGGCAAGGAAACCCAGGTAGATTACGAGAAGATAGATCGTTATTATCTCTCATCTGCAAGTATAAATAAGGGCAATCTTTTCGTGGTTTTCTCTGATCCAGACAGTGATGGTAAGGTAACTTTCGTAATGTCAAGAGGGAACGATAACGCCTTTTTATCAATCGAATACTCAATTGATAAGCAAACTATAGATATAACCGGGAATTCAGCACTCAGCAGTACGATAGAAATGGAAAGAATACAGGATCCACTGGATCGTATTTATGGAAGTATTATGGAGATTGAATCAAATAAGATGAAATTGACGCATCTATATCAAGACGGAACTGAAATTCTAGAAACAGGGAACCTTAAGCAATTCGCAATGAAGGTCTTTGAAATGAAAAAGGAAATTCTTCAAAATTTATTTAAGAATCAATCTTCTACTACTGGCGGTTCCCTTAATGTAAAAGAACGATTATCGCTTGCCGGAGACCCAGGAAAGGAAATCGCTAAGATAGTTGGCATCAGTATATGATCGAACGTAGTAATTTCTCTCCGTTTGGTTTAGGCACATGGAGAATGGGGGGAGGATCGGAGCCGGACCGTTCTAAAGATAGAGAATGGGTTGATATAATTGATATTGCCATCAAGAGAGGAATCAACGTAATAGATACTGCTGAAATGTATGGCGGCGGTCATACGGAAGAGCTTGTAGGCCAGGCAATCGCATCAAATGATCGAAATAAACTGTTTCTCATTACAAAAGCGTGGCCATCATCCTATGGAAAACTGAACAGTTCCATAAGTATGTCCTTAAAACGAATGAACGTTGACTATATTGATCTGTATCTTCTCCACTGGCCCAAAGATAATTATCCAATTGATCGATTAATAAAAGAGTTGATGGGTTTAAAGGAGGAAGGGCTGACAAGATATGTGGGTGTGAGCAATTTTGATTTAGATCTTCTTGGAAAGGCCTATGAACTATCCGGGCAAAATATATATGCCAATCAGGTTGAACTTAATGTTTCAAGACAGTCCCAGTTTAATTCGATCAAAGACTTTTGTGAAAAAAATGGCATTCTTACAATAGCTTATTCTCCCCTAAACAGAAATAAGATGCCTTCCAACTTAAAAATGCAGGAGAAAATAAGGGCTTCAGGACTTTCAGTATCGGCGTATAGCCTTCTCTACACTATTGCACTTGGCGCATATCCAATACCAAAATTCTCTTCCATTGAACATATGGAAATTCTTTTAGATGCATACGATAGGTACTCAAAAGGAAAGATACGCATGTTTTAAATTTTGAATCACTATATTTATATTTTACAGTTTTTCCTGCTGTGTTGAACAAATACTTAAACAGAATGTAGCTTGAGCTTTTCCGCCTCCTCATCTCCGACTATGACTCTCCACGTCCTGTAACTTGATCTATTGTCTTCCAGGAATTTCTTTATGGCAGGAAAATCTTCCTCCTTAACAATGAAATTGCCATCCTCATACCTGATCGCAGGTATGGAATCCAGCAGCCCCTTCACA
>JAKADQ010000018.1 GCA_021820405.1 Thermoplasmata archaeon | reverse complement strand
AGAAAGGAAGAAAAGTGTGATATTATGATAAGCTCAGAGATAAGCACATATGAAAGTATGATGATTATTGTTAAGGGATAAATAAGCCTCCTTATTCTGAGGGGCGAGATATATTTGAGTATTGGAGCAATGAAGAAGATATACCATAAGGAATCCCAGTATGAATATTCCTTTGGCAACTCATAAATAAACATGGAAATTGATGGAATCAGTATGAGAAAATTCATTCCATGCTTTAACATTTTTTCATTATCCATCATGCACCCCTGTTTTCATTTCTTCCAGATATATAATCAGAAAGGGTTGTTGCGAGGAGTCTATCCTTATAGACATCTCTGGCAATGACGCCAAAGGATCTGAATGTCTTTACACTGAAATCTATTGCCCTATTTTCAAAATTTAGCAGGGATGCCTCGTATTCTCTTAAAACTCTGGAATCCGGTTCAATGTAAAAACCTCTGGGATTTATTATATAGTAGTATTCCTGTTTATCTGAGCGAATGAAATTTTTATCCTCAATACCCTTGAATTTCCCATTTCCAGGTGAGGCGTATACGATTATAAGGGCGTTCTTTTTAACCTTGCTTCTGATGAATTTATTAAGCGAATCAATAGAGAACGTTCCCGATGGCCTGATCTCAGACACAGTCCTTTGTAATTTTTCTATCGAATCCTTTCTTCCTGTTGGCTCTATGTATATTCCATAATCGCTTGAGAAAACTATGAAGCCTATTCTGTCCTGGTTTTTCAGAATGACATTTGCGGAATTCATTGTGCTTGATATCATGAAATCGTACATTCTTGAATTCCCGAAGCCCACATTACTACCCTCGCTGTAATCAATTGCTATGATCACATCTATGTGTCTTTCCTCTTCCCACTCCTTAACAAATAGATCATCATTTCCATAAATATTGTATCTATTCCATGCGACATGCCTCATATCATCGGAATCGTTATACTGCCTAATTCCAAAGAAATCATACCCCTGTCCAGCCTTCCTTGAAATATGCAAACCGGTGGTAAATCGAAGATTACTTACCCGTTCACTCCTCTGTGTGAACACATCCTTAGCTGAAGGTGCAACCTTAGCCACATCAACCTTTTTAGAATAGAATTCAACAAATGCCAGGCCAAGCCCATCGTTCGAAATCACCTTTATTGGCCCCACGTTATACTTTCCGATTGCTTGAGGGGATATATAATAGACCTTTGTTATCTTTCCTCCTGGTTTGAGCCTAACCTTAGAAGTATAATCACCTTCGAGTTCAAAAACGTCAAGAAGTGTATCAAAATATACAAAATTTAGAGTCCTTCTGCTTTCATTCAGAAACTGAAGTTCAACTCTTATCTTATCGCCCTTTCTCATTTCTGATTTACTCATAATTCTTTTGACTTTAAGCCTCTTCATTGCCTTAAATGTGGTTGTGTTTAACATTATGATATCAATGCTGATTGAAAGTATCAGAACAATGAAAAAGAATGATAAAACGTCATAGCCATACAATCCATATACAAAGGACTCCAGAAGCCCGAGGAATAGAAAGCTGACTATGGAATAGGCTCTTTTTTTGATCATCTGGGTTGGTGCACCTCTCCCAGTATTTCGTCTATCACTTTAAAAGCTGCATCCACACCACTGTCGCTGGTATCTATCAGGGCCTCTGGCCTTAAAATCAGTCTGTGATTCAGTAGAAAAGGAGCAATATAGTATAAATCCTCTGGAACAACATAGTCTCTTCCATGAACCAGGGCGCATGCTTTGCTTGCCGTCAGCAGTTTGGCAGTAGTTCTGGGACTTGCCCCAACATAGATTTTGTTACTTTCCCTGGTCCTCCTCATGAGGTCTACCATATATTCCTTTACATCGGTTGAAACGTACACATCTTCTACGAATTCCCTCATTCTAAGTATTGTTTCTGGTTCAATATATGTCTGTGTATCTGACTTTCTGAAATCTCTATTCAAAATTCTTATCTCATCACCTCTTGTAGGATAAGTGAGTATAACCCTGAACAGAAATCTGTCCATTAAGGCTTCCGCGATAGGAAAAGTACCCTCCTGCTCTATAGGATTTTGGGTTGCTATCACAAAGAAGGGTGATGGAAGGTTATAGGTGTTTCCGCCAACCGAAACGTGTTTTTCCTCCATAGCTTCGAGCAGTGCAGATTGAACCTTAGCGGGCGTTCTATTAATTTCGTCGGCAAGCATAACATTAGTGAATACAGGCCCTTCCCTGAATTCCATCTTCCTAGTCTCCAGATTGAATACTATATTGCCCATAATATCTGATGGCAGCATATCTGGAGTAAATTGCACTCTTTTGAACTGCATTTTTAAATGGGACGCAAATTCATTGGCCAGCATTGTCTTAGCAAGGCCAGGCACCCCTTCTAGCAGAATATGGTTATTGCTTATAATTGCAATAAACATGAACTTAATAGTATTATTTGCACCTATAACTCTCGTACCTATCTCATCAGATATGGCCTTTACCGTGTTCCTTATGTAGTTCAGATCCAGTTTTGAATTTTTTTCAACCATCTAATATCACCCTTATTATTTCTCCTGTCCCAATTCCAGCATTGCGTTCCTTATTTCTTTGTAATCCTTCAACATGCTTTCCGTAATCTCGGTCAGTTGTTTTTCTAATGCTCGTTTTCGTCTTTCTGATTGAACGAAAGTTATCCTATATTTTATTCGCCGATATCTCCTATATTCGCTTTTAATTTTCTTTGTTATAATGTTCACTTTCCTGCTGCTCTTTAATATAATATCAGAAACGTGTTCCACATCAGCCTTTTCCACATATACCATCTCCGTGTTCAAATAATCATTGGGTACCTTGAATGTCTCCTTTTCCTGCTTTAGATCAGGATTTCTGTCAGTTTTATTCCTGAAAGATGACACCTTTAAAGCAAAGAAGTAAAATACCACAATTAGGCTCGGTATTAAAAACTTTAAAGTATCAAATGGTTTTGCCTCAATGTAATCTATGAATTTAGCAAGCGTAGGGGTTGGAAGTATCATTTTACCTCTTATTTCTTGAATCTGGATAATAAAGCTCTTTCACGTCAAGGTAGTTATAGATATCTGTCAGTTTCTTGACAATCTCATCGCCAGTCAGATTTACATCCTTAGCAAATCTAACCCTGTCATAAACATCAAAGATAAACATTGCAAGCTTTCTCAGGGCGCCGAGGAAATTTTCATCATTCTGATTATTCCCGGGTTTTATTCCAGCGGTCTGAAGAATAAAAATTTCCCTGTCAACCAGGATATCATCCGTGATATCACCATCACGTTCCTTGAACACTTTGAATATATTGTACAAAGTTGTAAAATTTGGGTTAAAATTGACTGAAAATGATCTTTTGATATCATTTTCTGCGAACTCCTTGCCCTGAACAGCTGCCCTTACGAGATCGTTCTCTGATGTATATCTTCTTACCGCTTTAATTGGAGGAATATCAGCAATTGTCTTTACCTCAACAACCTTTTCTGTCTGAGTTTGGTTTTTTTTCCTCCCAAATAGAGACCATCTTTTAGGCTTAGCCTGATCTTCTGCTAAAAGTTTCATCAGCTCATTCTCGTCCAATTCCTCATTGACATTTGATTTTTGTTCTTCTACCATTTATTCCCCTCTTGAATACACATTGTTGCTTGGTACATAGTATCCTGCGACAACAAACAAAGGTTCTGGCGTACCTGAGTATATCTTTAAAGATATGGCAATATCTCCACCAGCGTACGGATATTGCAGATCGGATATTGTATGTTCATCTGTTCCAAATTGATAATTTGTTGTTCCAATTGTAAGTGTTGAATATTCTGACACATAATAGTACCCACCTTGCGTAATCTGCCCATTTAAAACTGTTGAATTATAGAAGGTCATATTCTCAAGAAAAGCCCTTCCCTGGTATATATATGCAGATGAATTTGAGATTATTCCATTAGACAGACCATTAAGTCTGAATTCAGTCGTCTCCGGAGTAATATTTACATATTCCATGGCCAGAGGATTATTTTGAGTGATGGTAAATACTTTCGTATCTACAGACTGCGTTCCGTTATTTATCTCAAAATATCCGGTATCTCCTAAATTGGAGATGTTGAAAAGAGTCGATGGCATCAGGATTCTTGAAGCATCAGCCCTTATTGCAAACGTTTTCGCCTGATCAGTACCCTGAAATACTACCACATTCACATTAATTGGTGTTGATATATTCAATATGGTTCCATAACTTGATATGTTGAGATAAAGATTTCTATTTGAATGCGAAAATGTGGTAAAGATTGATTTATTATTTATGAACCCAGAACTAGGATTGTCCGGTGATATTTTATCGATGTATGTTGAATTAACGGGTAATTCATAAGAATAATTTGTATAATAATATGTCTGGGAATATGAGCTATAATTTATAGGGAGCGAATAGCCGCCTACCATTAACATTCCAAAAGGTGTGTAAGCTGAATAAGAAGATTGCCCGTGCATATTATCGTAAATTCTATAGAAAGACTGCGATGTGCTTATTGTAACCCTGGTGAGATTGCCAACCTTCAGATCAATTGAGACAACTCTAATTCCAGAGTTGGGCAAATATGCAACAGAACTTGTATAATTTTGTGAAATGAGATAGATTGAAAGCCCGCTTCCATCAAAACCTGTGAAATTTGTATTCAATACGATCGTTGATTCTTTTGAATAGAATATTCCAGAGTAAACATATCCGTCTTCCCTTGCGTAAATTGCAAAGGGTTGAGAAATATTACTATTAAATCTTCCGTTCAAAAGCAGATGTATGTAGAAAATGCCTTTTCCAGTATTGTTATTATTTGACGTTTCCGTATCATTCAGGATGCCACCCTTGAATTCGTACCCTCCTAAAAATGTTGAGTTAATATCTGGTGCAGTACTGAAATGAAGCCTTGTCAGATTTGAACCAATGCTGTTTGAGGCGTTTAATGTGATATTCAAAGTAAGATTGTTTGGCTTATTACTGAAAACATTGAACGAGTAGTTCTGTCCCTGGAAACCCACCTCTGTTGAATTAAGCGTGAAATTTTCCTCATAATTTTGCTGAGTATCAATAAAATAATAGAAAGTTTTCTTTAATTGAATGTGGCCATTCAAAATAGAGAAATAATTGCTATAAAATGATGTATTCACAATTAAGCCGTTTTCATACAGTGTAAAGTTAGGGTATTGCAACAAAGGAGTGACGAGCCTTCCTCCGCTGTAATAGGAATAATTGTAACCGGTTAAATTCTCACTGATAGAGTATACCTGACCAGGCATTGGAGTAAGGTTTGTCGAAACCGCATTATTTTTAATTTGTTTAATCGAAAAATTAATATATCCAGGGTAAAAACCATTGACGTATATCATAGACTTATAATTTGCTGTATAGAATGAAGGAATAACAGCACTGCCGTTATCCCTTGAAAATTGGATTCTTTCATAGAATACAGTTCCCAGCACATCTATAGCAATAGCCCCTACCATAGGTTTCATAAAACTGCCTCCCAGCGATCTGTTATAGAATATATTTGAGACTTGCAATGTAAATTGATCGGAGGGATTGGAGGTGTAATAATCTATCGCAGACAGATTATTTTTTAAGTATAAGGAGGCAGAACTTTGCTCGAATGATGGTAGGAATCCAAGTCCAGTAGGACCGGCTCCAGTTACAGTGAAAGGATCCAATGCAGTTAAAGAAAAGTTGTACTCAAGATTATGATTCACTAACAGATCCGCTGATTCGTTGATCTGGTAAAACGACCCATTAGCGACAATAACATTCTTACCAGCCGGGACGCTGATTTCGTAATATCCCGAAGAGTTTGTTTTCCCTTTGCTCGAATCAATATTTCCAAACTGATTCTCAGAATAAACCGTGGCATTATTAACCGGTTGATTCAGCTTGTTCATCACATAGCCTCGCACAAAGAAAGATATGTTAGAGGATCTGTTCATGACGAGTAAAAGATGATGTATATCAGAACCCGTTACATTGAAGAACAAGGGTTTTGGTTCAGGATAATAATTCTTCTTAATTGTGAGAACTCCATAGGTGGCGTCTTGTAGATTTACACTGAAATCGGAAGAGGGGGAAGAATAATTTACTATCTGATCAAAAAATGTAATCATATACAATTTGACGTTACCGACGGGAGCTTTAGTTACATTGACAGTGCTGCCTGAAACCGTATACAAATGAGCCCTGCTCAAAGTGACATTTTCCCACAACTCAGTACCGCTTAATATTGTAAATGTTCTAAATGATGCTGAGTATCCTTCCCCTATGTAGCCTGCAGTGAATGTTCCATACTTCAAAAGAACCACGTGGTAAAACCCATTCTGGCTAGTTGTGTAGTGAACAACCCATGGGAATATATATACGGATAGGTTGAAGCTAGATAAGGGATTCCCACTGGGCGAATGGACATAACCATAAATATTCACTGTTGCATTCCCGATCGGGCTGCCGGATGAACCTTGCTGTGAGAAAGCAAGCATTCTCTGCTCTCCCTGGAAGTAGGTTGGGAGAGTAATTTTTTCATAAGGTACAGCATCATAATCATTATGATAAAGTGTTAACCCTGAGAAAATCATAATTGCCGCAATGGCTATTGCGATGAAAAATTTGGGGTTAACCTCAACCATAAGTGGTATTATTTTTTCCATTTATAAGTTTGTTGGTATTTTTCTGTAAGAGAGGTTCATCAGTTCCTCATTTTCACGGCGACCCCCTTTTTGTTTTGTAAAATCTGCGCCGAACTCATCCTTGCGATGCCAACACCCCTTATTTCGCCAGAGTGGTGAACAACGACTTCGTCCCCCTGACGTATCTCCTCAGAACATGAAATCACACCCATGGCATAAATGTTTGATGTTGGCTTAAAATCATCAATTTCTACAAGAAACTTCCTGGCCCCAATGAATATTTTCCCAGCATCCTTATGTATTGTCAGTTTTCCAATCTCCTCATTGAGAATGAACTGTGGCTTTCCACTCAAGGTTAACATAAATTGATTGAACATTCTCGTAACTCTCATTTCGCTTAGATATGGTTTTATCCAGTTTCCAAATTGGTATGATGCGATTGATGTCAACTTTTCCTTTAAGAAATCACGTTTCACTTTATTCGCAGGCGGGATTTCCCTCAAAGTATCGGTTAGTTCAGCAAATTCGTCACTTTTTGATTTATTCCACGGAATGAATACACTGTTGCTGAAATTGAAGTCCTGAACGAAATTCATATCTTCCGGTAGAAAGAAAATTAAATGCTTATATGTGTTATTTTTTAGATAATTTGTCAGGACGTTTCTTATGTTTTGCTTCTCTTCCGCATACCATGTTCCTGTCACTGGAATATCATAAAATTTTGGTGGATACGTATCCTCAAGGTCTCGAGGCACGGTAGAGATTGGAGATGTGAGGATTATTTCATGTATCCCGTTTCTGAATGGCCGTATTGCTTCTATTAATCTCTTATGCGATTTTGATGATGAATACGGTTTTTTGGCTGAACACGGGATGAAAAGGGCAACATCTGCATTATTCCCTTTTCTGTAATCATTTGAAACATAATTGTTAAACCGCCTCACATCCGGCCTGAGGATTGAATCCAAGCTGCCTGCCAATATTTTCGGTGTATATCTCGGAAAATTACTTTCAAAAACTTCATAATGTTTGGTTGAAAGATGCCTGAGCATCTCTGTATTCTTTGGGGATATGTTCAATCGCTCAACAATGTTGTATAGTGTTCCATCATCGACAGCTTTTTTCAAAAGGGATAGTTCCATTCTGATAAATTCAACATTACTTTCCTGGCAGTCGTTTTCATTCCGCATTCTTCCATACATTGTATATCTGGTTTTGTTGATCCCTTCTAATATTGCATTAATATCGTCAAAGACATCGACACCAAGCAAGAAAAATGTTGGGATTAAATAAGGATCAGAAATACCGGGAAAATATAATAATTTTGATGGGCCTAATTTTCTCTTCACTTCAAGTATGTGTTTTACTGCTTTACCGCTTCTTAATATGAAGTCGGGTGAATCCCTTACAATGAAAAAGTTCTCACTTTCCCACACGCTTAGTTCTTCACTGCCAATTTTGATTTTCATTGGAGAGCATTGTTCGCCTAATATCGTATAAGATTCAAAGTTAGATTTTATATCTTCTTTGGCCTCCAGCAATATTGGAAAATCAACTACACCCTCGTTTATCGTAACCTCTCCTCTTCGTGCAAATACAAAATAGTTCTGGTTTTTAATCACGGCATATTATAGCAGGATTTTAGATAAAGATTGGGCTTTACAGTATAAAACTGTGAAAAAGACATATGAAAACCAACAATCCCCTATTACTTTATAAAATGAAGATTTAAGCAGTTGGCAACAAAAAAGGTTTGACTTCTGTGAAATTAAAGAGCAGATCGGATTATGGTTGAATTAAAAGGGTAATTTTTGAAAAAAGATTAATAATAGATATTACATTATTCGCACACTTAGTGAACTTAAATGAACGACAAAGAAACAAGATACGTCCTTCCTGGCGATAAGCTTTCTGCGGCTGAGGAATATGTTCCGGGGAAGAATGCAATTGAACTTAATGGTGAAGTCATATCCCTTGCTGTTGGTAGTATAGAAAAGGACGACAGAAAACTAATCATAGGGGTGAAGAAACCAAAAGAGAAATTCGTTCCTAAGGTCGGAAACATAGTATACGGGCAGGTTGTTCGCAGTGATAATCGCCAAACCAGCGTGAACGTAATCGGCGTTAAATCTGGAGAAAAATTACTGGATTATCAGGCTGACGGTTATATAAGAGCAGGTATGGATGACAGGCACGGCCAGAATACAAAGATAGGAGACATAATAAGAGCTAAGATAATAAGGGTAGGTCAGAACCTTGAACTCACAACACATGGAGAAAACCTTGGAGTGCTATTAACAAGATGCAACAGGTGCAGAGAATATTTGACTATGAAAGACGGAACTCTTTACTGTAACAACTGTGAACGAATAGAGCCTAGAAAGGTAGCACCTGACTATGGGTCACCCAAATTGTAATTTGGTGATATAGATGGTAAATGGCGTAAGTGGAAAAGAGTTTGAAAAAATGAGCAAGGAAATAGTTAGCATGAGAAGGGAACTTGAAGATATGAAAGAGGTCGTCAAGGGTTTGATACAGTTCATTATGAGAAAAGAGGAATTGGACGAGGAAGAATATAATTGAGGTGGAAAAAATGATAATGCCAATGAAAATACTTGAAGAAAATCTGAACAAGAAGGTGTCGTTGCTGTTGAAGGATAACAGAGTGCTTGAGGGAATTCTTACTGGTTATGATGAATATATGAACATGGTAATGGATTCAGTTGACGAAATAGGGAATGAGATAAATAAAAAACTTGGAACCGTCATCATCAGGGGAAGTAACGTGGTGAGGATAGCCCCTGCATAACTTTTATTTATTTACCATATATAGTTAACTTTATTACTATTGATAAAATAAGGACTTATGCCAATAAGTAGCAGGCGTAGGGTTGATATGATTGTTGCGAAGAGAAGAGAGAGCAACAATTTAAGAAATATCCCTGAAGTGCTTGTGCCTTTGTGGCAAGTCAAAATCAGAGAGAGATTTGGGATTAATATTGATAGGGAGATTGCCAGGTACATAGTTATGGCCGCTCACGAAGAAGGAACCTGGAAAAAACAAAGGGCGATGCAGAAGATTGAAGATATTCTGATAGAACGCGGAATGAGCAGAGAGGAATCGACCAAAATATCCAGAAGTGTCATCAATATTGTTGTAGGTGGGGGAAACAACTCTGATTGAAAACCAATAGAAAGCAACTTGAAATACAACTTTCCCGACTAAGGCCATTTGTCTTTCCAAAGAATTATCTTGAACAGTATCCCACGGAATCTTCAATCGCTGCCAGCTTAGTGTGGGAAGCGTATCAGGATGGAAATATTTATAATAAGAATATCCTCGATGCCGGTTCAGGAACTGGAGTTTTAGCATACGCGGCTTTATATCTGGGCTGTAATTTTTTGACTGCAGTTGAAATTGACATAGACCAAAAGGAAATTCTCGAAAGTAATTTGAAGGAATTTCAAAATAAGGAAATAATAATAGGGAATATATCAGAATTTCAAGGGAGATGTGACACTGTTCTGTGTAACCCGCCATTTGGGGCAGTTAAGAAAAATAACGATCTACCCTTCCTTGAAAGAATTTTTGAATTTGGGAAGTACCTATATATCATACATAATGCGGTAAATGACCAGTTCATGACAAAATTCATAAGTGAGAGGGGCGAACTTATCAGAAAAAATCGAATAGAAATGAACCTGCCCCGTATGTATAAACACCACACCAGAGAACAGAAAAATGTTGAATTACTGGCATATGTAGTAAGATCTTATTAATACAGAGGCTTTTAATGTTAACTGTTTAATATATATATTATCAGAGGATAAGTTAAATGATAGTTATGAAGAAAGTTGTGGTTGTAGGAGCTGGAGCTGGTGGCGGATTAGTCACTAGCAAATTGAGAGCAAAAACCAGTAGGGAAGAGGTGGAGATTACAGTGATTGATTCCACCGGAAGGACTGATTTTCAACCTTCATATCCAATGGTTTCAATAGGTTTGAAAAGGCCTTCTGAAATAGGTGTTTCATTTGATAACTTTAGCAAGACAGGCATAAAGCCGGTTAAGGCTAAGGTTACTTCCATAAATGCAGATGAACGAATTGTCAAAACTGATACAGGAGATATACCATATGATGAACTGATTCTATCACCAGGAGCAAAAATTGAGAATGAAAAACTTCCAAACTCTGAATCAATCGGTCATTTCTGGGACATGGAACATTCCCTTGATCTGAGAAAAAAATTGATAAACCTGAAAGAGGGAAAGATTGTTATTGGTGTCACAAGTATGATCTACAAATGTCCCCCTGTTCCCTGGGAGATGGGAATGTTGCTAGACAATATGTACAGAAATCTTGGAATAAGGAACAGGATTGAAATCAAAGTCGTTCACTGGGCACCCAAGCCAATGTCCATGTTCGGCCCAGTTATATCCGATCCGGTTACAAAATGGATGGAGGAGTCAAATATTGAAGGAAATTATGGTTTTGAATTTAGCAGTATCGACCCTGAGAAGAAAAAGATCATATCAAAGAAAGGTGACGAAGAAAACTACGATCTGGCCATACTTGCCCCGCCACACTCCGTACCTGACTTTGTAAAGAACAGTGAGAATCTTCTAAGCCAGAGAGGCTGGCTTGATGCAAATGCCAACACTTTCAGGCCAAAGAAATATGACGACATATATGGTTTGGGAGATGCCATTGCGCCTACTCTTGGCCTAGGAATGGCTGGCGTGTTTGCCCATTTCCAGGCCGACACAGTGGCTTCTCTGGTACTTAATGACCTGGATGGCATATATCCTCCGTTTGCCTACAATAAGGTAGGTCTTTGCGCTTCTGACATGGGCAGTACTGGGTGGATATCATACTGTGACTTTTCCGGGAAAATAAAGGATAACAGTGTGCCTTTTCCCGACTGCGGAGTTCTTGGAAGCGGACCACTGTTCAAACTTGCACATTCCATATATGAGAAATATTTTCTTGGTGCAGTATATGGGGGGTGGATAAGATGAGTGATGAGGATATACTTGACAGAATAAGAGAACTGGAACCTACAATTGATGCCATAAAAAAATTACAGGAAAGCGGTCTCATGGCTGCATTGGAAACCTTGGCAGAACAAGCTGATTTAATTATAAATTACGCGAGTGATATGGAAATCTTAGGAACGCTGTCACTTCTATTCAGACTGATGGGAATCGCAGACATTTCCTTGGGGAAAATCAATCAGGAGGATCTTATAAAAGATGCAAAAGAGATAGATTGGGCTTCACTGTTCAAAATGCTTTTCAGTATCCTGAAATACATCGCAAATGATGCAAAGAACATACCCAAACCAGCAGGAAAGCAGAAACTGAAGGATGCCCTTGGAGAGCTAAGGAGCCCGGAGACAGAGTACCTGATGAAATTAATGTCAGGAATAAGCTCCCAGATCATGAGCAAAAAGGATTAATTCCTTTTCTTAATTTTTTCGTAGTCGTTGAAATTTTTTTCCTTGTTTCCGGACATATATTTTTTGGTAACATCAACCCAAACATAGAAACAGCCGTCAAATATCCCCTCTTCCCCATCATTTAGTTCTGTTTCACTCATTGTAGATTCCTCCTGTAAAAGAAGAGCAGCCTTTCCCAGGCATCCTCTGACGCATCCTTGTTGTAACTCATACCGGTGTCGTTGAAAAACGCATGATATGTCCCCGGATACATTTTCATTTCAAAGTTAAGCTTGTACTTTGAAACCATTTCTGCCACATCCTTGATTGTCGCATTTATTCCGCTATCTTCTCCCGCATAAATACACAGAAGAGCTCCTCTTATATTTTTCATGTCTTCGATGTTTCTCGGACTTGCCCCATAGAATATGGCCGAAGCATCAAATTCAAGTTCTGTGGATAGCTGAAAAGCAAGGCCACCGCCCATGCAGAAGCCGACTATCCCAATTTTTTCATTGTCTTTCTTCTGCAAGCGGTATAGCGATTCAAGGTCAGAAAGCATTCTCTTTTCCATTTCCAGCCTCTTTTCACTTATTAATGTAAAAATTTTCTTTCCGTCCTCATTCAAATTTTCCATTATTTTTTTGATTGACTCTGGATCTCTTCTTTTGTCTGGCGGAAGCGACCACATTGGCCTCATCGTATCCATGATTTTTTCTTCTGTGAGAATTTCCCTGTCTTCGGGCCTCGAATAAAGATTTGGAGCTATTACCCTATAGCCCTCCCTTGCCAATCTTCTGCTGAACGATTTTATAAATTCGGTTAAACCCCAAATCTCGGAAACCACCATAACTGTGGCACCATATTTTTCAGGTTTTACATCAAAAAGATCAAGCTGATTGCCATCAAAGCTCCTGAACTGTGTAATACTTTCTTCTAACTCCATAAGTTATTAATAATTTATTTGTTAATAAAGTTTAAGCAGATATAAATTCCCGTTCAATTCTTATCTGGATTTATTTCTATTGTGAGGACCTTGATAATACGAGTGAGATAGACACCAACAATTAAAAATTGATTTGAAAAAAGTCGCGATGGTAATTTTTTAAACTTCTAGTGCTCCAGAAGGTATACTATGGCGGCTTTAGCGCTATGCAACCTGTTTTCAGCTTCCTGGAAAATCACACTATTTATACTGTCAGCGACCTCGTCGGTCACCTCGAGTCCCCTATGGGCTGGAAGACAGTGCATGAATATGTAATCATTTTTCGCGTGGGACACTAAATCTGAATTTACCTGAAATGGCCTGAATGCCTTTTCCTTCTGTTCCTTTTGCTTTTCCTCACCCATCGAGACCCAAACATCCGTATAAACTATATCTGCATCGGTTACTGCCGCAACTGGATCATTCGTTACTTCAACCCTGGTTCCGTTTCCCCTTGCGATCTCTTTCGCAGAATTTACGTAATCTTCTTTAGGTTCAAATCCCTTTGGAGTTGCAATCGAAACATCACTTCCAGCCATGGCCGATGCAAGCATTATGGAGTTGGCCATATTGTTTCCATCACCAACATAGGCAAATTTCAGCCCGGATATTTTGTTCTTCTTTTCAGAGATGGTTAAATAATCTGCTATAAGTTGTAAAGGATGTTCCTGATCGTCCAGTGCATTGATAACTGGAACAGATGAATTTTTTGCAAGGTCCAGCACATTTTGATGACTGAAGGCACGGTATGTAATAAGGTCCAGCATTCCTGAAAGCACGTGGGCAGTATCTGCAACCGTTTCACCTCTTCCCATCTGCATATCGTTTGGATTCAGGAATATTCCGTGCCCTCCAAGTTGAAATATCGCAGTCTCTAAAGACACCCGCGTCCTTGTGGATGATTTTTCAAAGATCATGCCAATAGTTCGGCCTTTCACTGATTCCCTTTCGGTGTATCTGTCTCTCTTAAGTCTCATTGCAAGGTTGATGACCTCGGGGAAATCATCACCCAGGTCGCGAATCGAAATAAGATCCTTTTTAAACATATTTACACCTAATCCAGTAGTGATGGAACATCGTCAGGGTAGTCCGCAACCTTTACTCCAGCCTCATTGAACGCCTTTATCTTGGACTCAGCCGTTCCCACTCCTTTTTCAATGATTGCCCCTGCGTGTCCCATTCTTTTTCCTGGAGGAGCACTTCTTCCTGTTATGTAGGCAACTACCTTTTTTGACACATGCTTCTTTATATATTGTGCGGCAAGTTCCTCATTGCTTCCGCCTATTTCCCCTACAAGTACTATCTGCTCAGTATCAGGATCCTTTTCGAACTGCTCCAGCACGTCAATGTAATTTAGTCCAACAACTGGGTCTCCACCGAGCCCAATTACGGTACTCTCTCCCCTTCCACTCTTGGTTACCGCGTCAACAATTTCATACGTGAGCGTACCACTTCTGGACGCTATTGCCACGTTTCCCTTCTTGAATATTTTATTTGGCATGATACCGATTTTACATTTTCCAACAGAAGTTATTCCAGGACCATTTGGCCCAAATACCACAGCACCCTTTCTTTTTGCATTCAGCACTATTTCCAAAGAATCATGGAATGGTACATGCTCAGTGAGCACATATATTATCTTCAAACCCGCATCAATGGCTTCAAACGCGGCGTCCTTCACAAAGGGTGCCGGAACGCTTATCATAGTTGCATCGGGCTCAAACTGCAAAGATTCCCTGACAGATGCCACAATTGGAACCTTATCCATAAACTTTGTACCATCTTTATTTGGAGAGATTCCCGCCACTACCTTTGTTCCATAAACAAGCATCTCCCCGGTATGAAACGACCCCTGGTGGCCTGTAATACCCTGAACTATTACTTTTGTATTTTCATTTACATATACGCTCATTTTAATTACCTCCTGCAACTTTTACAACTCTTTCAATTGCTTCCATCATTGTCGGATATGAATCAATTCCACTATCCTTCAGTATTTTTCTTCCTTCCTCGTCTCTAACTCCACTCAACCTAACAACAATTGGTTGTTTTATGGAAAATTTGTTCTTTGCCATAACTATTCCGTTGGCCACCGTATCGCACTTTGTAACTCCTCCGAAGATGTTTACAAGTATTGCGCTCGGCTTCGCTTTAAGAACAAGATCAAATGCGTTTGCAACTATATCTGAATTATCTGTTCCTCCCAGATCTAAGAAGTTTCTTGGTTTTCCTTTGTGGAGCGTAAGTGCATCCAGTGTTGCCATGGTCAGACCTGCACCATTGGCGATTACTCCTATGTTTCCGTCCAGCTCAATGAACGCATAGCCTTTGGACTGAGCCTCCAATTCCAACGGAGTCTTTTCAGGATCTACTACTGAAAAGTCCTTGTGACGATACAATGAATCACTATCTATGATGACCTTTGAATCGGCGGCTATCATCTTCCCCTCAGCAGTGATAACAAGAGGGTTTATTTCAACCAGTTCGCAGTCTTCCTCGTTAAAAATTTTATACAAAAGACTCAAAATCTGCATGAATTGCTTTGCAATATCTGGATCCAGATTCATGAACTTAACAGCTTCCCGTCCTATGAAATCCGAATAACCAAGAAGTGGATCTATATGCCTCGTAAAGATTTTATCGTGTGGAACAGATTCGATTTCGACTCCTCCCTCGGTGGTTGCTATGATCACCGGTGCTCTTGCAGTTCTGTCCAGTGCTATACTGACATACATTTCTTTTTTGATATTGATCATATCCTCGATCAGTACCTTTGTCACCTTGAGATCTCTTATCCTGGATCCGAGAAGTTCTTTTACTGCATCATTCAGTTCCTGCTGGGATTTGGCAAATTTAATTCCGCCGGACTTCCCTCTTCCCCCAAGAAGGATTTGAGACTTTACCACTACAGGTTTCTCAAAAGGTTTTATCTGTGACTCTGCTTCAACAACATATCCATTGGGAACTGGAATCCCATAATTCCTGAATATTTGCTTTCCCATATATTCATAAAGATTCAATGTTTCACCGACACCATAATGGCGTCAATAAATAAATAGTGTTTTACAGTATAAAAAGGATTTAAAAAAAGAATCAGTAGGGTGGCATTCCTCCCATTCCACCCATTCCTCCCATACCTCCATCAGGATTAGGGGAGGGGGCACTCTTTTTGGATGCGACAACGTCGTCAATCCTTAAAATCATGGTTGCAACTTCAACTGCACTTTCCAGAGCGTGTTTTTTTACCTTTAATGGCTCATAGACACCAAGCTCAAACATATCGGATACATTGTTATCATTGAAGTTGATTCCATAATTTTTCTTTGAGTGTTCGTGTTCTGCCTTAAGTTGTATCAAAGTATTTATGGGATCCATTCCAGCATTCTCTGCGAGTGTTCTCGGAATGACCTCAAGTGCCCTTGCAAATGATTCAATCGCAAGCTGTTCCCTTCCGCCAACGGTTGTGGCATATTCTCTTATTCTTAGTGAGAGCTCAGCCTCAACCGCTCCTCCGCCGGGAAGCACTTTTCCATCTTCCTTGGTGATGGCTACGACACGTATGGCGTCATTTAGTGCCCTTTCGATCTCTGAGACTACGTGCTCTGTACCGCCCCTGATCAATATACTTATCGCTTTTGGATTCTTACATCCGGTGACAAACGTCATTCTGTCTTCCCCGATCTTCTTTTCCTCTACGTTCTTTGCCGTACCAAGGGCATTTGAATTAAGGTCATCCAGATTTGTCACTATTCTTGCCCCAGTTGCCTTTGCAAGCTTTTCCATGTCACTCTTCTTGACTCGTCTTACAGCATATATTCCTTCCTTAGCGAGATAGTGCTGAGCGATGTCATCTATTCCTTTCTGGCATAGAACCACGTTTGCACCACTCTTTTTAATTTTAGACACCATATCTTTAAAGGTATCTACTTCCTGGTCAAGGAAATCCTGTATTTTGGATGGATCAGAGATCTGAACCTTTGCCTCGATTTCTGTCTTCTTTATTTCCAATGCTGAATCTATAAGGGCAATTTTGGCATTTTTAACTGTGTCTGGCATCTTTGAATGTACTTTTTCTTTATCGACAACTATACCCTCTATTAATTCTGTCTCATTAACACTGCCGCCGTTCTTCTTGTCAATTTTTATGTTTGAAGGGTCAACTACTACCTTGCCATCCCTTTCCTCAGCAACAGCGTTTATTGCCTTGACAATCAATGTGTATAACAGGTCGCCTCCAAGTCCAATGTTCTTTCCGGACAGTGCGGTTCTTGCAATTTTTTCAAGTGTAGCATCGTCAGAAGCGTCTTTCGCAATTTTTTCCAGTTGCTTTTTTGCCTCATTTACTGCAAGTCTGTAACCATTTGCTATAACGGTGGGATGCACACCCTGGTCGAGAAGTTCCTCCGCCTGCTTTAAAAATTCACCAGCCAGAACAACTGAAGTTGTTGTACCATCACCAACCGCTGTGTCCTGAGATTTCGCAACCTCTACAATCATCTTTGCGGTTGGATGTTCTACATCCATCTCTTTCAGAATTGTGGCTCCATCATTGGATATGATAATATCTCCAATGGAATCAACAAGCATCTTATCCATTCCCTTTGGGCCCAGAGTTGTCCTTACTGCATCTGCAATTGCCTTAGCAGCTTCAATGTTGGACCTCTGCGCATTTTTTCCCTGCTCTCTGCTAGTACCTTCTTTTAGTATGAATATTGGCATTTGTCCTCCTAACATATTTATTTCCTCCTAATCAACAGGTAAATTTGTTCTTCAATATAAACTTTTCATAAAATGCAATTAAAACACAGTGGGTTTATCTCTTGTCCAGTTCCTCCAACTTCTTCTCTTTCCTTGATTCCTGGCTGAACCTACCGAGTGGATATATATTCCTATCAAGAAATTTAAAAAGTGGTTCCAAAGATTTTTCATTTTTAATAATTTCCTCAGCCATGGAAATAGAGATACTTCGAAGGTCGGGGTGAGCCTGAGGCGTACTTCTAATCTCCGTGAAATATACCAGCTCTCTTAAATTTGCCTTTACCTTAATATTATACATAGAAGAAAATGGTAGAACATACTGCGCCTCCACCTTTTGACCGGAGTGCCATATTCTGTTAAAAAGTTCAGAAGACATATGGCATATTTCAGAAAATTCATGCTTTAGTTGAAGATCTTTTTCTACATATTCAGGGATCTGAAAACCACTATCTGCAGTTAAGAAACCTCTTAAAATAGTAAACATCCGATGCCTCTGGAACTCTCTGAATGCTCCGTAATTCATTT
>JAKADQ010000107.1 GCA_021820405.1 Thermoplasmata archaeon | reverse complement strand
CAATAATGTGGAAACATCCATGACTCATCAAAAGTTTCGAAGGAGGCAGATTCCGTAACAGATTAGATGCTTGTGGCAAACTCTCCAGTATTTGATATTCCGAACATCTGAAAGAATGATCTTAATTTAAGATTTATTGAACTCTTCTCAATAGGAGAGATTCATTCAGCATATTGTTTACAAATAGCAGACCGACAATGAAATTGGGAAACATAAAAATAAGTGTAAACACTTAAACTTGAATGTCAAAATTAGAAATTAAGGCTGGCGGCATCAAACTGGATCACCCGGTAATGCTCGCTTCAGGGATACTGGATGAAAATGGATATACAATGAAAAAAATACTTGAGGAGGGCGCGGCAGCCGCAGTGACAAAATCAATCGGAGCTGAGGAAAGGAATGGATATATATCTCCAGTTGTTGTTGAAGGCGAAGGATATATCATCAATGCCATGGGTCTGCCAAACCCCGGAATAGAACTGTATGAAGAGGAGATCAGGATAGCAAAAAAATCAAAGAAACCTGTAATAGGAAGCATATTCGCGGCAGATCCGGATGGTTTTTTAAATCTTGCAGAAAAAATGGTTGACTATGGAGTTGATGGCATTGAGCTGAATCTATCATGTCCACACGTTAAGGGCTTTGGAACAGAGGTGGGCAGTGATCCGGTCCTTGTGAAGGAAATTGTAAAGACCCTAAAGGGTTCCATAGATAAACCTGTATGGTCAAAGCTTTCACCTAATGTGACAGATATTGTGGAAATTGGACAGGCAGCTTCGGAAAGCGACGCGCTTGTTCTGATAAACACTGTAAGGGCAATGGCCATAGATATCTATGCGCGAAAACCTGTCCTCACAAATGTTTATGGCGGAATGTCCGGTTCATCTATCAAGTCAGTTGGAATCAGACTTGTATACGAAATAAAAAAGGAGCTTGATATGGAAATAATTGGAGTTGGAGGTATACAGAACGGAAATGATGCCATAGAATATATAATGGCCGGAGCCTCAGCTGTTCAAGTTGGCACAGCGGCATGGAAATATGGCAGGGGAGTTTTCAAGAGTATTATGGATCAAATAGCCCAGTTTATGGAAGAGAATCACATAAGAGGAATAGACGAAATTATTGGGGTGGCAGTACAATGATTTACCATTTGATGGTCAACGAAAAAGTGAAAGAGACGCCTACGGTTTTTTCCATATATTTTGACTGGGATGTCGATATTTTGCCGGGACAGTTTGTTATGGTTTGGGTTCCTGGATTTTCAGAAGTCCCCATGACGGTTGCTTCGGTAAAGGATAAAAAATGCATAACCGTGAAAGTTTATGGAAAGACCACTGAAAAATTAAGCCAAATTGAAAAAGGTGACTTGCTTTATATACGAGGCCCATATGGGAAACCATTTACGTTCAACAATGGAGAAAAATTGCTCATCGGAGGTGGATCAGGAATGGCTTCTTTGAGAACCCTGATTGATGAGAAATCCACTGGGATAATTGCCTCAAAAACAGGTGATGAATTACTGTTCAAAGATGAATTTCTCCCAGGAAGAGCAATATGCGTAACAGAGGATGGGTCCAGCGGAATCAAAGGCCTGGCAACAGAAGGGATTAAGGCGGTCGATCTCAAGAAATTTGACGCTATTTATGTATGTGGCCCTGAAATGATGATGAAATCCATTTTTGAAATTCTAAAGGATACAGATCTGAATGTGGAATTTTCCTTCGAGAGAAGCATGAAATGTGGGATTGGATTATGCGATTCCTGTTCAATAGATGGTTTACAGGTATGCAAGGACGGACCTACGTTTAACATGAACCAGGTTAGGGCAATGTACGAATTCGGAAGAACGAAACTTCTATCATCAGGAAAAAGAATATATATGAAGTGATCTGCATGTTAATAACTGAGATTTTTCACAGTATTCAGGGAGAAGGCCCCCTTACTGGCATACCAATGCTCTTTATTCGAACAAACAGATGCAATTTAAGATGTAGATGGTGCGATACGGTATACTCCTTTGACGGTGGTAAAGAATATGATCTTGAGGATCTGATTGATCTGGTAAAAAATTCATGGGAAAGATGGGTTTGCCTGACTGGTGGCGAACCGTTACTCCAAAGGGATTCTCAGGATCTGGTTGAAGCCGTCAATCATTTGGGAAAAGGGGTTCTTATAGAAACTGGTGGTTCGCTAGATATTGAACCTTACACAAAATTTGAGCACAGCGTGATAGATATGGATATTAAAACCCCATCTTCCGGCGAAACTTCCAAAATGAAAATGGACAATCTGAAGTTGCTGAGAAAAGAAGATTATGCAAAACTTGTCATTTCCAATGAGGAGGATTTTCTATTTCTTGAAGATATTTACAGGAATTGGGGGGACAGAATAAATCTTATAGTCCAACCGGCATGGGGCATAAGTAATGAATGGATCGTCAATAGAGTTATTGAAAGGAAAATGAACGTCAGATTCATGTTGCAGGAACATAAGTATATATGGGGAGAAAAAAGAGGTGTGTGATTGGAACAACAAAACTTCACTGGAAATTTTTATCGCAATGGCTTCTTTGAAGAGTTGACGGTAAGTGTCAGTGATGGAAAAATAACGGACATAAAGAAATTTAAAAAGGGAGAGAGGTCTATTAGATTGGAAGGAGCGGTTCTCCCAGGTTTCATTGATATTCACGTTCATTTCAGAGATCCAGGTGAAACGGACAAGGAAGACTTCACTTCTGGAAGCATGGCTGCTGCTTACGGCGGAACTACGGCAGTTTTTGATATGCCGAATAACCTTTTGCCTATAACAGATTATGAAAGATTTCATAGCAAGAAGAGAATCGTAGAGGGAAGAAGCTATGTGGATTATGGACTGTATTCAATGTATGATGGTACTAACGGCAATTTGATTTCAAAAGACAGCTCTTCCATTAAAGTATTCATGGGCGGAACCACTAATTCGATCGGTGCGAATATAGATTATGAGAATGATCCGTTTTTGAGGGCGTGGAATAAAAATATAGTTTTTCATAGTGAACTTCAACAGTGTTTAATGGAAAATAACATAGAAGAGGTCACTTCACTGGCATTACATAATAAGGCGAGGCCATCGTCCTGTGAGAGACAGGCCATGCAGACGATAACGAAAATAAGAAACAGAAATAAGATCGTGGCTCATCTGAGCGATTTCAATAATTGGGGTGAAAAGGATAACAACACCATGATTGAAATGACGCCTCATCATATGCTTCTTAACTATGCAATGCCCATTGGATCCTTAGGGAAGGTGAATCCACCCTTAAGGTCTCCGGATGTTATGAAGGGAAATCTCCAGACTTATATCGATGGCAAAATTGATATTCTTTCATCTGACCACGCACCTCACTTAGAGGAAGACAAGGAGGAGTTTGAATTTGCCAAATCCGGTATCCCGGGAGTTGAAACCAGAATCCCTTTGATGCTTGCTCTTGTTGCCAGAAAAATTCTCCCTTTAAATGTCCTTGTTAAAACCGGAGCTGAAAATCCAGGACGCAAATTTTCAACCCATAAGGGAATAATTGAGAAGGGATATGACGCAGACTTTGTATGCGTCAATTTTTCGAA
>JAKADQ010000106.1 GCA_021820405.1 Thermoplasmata archaeon | reverse complement strand
GAGCGCAACAGGAATAGCAGCTCCAAGTGCAAATATGTCAGGAAGGCCCAGTGCAACAAGGGCCGAACATATAATCAACGAACTTCCAGGCGTCGATCTTATTTATCGGGGAGAGCCAAGCAGGATTGGAATTGAGTCAACCGTAATATACCCTCAGGATGATAGGTGTATTATTCTCAGGCCAGGGGCCTATACTGCCGATGACTTTTCGAAAATATTTGATCGCGTTGAATATGCGGGTCCTCAGGATCCGGTGAGATCTCCTGGAATGAAGTACCGCCATTATTCTCCGGAAAAGGAATTGTTAAGGGCAAAGAAGGAAGATCTTCTGAATTTTGTTGAAACCCACAGGGACATAATTCCCATCGTGACCACCGAGACTGCTAAGGAAATAAAGGGTGAGAAATGGATTTTAGGCAGTATAAAAAATCCCTATGAGATATCATCATCCCTGTATGATCTCTTGAGGCAACTGGATGCATCTACATACCATAGGGGGATTATCGAATGTCTGCCAGAAACAGGTTTCTTCATTTCAGTTATGAACAGGATAAAAAAGGCGTCTGCAGAATTGTGATTCATCCAGATTCAAGCAATTAAAGTTCCAGATATCCAGTTTTTAAGCGAATCAAAGAATCTACATCCTTATAAAACACATATCCATATGTTATTATGCCGAAAGTAGCTGTTATTATGGGCAGTCAGTCAGATTTTGAAGTGATGAAAGCAGCCTGTGAAACCCTTAGAAGTTTTCAGGTTGACTGTGAGCAAAGGGTTGTTTCAGCCCACAGGACCCCAAGAATGATGTTCGATTACGCAGAGAAGGCGAGTGCAAGGGGCATTGAGGTAATTATAGCAGGTGCAGGAGGATCCGCACACCTTCCAGGAATGGTTGCTGCCATAACAAATTTACCTGTTATAGGGGTGCCCATAGAGACAAAGGCCCTGAAGGGGATTGATTCTCTATTATCCATTGTGCAGATGCCCGCGGGAATACCGGTTGCCACCGTAGCAATCAACAATTCAAAGAATGCAGCCCTTCTTGCCATACGAATTCTATCACTCAAATATCAGGAACTCGCTTTCAAAATGAGGAACTTTATGGAGAAGGAGAAAGAAAATGTTGAAAACACAAAACTCCCTCAATAGGGTAGGAATCGGTGGGGCTGGCCAGCTAGGTACAATGATGATTCTGGAGAGTCGCGGGCTTCCCCTGTATTTCAACGTTTATTCAGAGAATGATAAAGAACCGGCCCTTGAAATCGCATCCAGAGCATTCATAGGGGGAGATTATGAAAATTTTGTGGACCAGTCTGATTTTGTAACATTCGAATTTGAGCATATAAATCCAAAAATGATAAGGTATGCCCATACTGAGGGCAAGTTAAGGCCAGGAATAAAGTCAATCGAACTTAAAATGCAGCGCCATAAAGAGAAGGAATTTTTGAGGGATAATTCTTTCCCTGTTGGAAATTTTACAGTCGCGGATAGTTCAGATACTGCCTTAAAGCAAGCCTCAAAATTTGAGAAGTATGTTATCAAACGATCCTCCGGAGGCTACGACGGAAAGGGGCAGTATTATTACTATAATATCGAAGATTTCCCCCAAGGCGAAAAAAATTTCTTCGTGGTTGAAGAGTTTGTAGATTATACCTCTGAAGCCTCCATAATATGTGGTAGAGATATGGACGGAAACGAAATATTCTATGAACCATCATACAACACGAATATTCAGGGGATACTCATAAGAAACAATACGGGCATAAAGGACAGGGATCTGGTTGAATCTCTGAAAGAGATCAGTTCAAGGCTGATGAAAAAATTGGGATACGTTGGCATAATGGGCATAGAATTCTTTCTGACTCCGGACGGCCCTCTGATAAATGAATATGCCCCCAGGGTGCACAATACCGGGCATCATACGCTGATGGGGTCCTCTATTTCTCAGTTTGAGAATCATATAAGGGCTGTGGCTAACATACCTATGGAAGATCCAGTTACTTACGTACCTTCAGGGATAGTAAATGTAATCGGAACTGATATTTCCTATGCACAGACAGCGGAGATAGCGAAGATTGGAGGCACCAGGATCTTTATGTACCGAAAGGGTGAAGTCAGGAGAAAGAGAAAAATGGGACATGTTTGTGTAACCGCACAGAATGAGAAACAACTCCTGGCAAAGGAGACCAGAATTGAGTCAATTCTATACCCCAGGGGGATTGAAAATTATTTATAAAATCGGAAATAATATTAAGACAGATCACCATGTATGCTCATGACAATTGAACCCCCAGGAAAGCCTGGCATAGCTCCCAGATGGACCTCAAGTGCCAAGGATGGAGTTGGTTGTGCCATATCCTCGTCAAGCAGGGTATGGTATACAGTCTCCCATGGAATTTTAAATGAAATTTTCTATCCAAGGATAGATATCGCAAACACAAGGGATCATGAGTA
The DNA here is from genome assembly GCA_021820405.1 of Thermoplasmata archaeon. GTDB lineage: Archaea > Thermoplasmatota > Thermoplasmata > Thermoplasmatales > Thermoplasmataceae > Cuniculiplasma. The sequence goes on along the minus strand of JAKADQ010000106.1, from coordinate 1,155 downwards.
CCTTATAGTTGGAGACAAATTCTTTTCAGAGGAAAAGCGAGATACAACTTCGGAAACAGAGTGCATAGAAGATGGAATTCCCGCGTTCAGCATTATAAACAAACATAAGGGTGGAAAGTATGAAATAAAGAAAATTATCTTTTCAGATCCCGAAAGAGACGTGATAATTGAGCACGTTAAATTTCACGATCTTTCCGGAAGCAATCTTAAAATATACTCGCTGACAGCACCTCATATCAAAAATTCAGGATACGGCAATAGCGGGTGGATAATGAATTACAAGGGCAGAAAATTCATGATCGCATCAAGGGAAGGTATATGCATGGCGCTGTTCTGCCCCTCAGCTCAAAGTTCAATGAGTATAGGCTATTCTGGATTTTCCGATGGATGGCAGACATTAAGTAAGGAATTCAGAATCGAAACACAGTACGATCATGCGGAAGATGGAAACATTGCCCTGACATCTGAAATCAATGAATCCTCTGAATTTACATATTTTATTGGTTTTGGTGACACACCTGAGGAAGCAGCTCTAAAAACTCTTTTGAGCTGGTACAATGGCTGGGAAAATAAGTTGAACAAATTTACAAAGAACTGGAAGGAATTCTATGCAAAACTCGAAGATGAGATTCCTGAAACATCAAAATATAAACTGGCTCTCAGAAGCATGAGTGTAATCAAGACACATCAGGCGGGATTTCAGTTCAGGGGAGGCATAATAGCCAGTTTGTCCATACCATGGGGCTATTCAAAGGGCGATAACGACATAGGGGGCTATCATCTAATTTGGCCGAGGGACATGGTTGAAGCCTCTGAAGCCTTAATTGCTGGCGGTGATTTTAAGGATGCAGTGGAAGCTCTGTCTTATTTGCGCTCAACCCAGGAATCTGACGGTCATTGGCCTCAGAATATGTGGCTCGATGGAAAGCCATACTGGAATGGTATACAAATGGATGAGACCGCTTTTCCCATAATACTGGCATATATGTTATGGCAACGTGATCTTATCAATATAAAGGATTACACAGATATGATTCGAAAGGCTGCCAATTATATCTGCCTCTCTGGGCCGGCCACGGATCAGGACAGATGGGAAGAGGATGGCGGTTATTCCCCATTCACCATCGGGGTTGAAATCACTGCTCTTGTGTGTGC
>JAKADQ010000105.1 GCA_021820405.1 Thermoplasmata archaeon | reverse complement strand
GGAAAAACAACAACCATGTACAGGGTTATTTCAGACCTTATAAGGAACGGAATTAGACCTACAAATATACTCTATTTTTCTTTTGATGAAGTTTCATGGGGTATTGATGAAGTAATAAACTTCTATATTGCGAGCATCCTTAAGGACCCCATTACAGATGCCGGCCAGGTATACGTGTTCCTGGATGAAATACAGAAGGCAGAACAATGGGAAAACAGGATAAAGATATTTTATGATCTGTATCCAAATCTAAAGTTTGTATTATCCGGCTCGGCATCATTGAACACAATAAGAGGATCAACCGAAACCCTTGCCGGGAGGATTTTTCGCATAAAAATCGAACCCTTATCATTTCATGAATTTGTTGCACTTAAGGGAAGAACGGTAGCGTTTGAGAATCTTCAATTCGCTAATGACATATTGCGTCCACTATTCACTGAATACATTGATATGGGAGGATTTCCTGAACTGGTTGGCGAAGCCGATTCATGGAAGATAAGAACCTATATCCGAAGCATAGTTATAGATCGGATTATAACAGGAGATATTCCGCAGGAATTTGGAATCAGGGACATGGACCTGCTCAAGCGCCTCATGGAAATACTCTTGCAGTCGCCAGGGATGATAGTGAATCTTGATAAACTCGCATCTTCTCTGGGAAGAAATCGTATCACGATCTCTAATTTCATATCCTATATGGAATATGCATTCTTGATAAAGACAGTTGGCAATTACAGGCCCGGAGCTTCATCGGCTTCTAGAAAACTAAAGAAGGTTTATCCTTACCTGCCAGCATTCTATTCATCACTATTGTCCGTAAACGAAAATGTTGACATGGGCAAGGTTTTTGAGGCCGCAGTGCTGAATTCTCTGCAGCCTGAATATTATTACCGAAGCGGACAAACAGAAATAGACTTTGTTCTAAAGTTTAATGGAAGGGTTGTACCAATAGAGGTGAAAAGCGGACATTATGATCTTAAGGAAGTGGCAAAGTCATTCAACCGGATAGGGCAGTGCTCAGGAATTCTAATAAACCGGAATGCATATGAGTTCGTAAAAATAGATAATACCAAGATATTTTTATGCCCTATTGAGTTCTTTGCAATGTACCCAAAGGAAATTTTGAACATTTTTCTCTTAAAGGAAAATAAGTAATATTTAAACTCGAAAACAGGTAAATGAATATGGGTGAATTCCTATATCTATCAAAATCCCTCTTTGAGAGAATTAGAAGATCATTCTTTCTCTGAAACATAGGTTCAATATTTGAACTCCCGTATGGTTATATGTTGACTAAAGCAATCCAATTTCAATGATTGAACTTAAAAACTATTCCGCATGGTACAGTAGTGACCATGAGAATCAGGCCCTAAGCGGTGTAGATCTTTTAATGGATGGGGGAAAGGCTATAGTAGTGGGTCCAAACGGATCTGGTAAAACGACTCTGTTCAGGTCTATCCTTGGAATGGTGCGTGAGAACGATGGAACTGCAAAGATATTTGGAAAAAATCCAACAAATATCAGAAGTGAATTGAAAGTCTCAACAAATCTTCCGGAGGTTTACAGGCTTATAAGCGGATCTGTGGGCGATATTATTGAAGTGTATTCTGATCTGAAGGATTCCAAATCAGATGCTGTTTACCGTCTCCTAAGGGATTTTGGGCTCAGCGACATAGTGAAAAGAAAGATATTCAATCTAAGTACAGGCCAACAGAAGATGCTATGCAATCTGCTTGCAGTAAGTTTCCATCCAGATCTTGTTCTTTTAGATGAGCCATTCGAAAACCTTGATCAGAACAGAAGATACAGGTATTTCAATCTCCTGAAAAGTTTAGATGCAGCTATATTGCTAAATACCCACGAGCTTGAAATCGTGAAAAAGCTTGCAGAATGGTATCTGTATTTCATGATCCAGGGCAAACTGTACGGGAAATTTAAGGGTTCACAGATTGACGATCTATACATTACAAGGGGAGAAGTTGCGGAAAACATATCAGTTTGGAGAACAGATTTTGGAACTTTTTCCATTACTCAGGGAGAAGGAAGCGTGAAAATATCCGGTATACGGAACCTGAACTCCATCTTTGATGAGGTGGTATGATGCTTATTAAATATTATCTTAAATCTCTCCTCACAAATAAGCCACTGTGGGGATGGGGAATTGGGTTCACAGTCTTTTGGCTGTTCATGGGTGCTTTTGTTTTTGGCTTCAACATGACCTCTAGGCAGGAGTCTCTAGGATACACATCAGTATGGTATTCAATAATAGGCCTCATTGCATCAGGAGTCATAGCTACGACCATATCGTATTCAGTTTACTATGCAAATTCGTCGCTAGCCTATTCATTCCGTTTTACAAAACTCAGGCCATCAACTTATGTTTTGAGCCTGATGGCAGGAACCGCAGTGGTATCCACAATCATAGGGGTGGTATTGATGGCAGTTTCCATACTGATGTACAGTTATAAATCACATTACTCGCTTATTCCAGCAATGCCGTTACAGTCTCTTGGGGTATTTTTTCTAGCAGGAATTTTCATGTTTCTGATTGCAGTTATTCTAGTTGTGTCAGTTAATAATTACGCAGGACTAAAGAGTATTTCATTTGTCGCATTTGTACCACAGATCATTTCATACATTTTTGCATTTTCTGTCCTTGGAGAACCTCTTCCAGTTTACGTTATATACGCAAGTCCTTTCTCTGACATACAGAGACTCCTGCTGACAACCTACTATGGTCACAGGGCACCGATCAACATCAATGGAGGAAGCGGAACTCTGCTCAATACCAATATATTCATAGTTTCACTGCTTTTCTGGATAGTATTACTTTTTGCAATATCTATTATATTGGTATCCAGGATCAGACCAGCATCTATTGAGGAAGGAAGGCAGGTATGACTGATCATCAAATTGAAGACGTAGCCAGGCAGCTCATTTGTGTCGGAAACAGGGCAATGGCAATGGAACGTTACATACTGAGGAGAGCATGGGGAATATATTATGCCATCTGGGCCCTAGCTATACTCCTCTTCATTTACATTCCCAACATTCTAAACCCAATAAGGCAACCTATTTTCCAGGACGTTGCTTTCGGAATATCCTACGGCATCATTATTGCAGCTGCGTCATACTTTTCAGGTTTTGTCTTCAGCAGGGCAGCCATGGCCTCCAAGCTGCAAAAATCTCTTTCTCGGGTTCGTTCGAAGAGCCTCAAGGATGGTGTTCTAAAGTATGCCTTACTTGCAGCACTCATCCTAATGGTGGTGCTTCTGGCAACCGGGATATTCAAGACATTTGACGGTGTGCTTTTCGAGGCTGTGACACTTGGGCTGGTTGCTATTTTCGTTTATCGATTTGTTTCTCAGTCAATGGGAAGAGTTCCATTTGAAGCGATTATTGCCATAGGCATGTTTGTACTCAGCGACGTTGTTGGAACAATCTCGGTTATAATTACCCGAGGAGGAACTTATTATGCTTACTCGTGGATTCCAACAGTAGCTGTCTGGCTACTTGCTTCTGTTCTCTCCTTCGTCAATGCCGGTGATGAGCTCCTTCAGAATCTGAACGCAGAGGAGTGCAGTTGACAGTGTCTTCTTCACCCGACTCTTCAAGGGAAATCACCAGGGATGAGCTCAATCTGAAGCTGGAAAAATTGAGTATGCTACTCAAC
>JAKADQ010000104.1 GCA_021820405.1 Thermoplasmata archaeon | reverse complement strand
AGATAAGATAGATCAGAACTACCCTTATTATTTTTCATACCAGAAAATTCAGGTCTGGATGGTCTGGAGAGATTGGGTTAAGAATGGAAATGAACGAAGACATAAGGAGTGGTTTTTCAGGGTATGGGAGAGAGGGAAACCTATTGAACATAATGAAAATGGATATCATTTCTTTGAATGGCCCTGGAAGGAGATCACCGATGAAGTCAAAAAGGAGTATGAATCCTATCATACCTCTGTCAAGAATACTTCAGAAGTGATATCTGAATGTAATATTACATCTGAAGCGAAAGAACAGCATCAAATCGATTTTAAATTAAGGGAAAATAAAAAACAAGGGGTGAAATGAATGGAAATAGTAGTAATCTGTGGATCTGTAAGATTCAAAAATGAAATGCTTGAATATCGGGATGAACAGATGACAAAGGGAAAATGGGTTTTGTTGCCAGAGAATATGGACATAGACATACAGTCAATAGATACGCGGGTAAAAGAAGAAATGGACAAATTGCATTTAAAAAAGATTGACTGTGCTGATAGGGTTGTAATATGGGACAGAAACGGCTATATCGGGGAATCTACAAAAAGAGAATTAGCCTATTCTCTGAACCATAACAAACCAGTAGAATTTATAAAAAACAGTGAAGAACACAAAGCAAGAACATGGAGGTAGTTAAATGAACACGGAAACAACAAACAGCTTAAGTGTTGATAAAAAAAGGATTAGAAGGGGACAGGTTTTTTTTGTGTTATTCGCAGCGACATACCTATTGGCACTGGTAACCAGGAAAGCAATCGATTACAGTTTTGTGCTATTAGTTATCGCAATAGGATTCTTTTTAATTGCATTTTACGAGGCTTACGAGGCGAGAAAGAGCATACAACTAAAAAGGAGGAATTGAAGAAATGAATATTGAAAATTATTTGGTGGTATCATGATGGTTGATTATATCTGTGCTCAGGGTCACACAACCCAGCTGAATTATGCCAGACGGGAAGCTCCTGCATTTCTTTATACATTCTGTAGGCAGTGCGGAGAGCCTACGAGGCTTGACTTAGCTGTAAAAATGAATAGGTATCTTAGATTTGAGATGGTTGAAAAAAAGGCTAAAACAGAAGTTTATGTGGTAAGTTCTCTCAAAAAGTATGACACCGAAGTTTTAGCCAGGATATCCTGGTTCGGAAAATGGAGACGATATGTTTTTTACCCTTCTGAAGGAACTTTATTCGATGCAACGTGCCTAGGAGAGGTTAAGGAATTCATAGATAATCTAATGAAGGAAAGGAAGCAAGCAAATAGAGAGAAAGAGGTGAAAGAATGAATATAATAGAAAGAGTAGAGCCAAAAAAATATGTGTGTAGGCATTGTTGGGGAAATATAAACCGCTTTGAGGGATTATGGGGTACTTTCTTTGAAGGGTTTTACAAAAGCGAGCATGACTTTTCAACTATATTGGACCACACTTCTAGCAACAAGTACTGGTATATAACACAGCCATACGGGGCGTTTGATGAGACTGACAAACTCTATGCTAGTTTTGAAAAAATAATAGATTATTCTATAAATCGTGGGGCTGACTGCGCAATAATTAAGGATGGTTATCATTATGAAGGCACTTCGTGCTTCATATTCTATCCTGCTGATATTGGTAGATTCAAAGAGGTAATAAATTCTGAACTTGACACACATACAAGGTACGATGCCTGTATAGATATAGGTGCCCCACATAGCATGCGTTTTGACAAGTCATATGCGAGACGGCTGATACGTAATTATCAGATACCGGAAAAATCTGAAATTATCAAATCTGCATTAGATTTTTTAACATGGGAGGTAAAGAAGTGAAACAATTGGATCTGCAGGATAGTGGAGAAATAAAAGACATGGTGGAGATCACTGTAAGAGTAGACTTCGACTCAATCGATAAGGCAATCCTCAACATTTTCAACAGGTACCCTGGAAGAAGCTACAAGGTCAGCCAGATTCTTTCAATTCTATTGTACCAGGGAATCAAGATCAATTATGGACAGCTTGCCAGAAGACTTGGATTCTTTGTAGATTTGACACTGATTGAAAAAGAAAAAAGAACAAATGTATTTTCCTATAGATTGTCGAGATAATAATTTAGATTTAAATTTTTAATTCTTTTAAATTTCAATTAATTTGAATTATAATTCTAATTATACCGATTCTTTTAAGCCACAATTAATTCGAATTATAATTAAAAATATAAAAAAACAGGATAAATATACTTAAAATAATATAAAGCATAGAATTAAATACTTAATTATGATTTAACATTATGGACTTAGTAAAATGGATATCAATAAGCCTGGTAGGAATAGTCGTGTCAGCGATTGATTCCGTTGCCATCGATATAATAGTAGGAGAGAATATACCATTGGCTTATAAGTTGCTCTTTATATTCTTTATTCCTTCATTAATCGTGGTCTATATGGCCTCAAATATCTAAAAATGATTGTAACCAGTAGCGTTAAATTCTACATAAGTCAATCTCAATTAGATTATCTCAACTAAATTGTGTCTTTAGTTTAACTACCACATGCCTATCCCAATGGCAACTACAAAAAGAGCTAGTTCCTCCAGAGGGAAATCTGGAGCAATGGGCATGTCATTGGGTGCGATCATAATCGCTGCCTTTTTGAGCATCCTGTTGTTTGTTTCGTATGTTTCAAGGCCAGATATCTCAGTTGTAAAGGGGGTGCCTGTAATCACTCAGGGACTCCTTGTACCTGCGATTCTGATCGGCGTTGTAATTTGGGGATTGGTTGAGTATAGCACTCCACCAGGTAAAGGAATATGGGATCTTCTTGCAAGATTCATCGTTGCTTTTGGCATTGGTGGTTTTGTCGGCGGATATCTCGGATATGAATTTTCATTCGGTGCATACGTTTTGACTCCTGCATTTTCAGGCAATGAATATGCTGAGTTTTTCCTCGCAATGACATTCCTGGCAGTATTCTCGCTGATCTGGACTGTTGCATGGGCTCATACTCATGGATTCAAGGGAATCAAATCCTCAGGTGCTAAGGCTCTCAATTTCACTGAGTCAGGGCCGAGCAAGGTCAAGAGGATAATGATCGCATTCATCGGTATAATCGTTGTATTCATGTTCTTAGTCCCAGCAGGTGCAGAATTAGGGCATATTGCAGCACAGGGACAACAGATTAATACTCTTGGTTACAAGCCATCCTCTGCCTCTGCTGGTACTCTCCTATATTCATCGACACAGATATATTCAGTAAGAGAGTTTAACGCTTCGAGTTCAATATCTTCAACTGCTGGAGATTATGGATATATTTCAGAATTTGAAATGCCAACCCACGATGTAAAAAACAAGACAGGCGTTGAGGTTCCTGAGTTCTATCAAACCGCATACATGACATCGGCTCTTACTACTGGAAACGTCAATCAGTATGCAATAAGTGAGATCTCCTTAGAGTTTGCCTCCAAAATAACTGCAAACATAACTATAGGTACAGGAGTCGCAGTTAAAAGTGTTGCAGGAGAGGCTGTTGGTTCAACAGGTACTACGGGTACTGCTGTTGCATTACCATCTACAACAACCACTACTAAGTTTGTGGGGACAAATGAAACAACATTCGTGCCAGTTGAATCAGTCCACATGAACGACTCAGCATACGCAAATTTCAC